>JAFMCG010000197.1 GCA_017857895.1 Burkholderiaceae bacterium | reverse complement strand
CTTCCGATCTATAAAGCCCTTGGGCAGCAGGCTGCCAGCCCACGCCCGGCAGCTCATCGGCAATCAAGCCTTGCATCACACTGGCAAGTCCAAGTTGCGCGGCCCAGCCGAGCAGCAAGCCGATGAACGAACCGATCAAGGCCACCAATATGAATTCAACACTCAGTAGCTTGGTGATGGTGCCTTGGGTCGCCCCAAAACATCTCATCACTGCGATACCTTGTTGCTGGCGCTGGCTAAACCGACGTGCACCGAGTGCAATGGCCACAGCAGCAATCAAGACCGCGATCATCACCACTAACGTTAAGAACTCATTGGCTCGATCGAGTGTGCGCATAATTTCAGGCCGTCCCTCTGACACGGACAGAATCTGTTGCGCCTGATTCAATTGCGGCTCAAGCCACTTTCTGTAATCGGCTGCAACTGATTCGTCGCCAGCCACCAATAGGGCGTGCGTTACCCGACTGCCTGGCCCCAAGAGACCTGATGACTCAAGGTCTTCGGCTCGAATCATGACGCGGGGCGCAACGTTGACAAACTGCATGCCGCGGTCCGGTTCGTAGGTGATCACTCGGCTAATGGTCAGATTGGCATGACCGACTTGCAAGTTATCGCCGACCGCTAAGCCTGTGAGCGCCAACAGTTGGGGATCAACCCAAGCCGAACCCAGCAGCGGAGATGCTTTTGTGGGTTCATCGGGCGAAATCACATCAGCGGCTGTGCGCATCTCACCGCGAAGCGGGTAGCCGTCCTCAACCGCTTTAATAGCCGCCAATTGAAGGCCAACTGCGCTATTGCCCACCATCGACGGAAAACGCCAAGTCCGAACGGCCTGCAAACCGTCCTGCTTCGCTTTGTCGAGCCAGCTTTGTGGGGCACTACCCGGCGTCTCAACAACCAAGTCCGCGCCCAACATTCGAGAAGCGTCGCGCTCAAGCGCCCTTGACACTCGGTCCGACAAAAAACCGACGCTGCTGATGGCCGCAACAGCCACGACAACGGCCAGCACCAAGAGCCTTAGGTCACCCGCACGAAAATCACGCCAAGTTTGTTTTATGGCAAAACCAAGTACCCCTGACTGCATCACCGATCCTTTTTAAACAGCTCTTATCGCGTCGATTGCATCTTGCAACCGGTGTATTGGCACAACCTTTAAGCCTTCAATGGCATGCTTTGGCGCATTAGCCGCCGGAATAATGGCCATTGAAAACCCCAGTTTTGCCGCTTCTTTCAATCGTTCTTGACCGCGTGGTGCCGGTCTGACCTCACCGGCTAATCCCACTTCACCAAAGGCCACTAACCCAACAGGCAGTGGTCGGTCGCGTAGCGATGACAGAATGGCCAATAAAATCGGCAAATCAGCCGCCGGCTCAGCAATGCGAACCCCTCCAACCGCATTCACAAACACATCTTGGTCTGACGTACTCACACCCGCATGGCGATGCAAAACCGCTAGCAACATGGCCAAACGATGGCCCTCTAAGCCAAGCGCCAATCGACGCGGGTTGGGCACATGAGCGGCATCAACCAAAGCCTGCACCTCAACAAGCAAGGGTCTAGAGCCCTCTTGTGTTGCCATCACACAAGAGCCCGCGACTTGTTGCTGGTGTTGTGACAAGAATAATGCCGAAGGGTTCGCCACTCCCTTCAATCCGCGATCAGTCATCGCAAAAACACCGAGCTCGTTGACCGCTCCAAAACGATTTTTAATCGCACGAACCAAGCGAAATGACGAGTGCGTATCACCTTCAAAGTACAGCACTGTGTCCACCATGTGCTCTAGAACCCTTGGGCCAGCCAAAGCGCCATCTTTGGTGACGTGCCCAATCAAAACCATTGGGATGCCCGTTTGCTTGGCCAAACGGGTCAGCTGGGCTGCACATTCACGCACTTGAGACACCGAACCGGGCGCTGAAGACAAAGCGCTCGAATAAATGGTTTGGATCGAATCGATCACCGCAACAGCTGGCGCCCGACTGGTCAGGTGTGACTCGATGACCTCAACCCGTATTTCAGGCAACAAATCCACATCGCTGCTGCTTAATTCGAGGCGCTTAGCCCTTAAAGCCACCTGTTGCGCAGACTCCTCACCTGTCACATACAAAACTCGGGCACTTTGCGACATATGAGCCAATGCCTGAAGCAACAACGTTGACTTGCCAATACCCGGATCGCCCCCGATCAAGACCACCGCCCCAGCCACCAAGCCGCCACCGAGCACACGATCAAACTCTGCCACACCCGTGGGCAATCGCGGCATTTCTTGGGCTTGAACGTCAGACAACCGCTGGATTTCAGCGCTACCGGCCAAGGGCGTAAAGCGACTCGGTGATGCGTCCAAAGGCGTTTCACGGCTTTCTTCCAACGTATTCCAAGCTTGGCAGCCCGAACACTGGCCAAGCCATTTTGGGCTCACAGCGCCACAAGACTGACACACATAGCGGGTTTTAATTTTGGACATAAATTACCGAGCGTTGATGAAGCGACGAGGAACCCTCGCCGTGACAGCTGTTAACAGTTCATAACTGATGGTGCCAGCACATTGAGCCACGTCATCGGCCGTCGGGCCACCATCTCCCCACAATACCACCACGTCGCCGACCTGAGCCTGCGGATGATCGCTCAGATCCACCGTTATCATGTCCATCGAAACTCGGCCCACTAGGGTGGCACGCGTGCCGTCTATGCCAACTGGCGTGCCGGTTGGGGCGTGACGTGGATAACCATCGGCATACCCACATGCAACCACCCCAATTCGCATGTCCTTGGGTGCCACAAAAGTATGGCCATAACCCACGCCCTCACCCGCACGAACCTTTTGGATACCAATCAGCTGAGCGCGAAGCGTCATGGCATTTCGTAAACCTAGGTCAGCGGCACTTTGCTCTTC
>JAFMCG010000055.1 GCA_017857895.1 Burkholderiaceae bacterium | reverse complement strand
TGCCATCGCACCATGGACTCGCGCAATTAGAAACCGGCTCTCAATCAGCCATGAGCCAGTGATTAACAGCTCTGTCTCATCAATCGATCAAGGCGATTGATCCAGAAGACGCCTCTTGCCCCCGCTTAAAACTTTAGGTTTCATCAAAGATAAACCCTCTTGCCTTGATCTGTATCAAATGGCAAGCGGATTAGGGTTTGTACTCTCTATGGGTGGCGTGTCGCAAATCACCAGTCGATCTATGGTTGGTCGATCCATCGACACTGCGGCACATGACTTTTGGAGCCCGGCATGGAACTAGATCCCCTCTTCTTATCGCGTTTGCAATTTGCTTTCGTGGTTTCGTTTCACGCAATATTTCCTGTATTCACCATTGGTTTGGCCAGCTATATCGCCGTGTTGGAAACACTGGCGTGGCGCACCAAAAACCCCCACTGGGTGAGACTTTCAGGCTTTTGGATCAAAATATTTGCCGTTGTGTTCGGCATGGGCGTCGTGTCCGGTCTGGTTATGGCCTTCCAATTTGGCACCAATTGGAGCAATTTCTCGTACACCGCCTCGAATTTTCTGGGTCCTATCCTGGCCTATGAAGTGGTGACTGCCTTCTTCCTTGAAGCGGCTTTCCTAGGGGTTTTACTGTTTGGCCGCCACAAAGTACCGCCTGGGTTGCATCTCTTATCGGCCTACATGGTCGCAATCGGTACTTTTATCTCTTCCTTTTGGATCCTGTCAGCCAACTCTTGGATGCAAACGCCTGTTGGCGTTGAGATGCGCGACGGCATGATTCACGTCACCAGTTGGGCTGAAGCCATTTTCAATCCGTCGTTCTTTTACCGCTTTGCTCACATGGGTCTGGCCTCGTTTTTGACCGGCGGTTTCGTGGTGGCGGGCATCTCAGCACTCTACATCTTGCGTGGTCACGCTGTCGAAACCTCGCAAAAGGCCTTGAAAATGAGCCTTGTGCTCCTAGCTGTGATAGCACCCATGCAACTTTTGGTGGGTGACGCCCACGGTTTGGACACGCTCAAGCACCAGCCCGCAAAGGTCGCCGCCATGGAAGGTGCCTGGAAAACAGAGTCTGGCC
Source organism: Burkholderiaceae bacterium (assembly GCA_017857895.1). Lineage (GTDB taxonomy): Bacteria > Pseudomonadota > Gammaproteobacteria > Burkholderiales > Burkholderiaceae_B > Algicoccus. Next base: position 14,753 of record JAFMCG010000055.1, on the reverse strand, counting down.
TGCCTTTATTGCTCTTTGCCATTCCAGATCAGGAGAAGCAAACCAATCATTTTGAAATTGGGATTCCAAAACTTGCCAGCCTCATCCTGACCCATTCCACTGAAGGCACGGTCACCGGCTTGGATGCTTTCCCGCGCGACAAACAGCCGCCTGTTTTTGTGGTGTTTTGGAGTTTTCGAATCATGGTCGGTATTGGTATGTTGATGATCTTAGTAGGCATCTGGGGTGCCTTTAAAGTCTGGCGCGGCACACTCCTTGACTCACGACGCTACCTGCGCTTTCTGACCTTTATGATCCCAGCTCCCTTTGTTGCGGTGTTAGCGGGTTGGTTTGTCACTGAAATTGGGCGTCAGCCGTTCTTAATTTACGGCATGATGACAGGCGCTGAGGGTTTAACGCCGAGTTTGCAAGGCTGGATGGCGTTGCTGACGTTAATTGGTTATGCCGCCGTGTACGCCGTGGTCTTCACTGCCGGTCTGTACTACCTACGCAAACTGGTTAACGCAGGCATATCTGATTTGGCGCCAGCTGGCTCTGACACCGGCAGGCCAAAGCGTCCCATGTCTGCGGCTGACGACACCAGCGCGCCATCTGCACCGGCATTCTTCAACGCTTAAGGGGTCGAACATGTATGACTTTACTTACATTTGGGTCGGCATCATCGGTTTTGGCGTCTTGATGTATGTGTTGGCCGACGGCTTCGATTTGGGCGTGGGTATTTTGTTCCCATTTGCCAAAAATGAAGAAGAGCGCGACATTATGATGAACACCGTCGCACCCGTCTGGGATGGCAATGAGACTTGGCTGATCCTAGGTGGTGCTGGCTTACTGGCGGCCTTTCCTTTGGTGTATTCCGTGTTCTTACCAGCCCTATACATTGGTGTTTTCTTGCTTCTGGCGGGTCTGATATTTCGGGGCATTGCTTTTGAATTTCGTTTTAAAGCAGAGCCTGGTAAAAAAGGCGCTTGGAACGTGGCTTTTTGTGGTGGGTCGCTGGTGGCAACTTTTGCACAAGGCGCCGTCGTCGGGACCTATATTCAAGGTTTTAAAACAGAAAACTTTCGATATGTAGGCGGCGCGTTTGACTGGCTCACACCATTTACCGTCATGACCGGCTTTGGCATGATTGTGGGATACGCTTTACTCGGTGCGACTTGGTTAATTCTGAAAACTGAAGGTGAACTGCAAGCTCGCGTGCGGAAATGGGCCTATCGTCTATTGATGGCGATCATGGTCTTTTTTGTGATCGTAAGCGTATGGACCCCAATGATCGACGAATATGTGAACGACCGTTGGTTTGGTAATGTCTCTTGGCTGTGGGTGATGCCTGCGTTAACCTTGATCACAGCAGGGCTTGTGTACTCATGGCTGCGAAAAGGCCACGACGCCTTGCCGTTTATTGGCACCATTGCCTTGTTTGGATTGTTTTATGCCGGCTTACTATTTAGCAAGTGGCCTTATGTGGTGCCACCGAATTACACGTTCCACGATGCCGCTTCAGCGCCAGAAAGCCAACTGTTTTTGTTAATCGGCATACTATTCGTCATTCCATTCGTGCTGATGTACACCGCATGGACCTACTACGTATTCAGAGGAAAGGTAACAGCAGGTAGTGGATACCACTGAAGACTCCCCCCTGTCAGTTCAGTCACAGGGGCCGGTTCCAGAGAAGGCACCGGCCTCTTTTCTTCGTCAGCTTAAAAAGCGGGCCATAACTGAATTGCGCTTGGCTGCCTTGGGCGCTTTACTCAGCGTGGTTGGGCTCGTTGGCATTTGCTGGTCGATTGCATTGATCATCGACGCAGCCGTTACCGAACAAACAACAAAGACCTGGTGGTGGGGGTTAGCGGCATTGGGGCTACTGCTTCGTTACGTTGCAAATTTATTTCGTGACCGAATGGGTCAGACGCTGTCTGCCCGCATCCGATCCCGCCTGAGAACAAAACTACTTCACACCGCGTCAAGGCTAGGACCATTTGGGTTAGCAGCCCAAGGCAACGCCGCATGGTGGGCGCACCAATATCTGGAACAAATCGATGCCTTACATGGTTATTTGGCCCGATACTTACCCGCACGATTAGGCGCTGTCATTGTTCCACTGTCGATCATTGTGGTCGTGTTTTGGGCTGATTGGGTGGCCGGAATTCTGTTGCTACTGGCCACGCCCATCATTCCGATCTTTATGATGTTGATTGGCTGGGGCACTGAAAGCATCCACCAGACACAACAAGAAAAACAAGCCGCCTTGGCCAGTCATCTTCTTGAACGGCTCGAGGCAATGTCTTGGCTTCGCAAGCAAGGAGCCATTGAGCAAACCGCGCTCGACGTCGAAATGGCGGCTGATCAATACCGACGCACATCCATGCGCGTGCTCAGAGTGGCGTTCCTGTCGTCTGCGACGTTAGAATTTTTTAGTGCCGTGTCGATTGGCTTACTGGCGATCTACATTGGTTTTGCCTTAATCGGTATTTTCACTTTCGGCCCAGCCCCTGATCTGACGTTGTCGACTGGCCTTTTTATATTGTTACTTGCACCAGAGTGTTTTTTGCCTTTGCGTCAAATGGCCCAAGCACACCACGACATGAGTGCCGCAAAAGCGGCGTCCCAAGGACTTGCAACGTGGTTAGCCGAACCGGTTGATTCGCACGAACAGTCGAATCAACCGGAACCCATTGCCCCTGACCGTGCGATAGTCGTTGATGCTAGGGAACTGTCATTTCGCTTTGCCGATGAGTCACCTGACTTATTTCAAAAGCTGTCTCTGAAGATTGTTTCGGGTGAAATGGTCGCTGTTTCTGGACCCAGTGGCAGTGGCAAATCAACGCTGCTCGCCCTTGTCGCAGGCTTTTTGAGCCCAAGCCAAGGCAAAGTCGCGCGAACGCAAGAGTGGTCGTGGCTTAGTCAACGCCCCTACCTTTTTCACGAGACGCTTCGCTCCAACTTACTGATGTCTAAACAAGAGACTGTGCCAGACGCTCAATTGCTTGAAGCACTCAGTGCAGCTGGTTTGACGCTACCCGACCCCGCACTACCCGAAGGCTTAGACACACAGATTGGCGAACAAAACCGAGGGGTTTCTGGTGGTCAAGCGCAACGTATCGCACTGGCCAGAGCACTCTTAAAAGGCTCACGGCTTTGGATTTTGGATGAACCAACGGCAGCACTTGATGAAAGCACAAGAGACGGCTTGATAGAAACCTTAGTGGCCTTATCCAGACGCTTGCAAGTTGCTGTCATAGTCGCCAGCCATGATCAAGCGCTGTTAAAAGCCTGTGATCGCGTCGTCAATTTACCGATATCTCAGACAACACCATTAACCAATCGAGGTGTCGCATAATGACGCCTTGGGTTTATCTTTTAAGGCTATACCGCCCACGAGCCTCCTGGCTTGCCGTCAGTTACCTTTGCTTGACGATCACTTGGTTGGCGGGTGCTGCACTGCTCGCAGTGTCTGGTTGGTTTATCACCGCCTGCGCCATGGCTGGCTTAGGTCTCATTGTTAACCTGAATATTTTTACACCATCTGCCGCTATTCGTGGGCTGGCCATCTTGAGGACGCTTGGTCGATACACGGAGCGCGTGATTGGTCACGAGGCCATTTTGCGCATTCTGGCTGATCTGAGAGTGCGCGCCTTTCGTGCCATCTCATCGCGACCTGCACGCATCATTGACTCGCGCCGCTACGCCGATGTGGTGGGCCGCCTTTTAGCCGATGTTGAAACGCTCGATGGCATTCCCATTCGCGTCATTGGCCCTTTATTTTCTGCATTTCTCACACTCATTGGCGTCATCAGCATCAGTGCCATTTGGGGCAATGCCCTGGTCGCCACCACGATCGGTTTGGGTGGCACACTGATCTTTGTTGTGGCTTGGATTTGCGCACTCAAAGGCCGAGCTCAATCGCGGCAACTTGTACAGTCCCGTGCCGTCCAGAGAATTGCCGCGATTGATCATTTGGCTGGCATGGCTGAACTTATCGCTAACAATCAAGAAAAAAACAGTGCCCAACGCTTAGATGAAATTGATCATGCGCAACTGTTGCGAGTTTCTAAACAAGAAGTCGTATCGAGTGTAGGTGAGCATTCGGTTCAAGCCCTCACCCTCGCGCTGACTTTACTTGTCCTCTTTTTGGCATCGGGCGCCGTAGAAGCACCCATCCTAGCGCTCTTGGGTTTGATGACATTGGGCTTGAACGAGGCGCTAGGAACATTGCCTGGCGCGCTGTGGCGATTGGGTGAGTCCGAAGAAGCGGCACGTCGGTTACAAGCGCTTGAAACGAGCGAGGCACCTGAGTGTCAAGCCATACAAAGCCAGGTCGAGCCACGGCAGATATCCGTTACCGAGCGATCGCAGACGACGATCGAAATCAATGATTTGGTGTGCCAGCGACAGCCGAACCGGCAAAAAAGTTTTTCTTTAACGCTGTTACCAGGTCAACCACACATTATTTATGGCAAAAGTGGCAGTGGTAAAACCAGCCTGCTCGAAACACTCGCCGGGGAACTGGATCCGGTACGCGGCATAATAATGTCACAAGGCATTGACCTTTTGTCCTTACCAGACGAGATGCGATATCAAAAGATTGCCTTTCTTGGTCAAAGTGACCAGCTGATTAACATCAGCATTCGCGAGTTTCTAAGCCTGGGATTGGTCAATGTCCCTGATGATCAGCTCAAATCAGTATTAGCCGCTGTTGGGCTTAAAAAAACCCTCGAAGACACACCTGAGAACCTTGAGTACATGCTCGGCGTTCGAGGCAATCGAATCTCGGGTGGTCAGGCCCGTCGCCTTCAACTGGCCTGCTTGCTGCTACGAGAACCCTCGCTGGTTTTACTTGATGAGCCTTTTCGTGGGCTAGAACGACCCCTGGTGCAATCGATTATAAAAAACATGACGCCGTGGATGGCTAATAAAGGCGTGATTTTTGTGACCCATGATCCTGACGCCATGCCATCACACTGGCCCAAAACCCGCTGGCCTTAAACATAATCGTACTACCCACTGAAAATAGACCAATCCCACCACGCAAGGGCCAACTTTTTCTCATGGCGCCAGCTTTCCGTAAGTCATTTCACCAAAATGGGAAACAAGGCGCCATCAGCTTGTGGCCGAACAAACAACACTTGTTCGGCTGTCAGTGCGTCATGATTGGTGTCAGAAAAAGGCTGGGTATACGTTCGAATCACACCCTCGTATGTACCGATCGATTGCATGGATTTTTGTATCGCCACGCGGTCAGTTGATCCTGCTTCGTTGATGGCCATCGCCAATAGGTGAGTCATGTCAAAGGCTTGCGCAATGCCCACAGGATTGATGATGGACTCTACAGTGGAAAAGCGAATGTCAGCCAATAAGTCACGGGACAGTGCTTTGGCCTGTGGCCTTTTGTTATGGATAAAACTGAAGGTTTGGACAACATCAAAATCAACCTGATTGACTGCCGTTCCCACCATTTCGTGCAGGTCGCCACCCGTTACGCCCCAATGTGAGACAGTCGGCAAACGTTGCTCAGGCGGCAAAGCGGCCATGGCTTTGATCCACTGAGCACCTTCTTGCTCGTTGGCAATCAGGATGACTGCCTGCCCTCCAGAACGCACGCAACTTTTGATGGCCTCGGTAAAGCCTGTCCCCCCCCACTTGTACCTGTGTGCAAAAGTCACCGTCTGCCCCAACCGTTCTAGGTTGGCAGCCAAAGCACGGTCACCCGAGCGTCCCCATGCCGTTTGAGGCATCACTTCGCAGAGCCTGTCTGCCCCATAACGCGCTTTGGCATGTTGCATCATTGCTGGAATAGCCCATTTTTCTCTGAGGGAGAGTCTGTAGACGAAAGGATATTCGGATGGGTTTTCAGAAATAGGATCAGCAGAGCCCCAAACACTGATTGAAAGCATCGACAATTCGTTGGAAAGCCCCATGGTTTGCACGGTCGCGGCACTATATTTGTCGCCATATACCGCCACCAAATCGGGACGCTCAGCGAATTCAATAAAGTTATTTTTTGCACGGGCCGCAATGCCGTGATTGTCTTTGGTCACGAGCACCAAAGGACGGCCGTTTAAAACACCACCAGCACCATTGATCTGCGAAATGGCTAATTGCGTACCGAGCTCAATGGCTTGTGCCGAAGTACTTGTTTTGGGGGAATATGCGCCATCAAAGCCGATGTAAACCGGCTCACTTGCGACAGCTGTTCCAATCGCAAAACAGCTCAAAAAAACACTGAACCACATAAAAAAATTTGTCTCGGCTAATCGCTTCATAACCAAGCAAATGACTGACGTCAAACGCAACACGGACTTTCCTTTTTCCACACCAATCAGAATACCGTCCCAAAGACGTTTCGTGAGTCTAGTCGACATGCGATACCATCAAAAATTATTAGAAGCTTTGAGCGATCACCATGAACCGACCCAAACATCAGCTCACCATGACAGTGCTCATGACACCAGACACCGCCAATTTTGCCGGTAACGTTCACGGGGGCACCATTCTGAAACTGTTAGATGAGGTCGCTTACGCTTGCGCGAGTCGCTATGCCGGTCGTTATGTGGTGACGCTAAACGTGGAAAACGTCACTTTCCGTGAGCCGATTCACGTCGGCGAACTCGTTAACTTCTTGGCTAGCGTCAACGCAACAGGTCGCACCTCAATGGAGATCGGCATCAAAGTGATCGCTGAGAACATCCGGACCCAAGCCACCAGACACGTGAACAGCTGTTTTTTCACCATGGTCGCCGTTGATGACAACAGAAAACCAGTGATGGTACCGACTTTTGTGCCCACCACTCCTGACGAAATCCGCCGCAACAAGGCAGCCCAATCCCGTCGTGCGCAGAACAAACCCAAACCGTGAGCACTTTCAGCCAAAAAAAACAAATAACACAGGAATCCAGAGTGAAGCCAGCACGACCTGCATGGCCAATGCGAGACCTGCATAAGCGCCTGCCTGCGGGTTAACCTGAATCGCCCGCGCGGCACCGATCCCATGTGACACGGTCCCCAATGCAAATCCACGCCGAGTCCAGTCCTCTTTGCTTTGACCCACGCGTATCAAAGCAAACAGCGATCGTGCCAACAATGCACCGATCAACCCGCTTAGCACGGCAAACACAGCCGCCAACTCAGGAATGCCACCAATAGACTGTGCCAAACCCATGGCAACCGGGGCCGTCACCGACTTGGGTATCAAAGACAAAGCAACCGACTCAGGTAGCAGTAACCAACGCGCCAAACCATAAGCACTCAAAGCGCTCACCGCACCGCCCAAAAATCCAGCAAGCGCCAAACGCCCAAAGTGTTGCTTTAACTCTGTTCGCCTAAGCCAAAGCGGCAAAGCCAATGAAACCACGGCCGGTCCCAACAAGAAATGAATAAATTGCGCGCCGGAAAAGTAGCGCTGGTAGGGCAACCCCAACCAAAGCAAAGACGCGCCAATCAGGACGATGCTCCAGAGCACCGGATTTAACCAAGGCGACTGATCGTAATGCTGATAAACCGACGCGCACATTACATACACAAGCAAGGTCGCCGTGAGACCAAATAAAGGGGTGGCGGACAAGTACGTCCATAGCTCAACAAAATCAGCCATCATCGCCCTCACGCCGAAATAGTCCTACCAAAACAGCCACCGTGACGACCAAACCAAGCAAGGTCGACAACAACAGAATCAAACCCACTTGCCACCAAATGGGCCCCAACACGTCGAGGTGGATAATCACACCAACACCCACAGGCACAAACAGCAAAGACAAGTTAGCTAACAAAAACTCCGCCACAGCGCGCACGTGCTGCAAAATCCAAGTGTTCGACAATGCCGGCCACAACAACAATAGACCGATAACGGGCCCGGGTAACTGAAGTGGCAATGCCCGAGACAGCGCCTCGCCGAACACTTGAAATAGCAGCAACAAGGTGAAACCTATTAACGCTTGCATCACAATCCCATGAAATGCCTAGCAAAGTTGAAGTCTATCAGCCGCTGGCGGGCTCAGACACCAACTCAGGTAACACCGACAGGTTTAGTAAGGACGGTGCTGTTTCGACCGTGGCGCTAAGCCAGGCGTCAAACAAAACGCCTGGCAGCACCACAGGCGTGCGCTTCTCATCTGCCGGACGGTGAAACCGTTGCATCACTGGATGCGAATCCGCATTTATCGTGAGCATCGTAAAAGACACCACGATTTCAGCACTTTTGGGGTCGACCCAACGCTGCCAAAGGCCAGCAATCCCAAATGGCTCGCCTGAAGTCGTCCTAATTTGCCACCGGACGGCTTGGCCAGTTTCGTAACAAGGCTCAAAAAAATGATCCACCAAAACCACGGCAAATTGTTGTGCTCGCCACGCCTGTTTGAAGCTTGGTTTAACGGCGACTGTTTCACTTCGAGCGTTGTAAGTATGGCGACCAAGCTTCGTGTCTTTAGCCCACGGTGCGATCAGACCGAACCGCGCCAGACCGACACCGCGTCGACCATCACGCCGACTTTGAACCAATATAGGGCCAGATTGCCCAGGATAGACATCTTGATCAACGCGTGGCAAATCGACGCCCAACGTTTGTTTGGCCCAAACTGTATCGCTAGTCGGTCGGTAAACAGCACACATGGCCCAAAGCATAGGCGATTTTTAAACGTGATTACCATCAATGAAATCGCTTTCTGGCCCGCGTAACAATTCTCGCCAGCCATCAGGCACGTCAAGCTCAAACCCAAGAATCGCTGATGACAGCGCTTTGCCGTAATTATCAAGCCCCAAGTTGCGTGAAACACCACCACCTAGCGCCCCTTCACAGACAAAGTTAAAGGAATCGATATTGGCCACCTCGTAACGGATCACGTGACCGGTGATGGCACCATTGTAAAAAGTCTTAAATCGTTCAGCTGTGAGTTGCTCGCGCAATAACGAGAAAAAAATTGGCTCAAAAGCAAACACGGCGATGTTTGAAGTGTTTCCCTTGTCACCGGAACGGGTATGCGCGAGGCGCTGTAGTTTGACTATCATCGATTAGCTCTCTGAAATAGTGACTGTGGCTTGCACGGCATCGCGCGCCACCAGAGAAGACCATATGCCAATGACTTCCCTCACCCGGTCTTGAAACGGCACTCGCTTGCCCGTGTGTGCAATACCTGACACTGCCATGCCATCAACTTCACGACCAACTTTCTCAGCCTGCGTGCGAGTACGTGTGCGAGCTGCCACGCGCACAGCCACTTCATACGGTTCGGGCGCATCAGCCGGTGTTGCCAAACCATGGATCGCATTCAAACCCAAGAAATCAATTCGCAAATCATCTGACTGAAGATCGACAATCTTAAAACGCTCCAGTAAGACGGTTTTAGCGATCTCAGCGCGGCGCATTGCACCAGGGCCAGCATAAAAAAACATGTCCTCTCCCACAAAACCCTCTTGGCATCCCATCGACACTTTGAGGGTAGGCGAACGCGGTTTGCCACTAACCCCACTGACTCGGACACGATCAGGGCCAACCATCTCGAGCTTAGCGGTGGTGAAATCAACCGTGACATCCGGCGTGAGGTAATGGGCGGGATCGTGTACTTCGTAGAGCATTTGCTCTTTAACCGTTTGAAGGGTGACACACCCGCCAGTACCCGCTAACTTACTGATGACACAACTGCCATCGTCGTTGACCTCAGCGATCGGAAACCCAAGATCCCAAGGACGCTCAACGTCTTTAAACCCTGGATCCACAAAATAGCCGCCCGTGACTTGCGCTCCACACTCCAACAAATGCCCGACAGCCGACCCTTGTGCCAGTCGATTGTGATCCAAAGGATCCCATCCAAACTCATGCATCAGTGGCGCTAAAAAAAGCGAGGGATCGGCAACCCGCCCCGTAAATACAATGTCTGCACCCTGAGCGAGCGCATGAACAATTGGCTCGGCACCCAGATAAACCTCAGCCGAAATCAACGTGTCTGCCAAGGTTTGTGTCGATTGGCCGTTTTCTAATATCTTGTCGGTCAAGCCCAAAACCTGTTGCGTGATCAGACTGCCGTTAACCGCTGCAACCTTAACGCCCGTGGCACCAAGCTGCCTCAAGATTTCGATGGCCTTGGCCGCCGCTGCGTCCGGGTTGATCCAGCCTTGATTGGAAATGATTTTGGTGCCGTTTGCCAAACAGGCTGGTAGAACAGCTCTTAAGCGATCTTCCAAATAAGTGTCGTGACCCGCGAAGTTTGTGTCACGACGGGCGCGCACCTGAGCCGCTGAAATCGTAGCCTCGGCCATGGTTTCAAAGCACAAATAATCCAACTGGCCATGCTTGGCTAATTCAGCCGCAGGGCTGATCCGATCGCCCCACCAACCTGAACCGGTGCCTATTCGAATGTTTTGTTTCATGAAATCCCTGTTTGTCATCGGCACTCATGGCCGTGAAAAGCGTGCGTCGCCTCTTAAAAGATATAGGCTGCGACAACTTCGAGCAAGGTGGCTGAAAAAATAGGACTTTGAACAGTATCAAAATACAGTACATTTTCTGGGTTGAATCCCTTAAATGTTTTGCCAAACCATGACTGACTCAGACAACATGCAAGCCGCCACCAAAGCAATCCGCCAAGCGCTGGGCCGCATGACGGGCAAAAAGGTTGGCCTAACCGCCGTAGCCGTGCAAAAGCAGCTTGGAATCAGTGAACCTGACTACGGCTTGCTTTTTGCTGGTATGGAACATTTGGATCACGATGACGTGCCTTTTGATGAATTTATTGCGCCCAAAGTTGAAGCTGAAGTGGCTTTCATCATGGATCGTGACCTTAAGGCCGAGCCACCCTCATTTGCCGAGTTTGTCGCGAGCGTGGCCTACACCCTGCCGGCTATCGAAATCGTCGATAGTGTCATCAAAGACTGGCAAATCTCGCTGGTCGACACCGTGGCAGACAACGCATCGGCGGCCCGGTATGTGCTGGGCAACCAGCCCGTTCGCCTCGGAACGATTGAGCTTCAAAAGATTGACATGCAGCTTTGGATCAATCATTCAGTGGCGGTCGTTGGCAGTGCCACCGTTTGTATGGGCCACCCACTACGAGCGGCTTACTGGTTGGCTTGCACCATGTCTGAACACGGCCAGCCACTCAGAGCCGGTGAGGTCATCTTGTCGGGTTCACTGGGCCCCATGAAAAGCGTAGAAAAAGGCGACGTTGTTCATGCCCAACTGGGCAAGCTCGGGTTTGTCAACTGCCAATTTGTTTAGCCGGCTGGTTTTTAGACGACTCGTTTCTAACTGTTTCGTTCTTCTTGGCAATCTATGCAAAAAACCACGGCCAGATCGCTATCTAGTCGAGCTTGGTCTAGGGTGACTTCACACTCGCAGCACATTCCATACGACCCGGCCGCTACGCGGTTTAGGGCCGCATCCAATTTGCGTCGACGAATGTCCGACCTTTGTTGGCGACTGATGGCCATGGCCTGTTGCTGCATCGCGTCGCCTCGCGAAACACGACCCACCGCCGATTGATCTAATGCGACGATTGCCGCCGAATCAGCGACATCAACCAAAGCCGCCAAGACTTCTGCCAACTCAACGCGCAAGCGCTCCTCGATACTGCCTAAATCTAATTCTGGTGTCATTTGTTTCTCGGTTCATTTTTGGTTCACTCATTCGTGACGCAACGCATCTATTGGATCCAATTGCGCTGCCCTTCGTGCCGGCACGAACCCGAACACCACTCCGATGGCTGCGGAAAAAACAAATGCCATGACGTTGATGACGGGATCAAAGAGAAACGGTAAGCCCATCAAACCTGTTACCGCATAACAAGCACCAAACGATAAGATGATACCCGCGATACCACCAAACGCAGATAAAACCACTGCTTCAATCAAAAACTGCAACAAAACCTCTCGTTCAAGTGCCCCAATGGCAAGCCTAACCCCGATTTCACGCGTCCTTTCGGTCACCGAGACAAGCATGATATTCATAATGCCAATCCCACCCACCAGCAAACTAACGGCAGCCACAGCGCCCAACAAAGCCGTCATGATCTGAATCGTGCCCGATAGTGCCTGAGCAATTTGCCGTGTGTCGACCACACTGAAATCATTTTCATCATTCTCAGCGATGTTTCGTCGCTCGCGCATCAAACGCTTGATGCTTTTAATGATCTGTTCTGAATCAGCCATATCATTAACCGACATCAAGATCGGGGATACATCCAAATTGCCCGACAGCCGACGTTGCGCTGTTGTCAATGGGATCAAGACCGTGTCATCTTGATCCAAACCAATGCCACCTTGCCCCTTTGGCGACAACAATCCAATAATCTGACAGTCAAAATTACGCACGCGTAGTCGGTCGCCGATGGGATTAACCGCACCAAAGAGCTCGCGGCGAACCGTCTCGCCAATGACGCAAACCGATCGGCCAGACTTCAACTCATCTTCTTCGAATTTTCGTCCGTCCGCTAAGACCCAATTACCCGTGATGAAATAATCATTCGTGGTGCCCACCACGGTTGACGACCAATTTCTGTTTTCAGCCACCAAGGTGATGGCACGCGTGACCGCTGGCGCCACAGCCTTGAGCCCCACAATTTGCTCTTGTAAAGCCTGAACGTCTTGAATGTTGAACGCGTTTGAGCCAGCCTGATCGCTGCTCGGACCCAGGCGTTGACCGGCACGCATGACTAGCAAATTACTACCCAAATTTGAAATTCGCTCGGACACCATGACCGTGGCACCATTGCCCAAAGTCACCATCGTGACAACCGCGGCGACTCCAATCACGACGCCAAGCACCGTCAAAAAAGAACGCATGAGATTGCGTCGGATTTCGCGTAGTGCCAACAAAAAAGCGTTAAACCACATTGGTCACCACCTGTTGCTCGTCCCCGCGCACCCGTCCATCGACAAATGTCACCACTCGGTTGGCGTAGGCTGCCATCTCAACCTCATGAGTCACCATCAACACGGTGATTTTGCGGGTTTGATTCAACGTGGTTAACAATCCCATGATTTCTTTACCGCGACTGCTGTCCAAATTGCCAGTCGGCTCGTCAGCAAGCAACACGAGCGGGTTGGTCACGATGCCGCGAGCAATGGCCACCCGTTGCTGTTGCCCGCCTGATAGTTCTGCCGAGGTGTGGGTTTCCCAGCCGGCTAGGCCAACACTATCCAAGGCTTTTGCGGCAAGTTCTCGGCGAACTGCTGCGGACTCCCCACGGTATAGCAGTGGCAACTCGACGTTTTCTTGGGCGCTCGTACGCGCTAATAAATTAAACCCTTGGAACACAAATCCCAGCGCATGTCGGCGCAGTAAAGCACGCTCTTGGCGTGTTAACCGCTCGACATGAATACCCTGAAACAGGTACTGACCTGTTGTCGGGACATCCAAACACCCAAGCATATTCATCACCGTTGACTTGCCTGAGCCACTGGGCCCCATGATGGCCACAAACTCACCCGCATAGATATCGAGGTCAATGCCTTTTAACGCTTCAAACGCCGCGCTACCCACACCGTAAGTCTTGGTAACCCCACGCAGTTGGATGAGGGGTTCTTGGACCATGTCAGCAGCCTCAATCACTTCGCTCGCTCCTGCCCAATAACAACCAACTCACCGACCGTCAGATCACCCGACAAGATCTCGGTTAAGCGTCCGTTACTGATACCAGCTTTGACTTCGATGGACTTTGGTTTGCCCTGCTCTAGCGACCAAACTTGATTGATGTTGGTGCGAGTGGCCGTTGCTGATTGGCCGGGTTCGCCCGTCAGCGGAACGTAGCGCAAGGCCGCATTGGGTACCAGTAACACATCCTGGCGCTCAGCGACTGTGATGGTGGCTGATGCCGTCATGCCTGGGCGCAAAGCGAGGTCATCGTTATCAACGCTTAGGATGGTTTTATAAGTCACCACATTGTCAGTTGTCGTCGATCCCAACCCAACCCTTTCAATGTTGGCTGGAAACTGTCTGCCCGGCCAAGCTGCAACCGTGAATGTGACCGTTTGCCCAGGGCGTACACTGGCCACATCAGCCTCATCGACTTGTACTTGCAACTCCATCTTGGTGAGATTTTCTGCGATGGTAAACAAGATCGGCGTCGACATGGCAGCCACCACCGTGTTACCAGGCTCCACTTCGCGCGTCAGTACCACACCATCAACAGGCGAAGTGATTTGGCCCTTTTGTAAGTTGGTTTTGTTGGTTTTAAGTTCAGCGGCCGCTTGCATAACGGATGCTTTGGCGGCATTTTCATTGGCCAAGGCGCGCTTAAGCATGGCATCGGCCACTTCAAGCTCGCTTTCAGAAGGGACTTTACCCTTTGACAACTTAAAAACTGCCTGCAATCGACCAAACGTGGCCCGCGTCTCTGATACCGTTGCTTGTGCCAATAACACTTGCGCCTGGGCGGCAGCCAAGGCAGCACTGGACTTCGCAATCGCATCATTGAGACGGGCGGTGTCAAGCACGGCAAGCAATTGCCCTTTTTGGACCGTGTCATTTTCATTCACGAAAATGGCTTCCAACGTACCCGATAATTCAGAACCGACTTCGACCGTTCGGGTGGGTTGAATCGTGCCGGTTGCGGTTGCCGTGACCACCAACTCGCCGCGGGTAACTGGACTTGTTAAATAGTTAATTGCATCGTTGCCTCGCGACTGGTACCAGTAATAAGCCCCCAAAAAAACCAATAATGACAGCAACAACCACACCGCAATTGTGCGGCCGCGACGCGGTTTTTTTTGCGCCTGCTCAAGCATTTTGGCCAAGTCTGGTGCTTGGTTTGCTGGACTAACCGATGCAG
>JAFMCG010000196.1 GCA_017857895.1 Burkholderiaceae bacterium | reverse complement strand
GTTCGACTTCATGGCGAGCCATACCCGCCGGTAAGCAAACGCTACCGAGCATACAGGTTGAGCAGTGGGGTGCCTCTGACGACAAGGGGACTCTTTTTTGTACCGAAGTCATGACCACCCCCAAAAGAACATCCTAATCACGTCATCTTGCTAATGTCTCGGCAAGTATTAAAACCATCTTAACCAAAAAGCCCATCTTTTTGCTAATAGTTTTTTTGCCAGTCAATTGAAATACTTGCAAACATCCCTACATAACAAGCATTAGAACCCAATGGGCAAGCTCGAAGTGACATCGGATCAAGCCCACTAAATGGAATTTGACCATGCGATTTGATAAATTAACCACCAAGCTTCAGCAAGCCATCGCCGATGGCCAAAGTCTGGCTGCGCGCCATGACAATGCTTACATCGAACCCGTTCACGTTTTGGCCGCTTTATTGGCCGACAGCGATAGTGGCGCGGGCAGTCTGCTGTCTCGCGCTGGCGTGGCGGTCAATCGGTTAACACCGGCTGTCGAGACAGCGATCAAGGCATTGCCGCAGATCCAAGGCGGTGATGGGAACATCCAGGTCAGCCGTGACTTGCAGGCGGTTTTGACGCGAACCGACAAGGAGGCAGGCAAACGGGGCGATGCCTATATCCCGACGGAGTTGTTTTTGTTGGCTTTGCTCGACGACAAGGGGCCGGCTGGTCGTGCCCTGACCGAAGCTGGCTTACAGCGCAAACCACTTGAGGCAGCTATTGATGCGGTTCGGGGCGGAAATGCTGTGACCGATCAAGAAGGTGAAACCAAGCGAGAAGCGCTTGCCAAGTACACCACTGACTTGACTGAGCGCGCGCGCGAGGGCAAGTTAGACCCGGTGATTGGTCGTGATGATGAAATCCGTCGCGCCATTCAAATCCTGCAGCGCCGTACCAAAAACAACCCGGTACTTATTGGTGAACCGGGGGTGGGGAAAACCGCCATTGTTGAGGGCTTGGCACAGCGTATCGTCAATGACGAAGTACCCGAATCGTTACGCGGCAAAAAAGTATTGTCGCTTGATTTGGCCAGCCTTTTGGCGGGGGCTAAGTTTCGCGGTGAGTTTGAAGAACGCTTAAAGTCTGTGCTCAAAGAGCTCTCTCAGGACGATGGCAGCAACATTGTCTTTATTGATGAGCTACACACCATGGTTGGTGCTGGCAAGGCTGAGGGGGCAATGGATGCTGGCAATATGCTCAAGCCTGCACTGGCCCGTGGTGAATTGCACTGCATTGGCGCGACCACGCTTGACGAATACCGAAAGTACATTGAAAAAGATGCCGCCCTTGAGCGTCGGTTTCAGAAGGTTATCGTTGATGAACCCAACGTGGAATCCACGATTGCCATTTTGCGAGGCTTGCAAGAAAAGTATGAAGTGCATCACGGGGTTGAAATCACTGACCCAGCCATTGTGGCGGCTGCTGAGCTGTCCAATCGTTATATTACCGATCGATTTTTACCAGACAAAGCCATTGATCTGATTGATGAGGCGGCAGCACGTATCCGGATGGAAATAGACTCCAAGCCCGAAGTCATGGATCGTTTGGATCGACGCATCATTCAATTGAAAATTGAGCGTGAGGCTGTCAAAAAAGAGACTGATGAGGCCTCACAGCGACGCCTACAGAACCTTGAGCAAGAACTGGAATCGTTACAGCGTGAGTACAACGATTTCGAGGAGATTTGGAAAGCTGAAAAAGCCATGGTTCAGGGCACTCAGGCGATCAAAGAGGAAATCGAGCGCGCGCGTGCGGAAATGGCCGACTTACAAAGAAAAGGGCAATTCGACAAATTGGCGGAGTGGCAATACGGTAAGTTGCCTGCCTTAGAAGCCAGACTCAAAACGGCTGAAAGACAAAGTGACACTGAGGGTGTGCGTCCTCAACTGCTTCGCACTCAAGTTGGCGCGGAAGAAATTGCTGAGGTTGTGTCACGCGCCACAGGCATCCCTGTCTCAAAAATGATGACTGGTGAGCGCGAAAAACTGCTGAAGATGGAAGATCGATTGCACCAGCGGGTTATTGGTCAAGATGAGGCGGTGAGTTTGGTGGGCGATGCGATCCGCCGCTCTAGAGCTGGTTTGTCGGATCCTGCAAGACCGTATGGTTCATTCCTATTTTTAGGGCCAACAGGGGTGGGCAAGACAGAATTGACCCGTGCCTTGGCTGAATTTTTATTTGATTCAGACGAGCATTTGATTCGAATCGACATGAGCGAATTTATGGAAAAGCACTCAGTCGCCCGATTGATCGGGGCGCCACCGGGTTACGTGGGCTACGAAGAGGGCGGTTACCTGACTGAGGCGGTTCGACGCAAGCCATACAGTGTGGTTTTGTTAGACGAGGTGGAAAAAGCCCACCCAGACGTCTTTAATGTCCTGCTACAGGTGCTTGACGACGGCCGATTGACCGATGGCCAGGGTCGGACTGTGGATTTTCGTAATACGGTCATCATCATGACATCGAATTTGGGCTCTCAGCACATTCAGTCCATGGTGGGTAGTCCGTATGAGGCGATTAAAGAAGTGGTGTGGGAAGAATTGAAAGCACACTTTAGACCCGAGTTTCTCAATCGGATTGATGAGGTGGTGGTGTTTCATGCATTGCAGAGTCAACACATTGAAAAGATTGCGGGCATTCAGATTGAGCGTTTGGCCAAGCGATTGGCTGAGCAGGACATGTTCCTAGAAGTCACGCCGAGCGCTTTGGCTGAACTGGCGCGAGCAGGATTTGATCCCGTGTTTGGTGCTAGACCATTGAAGCGAGCGATTCAACAAAAACTAGAGAATCCCATTGCGAAACGGATCTTGGAAGGCAAGTTTGGCCCCAAAGATGTTGTACCGGTTGATTTTAAAGACGGCGACTTTGTGTTCGAGCGAACATTGCAGTAAGCGATTTTTATGTGGTGATTGGCTGTGAATGGG
>JAFMCG010000054.1 GCA_017857895.1 Burkholderiaceae bacterium | reverse complement strand
CAGCCATGTCGCTATCCCCCGTCTGCACCAACTCGTCCTGTCAACCAATGCCGGTCATGAAATAACAACATGCCGACATTACCCTACACTCATACTCGACAGGATGAATATGGTACTTTTCTCAAGCCCAAAAAAAACAACCCGCTTGGCCGCTACCTCAGCCGCTTGGCTTCTACTCTCAAGCCCAGCTCACGCTTATTTTCCGTTTGTGACCGACGACACGGGCACACAAGGCGCCGGTGGCAACCAAATCGAAATCGACTACGCATTTAACAAAAGTACCAACGCCATTGCTGATGTTAACGGCAACTTCATCGAAGACGAACTTGGTATCTCAAACGCCTACCCTTTAACCTACACCCGAGGCATCAGCGAGAACATTGATGTTTTTGTAGGGACGGCACGCCAAACCAGTTCTGTATCGGGGTGGCAGAGCACTGGCATCGGTCTGAAGTGGGTTTTTGCAGGTGATCAAACTCAGGGGTGGAGTACGGCTATCAAACCCATCATCACCCTTTCGACCTCACAAAACATGCAGGACAACGGTCTAGGCCCCGCCAAAACCAATATTAATGTCACGCTCATCAGCTCTTACCTTTCTGAGACTTACGAGTGGCACGTTAATGCTGGCTACGCCAGTAACCGCCAAGTGATGAATTCGGACACTGAAGCCGAACGACAAAACATTTGGTCGGTGTCTGTAACACCCGTGTTGGTGTTGAACTCTCAGTGGAAAGTTGGCCTTGATGTCGGTCTTCAAACCAATCCGGGCTATAACAGCCAATACAGCGCTTTTGGTGAGTTGGGTCTGCTTTACTCACCAATCGAGAACTTACAGCTCGGCTTGGGCGTGATTTATTCCCCAGACCTTAACGCCAAAAACAAGGCCTACAGTTACACGCTGACCACTGGCCTAACCTACCAGTTCTAACCCCGTTGTTCAAATTAAGCAGCGCCCAATGGGTTAAATAAAACGGGGTTCGAGAGCAACACGCTCACGAACCCCGTTCACTCAGATCTCAGTAACCTTTGGTCAGTCTGCTTAGGTCACTGGGCTCAAGCCACCGTCAACGTTGATGGCCACACCCGTCACGTATGAGGCTGCATCTGACGCCAAGAAGCAGGCGACGTTGGCGAACTCTTCTGCTTGACCAATGCGTCCCATGGGAATTGGCTTGCCACGCATGGTCACGTATTCGTCAAATGTCATGTCGGGCTTGTCTTTCTCGTAATAGCCCACCCACTGCTCGGACATGATCTGACCAACACACAAGGCATTGACCAAAATATTATCGGGCGCCAATTCTTTGGACATGACTTTGGTCATGGTGATGCCGGCAGCACGTGTCATGCAAGTTGGTGCGGTGCCAACCGGTGGTGCTTTGGCGCCGATATTGACCACGTTAATCACGCGCCCCCACTGCTGGGCCTTCATGCCAGGCAATGCCAATTGAACCAAACGCAATGCGGGCTTTAGTTTTAAGTCGATATCGGCTTGCAACTTCTCCATGGAGAGCGTTTCAATTGGGTTGCGCGCAGAAGAACCGGCGTTATTAACCACGATATCGACGGTGCCGAACTCTTTTTCGACTTGCGCCCAAACCGCCTCAACTTGGTTAAGGTCACTGACATCGCAGGCGAAGCCTTTGACTTTGGCGCCAGTGGCTGCTGCGATTTCTTGCGCCGCCTCGTCAAGCAATGCTTGGCGTCGAGCCAACAGCACCACGCTAGCCCCAGAGGCCGCAAATTGCATCCCCATGGCCCGACCGAGTCCTTGGCTGCCACCGGTGATCAAAGCCACGTGGTTTTTCAGTGATATCAACATATTTTTTACCTATCTTTTGGTTGTGATGCGAACAAACAGCGCAAGCGACTTTTCAAGGGCCGCGCCACGGTATACCCTTTGGTCTAGATGGCACCTTATCGTGGCGCAGACCTGCTAGCAAGTCCGCGCCGACAGCCTAGCATTTACCAAACCAGAGACTTTGCATGAATCTACCGACTTACACCGGCCGCGCGGCCTTTTTAGAGTTACTCATTCAAGAGGGCGTTACCCATCTTTTTGGTAACCCTGGCACTACCGAGTTGCCTCTCATGGAAGTGGTGCCGCAATACCCCCAACTCAAATACGTGCTGGGCTTACAAGAAAGCGTGGTGCTCGGCATGGCTGACGGCTTTGCCCGCGCCACAGGCAAACTAGCAGCCTGTAACCTGCACTGCACGCCGGGCTTGGGCCATGCCATGGGGGCGCTTTACACTGCCAAGTTCAACGGCTCACCCATTATAGTCACGGCCGGGCAATACGAACGGGGTTACGGCTTAACAGAGCCATTGCTCTACGAGCCACTGGTGCGCCTGGCTGAACCCTTGGTCAAGTGGGCTGTTGAGGTTGAGCGCGCTGAAGACTTACCGCGCATCATCCACCGCGCCGCAAAAATCGCCTTAAGCGCGCCAACGGGTCCTGTTTTTATCAGTTTGCCTGGCAGTATTTTGGACGAAACCGTCGCGATGGATTTGGGTCAACCGACCCGTGTCGAGACACACGTTCAACCCACTGACGGGGTGTTGCGACGACTCGCCGAACGCCTGCGTCAGGCTGAGCGGCCTGTCATTCTCGCTGGTCAGGAGCTGGGGCGTCACGATTGTTTTGCTGAGGCTGCTGCGCTGGCCGAGCAATTGGGTGCGCCGGTCTACCTCGAATCAGTGCCCTACAACAGCCGCTTCCCAACCTCTCACCCTGCCAACATGGGTGAGATCACACGTAACCAGTACAAGGTTCGCGAAACCCTCGCAGCCTATGACCTAATGATCTGCTTGGGTGGCGATCTGTTGCGCATGTCGCCCATGGCACCCGTCGAACCCCTACCCGAAGGCATGCCAGTGGTTCACATCAGCGAACGCGACTGGGAACTGGGTAAAAACTTCGTCACCGAGATGGCTATTCGCGCCAATGTGGGTGACACTTTGCGAGCACTGCTACCCATACTGAGCAGCCAGCTGACTGACACCGATCATGCCCGCGCAGCCGACCGACTGGCGCACGCCAAAGACCGCAACTGGCAAAGCACTCGCACCAAGTTTGTGACCACTGCCACGCTACACGCCAATGACGTTCCCACTCACCCGGATTACGCCATTCTGCAGATTGTTCAAGCCCTACCTTCAAACGTCATCGTGGTCGACGAGACCTTGACGACGGCGAGCGCCTTAAACAAACTCTTACCCGCTGAAGATCCTTTGGCATATATGGGCCTAACCAGTGGCGGTCTGGGGTTCGGCATGGCGGGCGCGATTGGTGTGGCCTTGGCCAAACCTGAGCGTCCCGTGGTGGCCATCATCGGCGACGGCAGTTCGCTCTACAGCATTCAAAGTTTATGGACGGCTGCTCACTTGCGCTTGCCGATCACCTATGTGATTGTCAATAACCGCAGCTACCGCATCATCAAAGACCGGTTGCAAGCCATGCGCGGCACTGATCAATTTGTGGCAATGGACATGACAGACCCTGCGATTGATTTTGTGTCAGTCGCGCAAGGCTTTGGCCTGACCGCTAGCCGCGTTGAAAAACCCAGCGACATCCAAGCCGCTGTCGCCAAAGCGATTGCCAGTGGCAAGCCGAGCTTGGTCGAAGTGGTGATTCACAATGGCTACTGATTAGGCAACCGTAGCGGTTGCTCATTGGCCCAAAAAAAGCCGGCCTGAGCCACCAGACCGGCTTTTTACGTTTTACTGAATCAATTCAATCAATCAAAACAAGCAGTCAGCTGTTTGATCTTATTTTTTGAACTGGGCGCACGGGTCAGCGCGCTTGTGCTCATTGACCACTCGCATGATGTCATAGATAAACGTGTCAGCACCGGCAGGCTCAACATAACCGGCAATCTTCACGCGACTGGCCAAGTCTTCAGGCAACCACTGGTAGACGCCTAGATCACGCCTGACATGTCCATTGCCGGCAATCAACACAGCACCGCCAACCGCATACTCCTGCATTAATTTGGCGAACATCACATCACGGGCAGCCTGCGCGCGCACCATGGGATCAATCGCATCAGCAGGCAGTGCGTTGCAATGGCTCTGGGCCAGCATCTTGCGCTGATTGTCTAGCCAGGGCTGAGGCAAGGGTTGATCAAGTTTGTAGGCCTTGATGGTCTGCTTATCAAAAACCGCTGAGAAACCCGACTTCATCACGTCTTTGACCTGCTGGCCAGACAAGTTCGCCGCCACCAGAGGCAATTCGTACTTCAACGCCAAATCAATCAAGGGCTTGTACATGCCCCAGTTCCAGCCTTTAATACCGCCAGCCGTGTCGATCACGCACTGCGATGACTCACAATTCTGCCAGGCTTTGGTGAGTGCCGGCTGCTGCTCGACGTTAAATTGCTCCATCAGAAGCGCAGGGCGCCACTGGCCACCGAGTTTGGCCTCGAGGTCTTTGAGTCGGTAAAAGTGGCCTTGAGCATTGTCATGCACCTCACCCATCATCCAGAGCGGCGCGTTGTTATTTGCAGCCGCAGTGGTGTTGGCCATTGCGACGCTCATTCCCGCCATCAACAAAGCGCTGGCGAATCCAGCCGTTAAAACTTTTAATTGCTTAACCATTTTTCCTACCTTTATGCAAAGTCATGCGCTCAAGGGCAACCATTTTTTTCGGCCAATGCCGAGCTAACACCCTTTAAAACCTTCTACAATTTAGCAGATCCCAGTGCACGCGTCGCCGCCTCAATCGCACCGTCGCCGATCGGTATGGCCAAGGCTCTCAGACCAGCCTCAACACCAGCTAAGCAACCGAGCACCATTGGCGCACTTAAGTCGCCCAAGTGACCAATTCGAAACACCCGGCCCCTAAAAGGCCCAAGGCCTGAGGCAATCGAGACGTTGTACGATTCGCGAACCACGCGACGAATCTCGTCGGGGTCAGCGCCTTTGACGGCAATGCTGGTCACAGAAACAGACCGGGCCGCTGGCACCTGGCACACAAAATCCAACACCCCCCCCGTTGACCAAACGCCCACTGCCGCTTGCACAGCGCTGGCCAACTGGCGGTGACGCGCCAAAACTTGCTCATGGCCTTCACGTTCGAATAACTGTATGGCCGCTCTCAAGGCCATCAACATATTCTGTGGTGGGGTGCCGCAAAACTTCAGATAAGCGGCTGAGTTCAAACGACGAATCCAATCCCAGTAATAGCGTGGTGACTTTCCAGCTGTCGCACGCGTCTGCGCAATGGCACGCTCGTCGGCCGCACAGAACGCCATGCCAGGCGGACACATCAAACCTTTTTGTGAAGCCCCCATGACCACATTAACGCCCCACTGATCCATGGCAAAGGGAGCTGCGCCAAGCGTTGCCACCACATCAACCACCAATAACGCCGGGTGTTTGCTGCGATCCATCGCCTGACGAATCGCCGGCACATCGCTGGTGACGCTACTGGCGGTGTCGGTGTGAACGATGTAAACCGCTTTGATAGCGTGAGCCTTGTCAGCGACCAACGCCTGCTCAACATGCTCAGGGTCAATCGGAAAACCTTCTCTGTAGGGTGTGCGTACCACCGAGACACCCACAGCCTCGGTCATCTCAGCCCAATAATCAGAAAAGTGCCCAGTGCTGGCAATCAAGACTTGCTGGCCGGGTGCCATCAAATTAACCGTGACGGCCTCCCACGCACCATGACCATTGGCGGCATAAAAGAAAATATGTGCCGCCTCTGTTTTGAGCACACGCCGCAAACCTGCCTCGCAATCTTCAATCAACGGTTCTAATCGCGGATCGGCCATGTCCATGGGCTGGCCACTGAAGGCATCCATCACCGCCTTGGGCACGTGCGTGGGTCCCGGCGAGTGCAGAAACCGTAATCCGGCAAAATACGCTTCTTTTGACATGACGTCCTTGGCTCACAGAAATGAAGGGCTTGAATTCAAACGGCGCCCCTTAGAACCGTTGTTCTGCTTGGTTTATTAAGGCTGTGCGCTGTGCTTTTGATACCATCAGGCTACTAAACCAGAGCTCGTGCCTGCTCGCGCAACCGGTACTTTTGAATCTTACCGGTGGATGTTTTGGGTAGATCAGTAAAAATGATTTGTGCCGGCACTTTAAAACCCGCGAGCCGCTCACGACAAAACGCGCGGATCTCGTCAGCCGTGGCTGTCGCACCATTTTTAAGTGTCACAAAAGCACAGGGTGTCTCACCCCACTTGGCATGCGGCATGGCCACCACGGCTGCCTCAAGCACGGCAGGGTGGCGATACAAGATGCCCTCGACCTCAACGGTTGAAATATTTTCCCCACCAGAAATGACGATGTCTTTGAGGCGATCTTTGACTTGAAAGTAGCCATCAGGATGGACGACGACCAAATCACCGGTGTGAAACCAACCCCCTTTAAAGGCCTGCTCAGTCGCTTCAGGATTGTTGAGATAACCCTTCATCAAGGTATTGCCGCGCACCAACAATTCACCGATGGTTTGACCGTCCCAAGGCACCGGCAACATGGTCTGCGGATCAACCACTATAGCCCCTTCAATCCCGTCGCGGCGCACGCCAATACGGCTTTTACGCTCAGCCTGCTCCTCAAGTGTTGCCTCATCCCACTCTGGGTGCCAAGCACAAATAACCGAAGGCCCCAAGGTCTCAGTCAATCCATATTGATGGCAAACTTCAATACTCAAATCAGCCATGGCCGCGATTAATGCCGCTGGTGGTGCCGCGCCACCGGTCACCACCTCGAGCTTCCAATCCGGCTTGAATCGATGTTCCTCTGGCGCATTGGCCAACATCGTCAATACCACCGGTGCCGCGCAAAAGTAATCTACCCGGTACGCTTTGATAGCCGCAAAAACCGCCTTCGGTTCAACCCGACGCAGACACACGTTGGTTCCCGCCATCATGGCCACTGTCCACGGAAAACACCAGCCATTGCAATGAAACATGGGCAGTGTCCATAAATAGGTCGACTGCGGCCGAAATCCCATCGAGGTCATGTTACTCATGGCATTCAAATAAGTGGCTCGGTGCGAATACAACGCACCTTTGGGCCTACCTGTGGTGCCAGAGGTGTAATTCAGACTGATCGAGTCCCACTCATCGACAGGCCACAGCGGTTCAAACGCAGGGTCGCCTTGCGCCAAAAATGATTCATACTCGCAATGACCGACCGACAAAACCTCGCCATCAAATAGATCATCCGCCACATCAACCACTGCAATGGGCTGTGGCAAATGCGCTTGTACTTGCGCAATCAGTGGTGCAAACTCACTGTCGCACAAGAGCAACTTGGCATTGGCATGCTTCAAAATATAGGCTGTGGTATCCACATCAAGCCGGGTGTTTAGTGTGAGCAGCGTGGCTCCAGACATGGGCACACCAAAATGACTTTCGTAAAGAGCCGGTACGTTAGGCGCAATAATCGCCACCACATCACCACGACCAAGACCGAATTGCGCAATGGCGCTGGCCAAGCGGCGGGCCCGCTGTGCGGTTTCTTTCCAAGTAAAGCATCTGGCACCGTGAATAACAGATAGCCTATTGGGAAAAACCAAGGCCGCGCGATCCACAAAACCCATGGGAGACAAAGGCACAAAATTGGCTGTTTGACGGGCCGGTTCTAGCATGTTGATCTCCACCGAAGGGTCAGGTTTTATGACATGTGTTTTTGTTGATAGCGCTTGGCGTAGTGCCAGCCCAGATCAGCCAAAGGTCCTGCCTTGGCTGCCGTCTCTAGCGCATCAGATGCCGTTGCGGTGCCTTGTCGAGCACGCTGACCAATGCCATATAAGATCGAAGAAATTCTAAAAAAGTTGTAGGCCAAATAAAAGTCCCAATGGACTTCGGCCTGCGAGAGGCCCGTGGCCAAGACATACTGCGCCACGTAGTCTGCTTCGCTGGGAATGCCCAAGGCAGGCAGGTCTAAGCCGCCAATGCCGCGCCACAAGCTCGGTGGAATATGCCAGCCCATGCAGTGATAAGAAAAATCGGCCAGTGGATGACCCAGTGTTGACAGCTCCCAATCCAGCACCGCGATGGCTTGGGGTGCCGAAGGGTGCAACATCACGTTGTCTAACCGGAAATCGCCATGCACAATCGAAACCTCATCGCCCGGTGGCACACGAGACGGCAACCAATCGATCAGTTTTTCAAGCGATTCCAGCCGCTCGGTGTGATTCTCTAGGTACTGACGACTCCATCGGTTAATTTGCCGCGCAAAATAATTACCAGCACGACCATAATCGGCCAAACCAACCGCGGCTGGGTCAACCGAATGCAGGGCGGCAATCACGCGATTGGTATCTTGGTAAATTGCGGTGCGTTCAGCTGGGGTCGCACCGGGAATGGTTTGATCGAAAAAGATGCGGCCTTCTAAAAAACGCATGATGTAAAAAGGCGTTCCAATCACCGCCGAGTCGTCACAAAAAACCATCATTTCAGGCACTGGCACCGCACTACCCGCCAGTGCCTTCATGACACGGTACTCACGATCAACAGCATGAGCCGAGGGTAACAAGTCACCTGCAGGCTTTTTTCTTAAAACCAACTGTTCCTGGCCGACTTGCAATCGGTACGTGGGATTCGATTGGCCACCGGTGAGCAAGCTCGGCTGCACCGAGGCCATTGCAGTCACACCTTGCTCAACCAAATACTCCCCGAGTCGATGCCACGCGGATGCATCGATAGCACCGCTAGTGGGGTCCAGCTCACTCATAGACCACTCACCAAATGGCCACTGTCGACTGCCAGCGTCGCGCCCGACATGGCGCGACCGGCGTCAGAAGCCAGCAGCAATAGCGGGCCAGAAAGATCCGAGAGTTCGTTAAACCGACGCGAGGGAATGCGCAGGCGAAGCTTTTCACCAGCTGGGCTGTCTAAAAAATCGGCATTGATTGGCGTGCGCACGTAACCAGGTAGCAGTGCATTGGCCCGGATGCCATAACGCGCCCATTCAAGCGCCATGACTTTGGTGGCCTGAATAACACCCGCTTTAGAAATCGCATAGGGACCCACGGCTGCGGCTACTCTGGCGCCAAGAATTGAAGCGATGTTGATGATGCTACCAGGCTTCTCTGCTGCCATTAATCGACGAGCCGCTTCGGTGCCCACTTGCCAGCATCCTTTCAAATTGGCATCGATCACCTGATCCCAATCCTCTTCGCTTTGTTCAATCGCTGGTTTTGAAACCGTGGTGCCAGCATTGTTGACGATCACGTCTGGCACTCCCGCGACGCGCTCACAGTCCTCAAAGCAAGCCTGAACACTAGCCGCTTGTGTGACATCAAGCGACACCGCACTGGCTTTGCCACTTTGCTGAGCGATCTCTTTGCACAACGCCTCAAGCGCCTCGCGCCGTCGCGCGGCCACCACCACATGGGCACCAGCTTGCGCAAGCGTGGTGGCGAAAAACAAACCCAAACCACTTGAGGCACCCGTGACCAAAGCCACTTTGCCGTCGAGTCGAAACTGATCCAAAAGTGTCGCTGCCATCACACTGCCCCTGCCGCACTGAGGATTTTTCTTGCCAAGCTCCAGCGGTGCACTTCGCTTGGGCCGTCATAAATCCGAAACGACCGCATATCCATGAAGATACGCATCACCGGCGTCTCACCCGTGACACCTTGGCCACCAAGAATTTGCACACATCGGTCAACCACGCGCCATTGTGCTTCTGAGCAAACCACCTTGGCACGGCTTGATTCAAAGTTACCCGCCTCACCCTGATCCAAAACCCACGCGGTGTGCCAAACGTGTAGGCGCGATGTTTGTAGATCCATGTCATTGTCGGCCAACATAAAGCCCACGCCTTCGTGCTTACCCAAGACACGGCCAAAGGCCTCGCGGGTGCGAGCATATTCGGTGGCCACATCGTGGGCGCGACGCGCTTGACCCAGCCAACGCATGCAGTGCGTCAGGCGCGCCGGCGCCAATCGCACTTGGGCGTAACGAAAGCCACGACCTAACTCACCGAGCACTTGGGAGGCGGGTACGCGCAGGTCTTTAAAATCAATCACCGCATGCCCACCAGTAAAGCAATTGTCCATGGCATCCATGTGCCGAACGAGCTCAATGCCAGGCTGATTCATGTCAGACAAAAACATCGTGGCCGAGCCGTCTTCAAGCTTGGCCATGATGATCACATAAGTGGCGCCATAGGCACCCGTGATATACCACTTGCGGCCATTGATAACGAAGTCATCACCGTCACGGACCGCTGTGGTTTGCAGCATCGATGGGTCAGCCCCAGCGCCTGGTGCCGGCTCAGTCATCGCAAAACACGAGCGAATTTTGCCTTGCACTTGGGGGCGCAACCAGCGCTCTTTGTGCTCTTCGCTAGCAATCATTTCCATGAGGTGAATGTTGCCCTCATCGGGGGCATGAATATTCATGGCCGTGGGGCCGAGCCGGGAGTAGCCAGCCTCTTCAAACACAATGGCTTTCTGGCGATGGCTCAAACCCAAACCACCCATTTCAACCGAGGCGTGAGGCGTTAACAAACCGGCTTCGCGCGCCAGTTCTATCAACTCTTGACGCAAAGACTCATCTGGCCCGTGGGCCCCGTGGCGTGGATCAGATTCTAAAGGAATGATTTTTTGCGCGATAAATTCGCGTGTTCGTTGCTGAAGCTCTAAATCAGCGGTGCTGAGAGTGAATTCCATGATGCCTCGACTATCGGTTAAGGGCGAATCGCATTGGGTGGTTGACCGACCAATTGGCGCAGCTACCCTCTGTTTGTTTCGATTCTATAGGCTTAAACCTACCTTAACCAAAAATCCCCTTGTTATGGGCCTTACGCCAGCTTAAGTACCCACCCGCAGGCTTGCACCCATTTTGCGCAACAAGGCAACCACACTTTGCGCCACGATTCGACCTGTTTTGGGGTTTTCTGACGGAATGTTTTGAATGGTCATGTTGAAACTCGCCGAATCAGAATCCACATGAATGGTGTGGGTGTTACGGGTCACGGCCGGATCTGCCCAAATCTCAAGAGTGGTCTTTTCTGGACCAACACCGGCCAAAGCAAGTGCCACCACCACGTTCAAATTCGCCGGAAAACCCTTGGCGGCATCGCGTGCATTGCCTTCAAACACTTTTAGAGGTGCGCTCAGGCCGTCAACTTCGATGTTGTGCTCAATCAAATGCGGGGCACCTTTAAGGCCCTGAGGCGGCTTGCGGGTCACCATTTTGACGCTGTGAATGGTGCCTTCAGCGGCGGCAATCACGGCGTCTAGACCGAGCAGCGCACCGGTGGGCACAATGATGCTGCCGCCATTTTGCGCGGCAACGTCACGCAGATGATCGTTAAATAACAACGCGCCGACAGAAAGAACGATGGCCTGCTTGCCTGCTTTTAAAAATGGGGTCACGATATCTGAGAGAAGCGCAGCTGGTGCACACTCGACCACAATGTCAGCAATGGGCTCGAGGGCCTCAATGGTCATGACGGGTACGGAATGCGCCAAAGTATCAACGAACGCTTGCGCCTTCTGATGATTTTTAGCCGATACGGCAACCAAACGAATACCTGGCACGGCGCCTTGGGCCAAAGATCGCGCCAAAGACTGCCCGATCGCGCCTAATCCAGCAATCGCAATACGGGTTTCTTTTTTGGGTGTCTGGTGGGAGGACTGACTCATCGCGCTGCCCTTTTAAGTTGGGTTAAAAACAAGATGGCTCACATGATACGACAGTACGATTGCCATGAAGACCATGGAATTCTTAGCGCTGGGCAGGTGCCTATGCATTAGGGTATGCCCCATCTGGGTGCACTTGATTAATGATCGTCTGGCATTGACAATGTAATCAGTTGGTAACAATCCAATTTCTGGCGGTGGCATGACTTTTGCTTCATGCCATCGACAAATCGCCGTGGCGCTTCCTAAAAATAGCCCACGTTGATAATTTGTTTTCACTTCATAACGATAATGTTCCCAAGGAGCCCTTATGTCTAAGACTCGCTTTATGGCCGCAGCCGCCGTGATGGCCTCAGCCGCCCTGTTCGGCACTTCCGCATCGGCAGCCGCCCCGACTTGCTCAACAGCGCAATTGATTGTGCCTTGGGGCGCTGGCGGTGATACCGACATCATTTTCCGCAGCTATGTCAACGCCATTAACGAAAGCGGCATCAAGCCACAATTGCAGGTCGTGAACGTTGGTGGCCAAGGCGGCATCCGCGGTGCTACCCAGGTTAAAGATGCCCCTGCTGACGGTTGCATGTTGATTGCTTTGCACGAGAGTGTCATCACCAGCTTTTTGACCGGTCGTGCAAAATTCACTTACGACGCCTTCGAGCCTGTGGCATTGGTCAGTTACACCCCATCAATCGTGGGTTCTTCCACCAAGTCACCCTTTAAAGACATGAAAGGCATGCTTGCGTTGGCCAAAAAAGAGCCCAAGTCAGTCACCGTGGGCGTTACTTTGGGTTCGACCAGTCACTTTATCTTCTTGTTGATCGAAGACGCAGCCAAGGTCGAATTCCGCTATGTGTCTTATGACGGCACGCGCGAACGCAACACTGCTATTTTGGCGGGCAACGTGATGGCTGGCGAAACAAACGTCTTGACCGCTAAGAAGTACATCGAAGAAGGTGCCTTAAACGCTTTGGGTATTGCAACCGAAGCCCGTGATGGCTTGATCCCCAACGTGCCTACTCTGAAAGAGCAAGGCGTGAATGTGCTTTATGGTTTGGCTCGCGGTGTCGGTTTGCCAAAAGGCACACCACCAAAGATGGTTAAGTTCTGGTCTGATGCTTTTGCCAAAGCCGCCAAAAACCCAGCACTGATCAAAGCCGTTCAAGACAATGGCTCCGTCATTCTCTCCAAGGATAGCAAAGGCTATGGCGAATTTTTGAAGCAAAGCTATGCAGAGCACGAGCGCTTGGCTATCAAAATCGGGATGTACAAAAAGTAATCATCGCGTTCAATGCAGCATCAGTCTGAGCGCGTTATGATTCGCACTTGGATTGGCGGTAAAACGTCCCTATCAGGCCTCTTGGGCTTACGTCCTCGGGCCTGATTTTTATTTTTTGACCGTCTAATTGCTCATTTTTTGAGCTTTTGATTGAGTGAAACCCATGAAGCGCCTTAACCGTGATGCCATCACAGCTTTGTTACTGCTGGTCCTGTGTGGTGTTTTATTTCGGACCACCTTTGACATACGAGAAGTCCCTTTTTCAGAGATGGGTTCTGAGGTTTGGCCACGTTTTATTTTGATTTCACTGTCCATTTTGAGTGTCGTTTACCTGATTAGATCAGTGACGCACCCACCACCAGCAGTGCAAGCCTTTTCATGGGCGAGGTGGTTTAAAACCTACCAAAACGCTTTGATCTGTTTTGCAATGTTCTTGGTTTTCTTGCTGGCCTTGCCTTACTTTGGCATGCTGGTCGCGGGCATTCTGTTTGTCTTCATCACGCAGAGCATCATCGGTGGCTTTGCTCCAAAACAGCTTTTGTTTCACGCCATCGTCTCGGTTCTAGCAGTCGGTGGCATGTGGTCGATTTTTACTTTTGCCCTACGCGTGGTCTTGCCCGCGGGCGATTTATTCAGATAAATGAACGGCCGACATCATGATTGAAAACTTAATCAACGCCTTCGACGCGGTTTTTGCCCTTAACAACCTCATGTTGATGGCGCTTGGCGTGTTGGCCGGATTGGTCGCAGGATCGATACCGGGTTTCACGATCACCATGGCGGTCGTTTTGGCCTTGCCCTTTACTTTTGGCATGAGTCCGATTGAAGGCTTATCAACCATGCTGGGCGTGTATGTCGGCGGCTTAACCGGCGGTATGTTTGCCTCAATCTTGATTGGCGTACCTGGCACCCCTTCGGCCATTGCCACGACCTTTGACGGTTTCCCCATGGCGCGAAAGGGTCGCCCCGGCTTGGCTTTGGGCTTGGGGCTATGGGCTTCATTTTTCGGTGGTTTGATTTCCGCTGTGGTGCTGGTGTTTTTGGCCCCCACGCTGGCCGCCATTGGGTTGGAATTTGGGCCGTGGGACTATTTCATGCTGGTGTGCTTCGCCTTAACGATTGCAGCCAGCCTGTCCGAAGGTGCCTTAATCAAGGGGCTCATTGCAGGTGTTTTTGGTTTGTTGGTGGCCAGTGTCGGTGAAGACCACATCAACGGCGCTGCGCGCTTTACCTTTGGGTTTGAATCGCTCGGTGCGGGTTTTGCTTTTTTACCTGTTTTGATTGGCTTATTCGCTTTCAGCCAGCTGCTCAACGACATGAGCAACACTGAAGACGCCAAAAAACCAATGGTCGCGGGCCACCATAGCGCCGTCAAAATGGAACACAGAAAATCAATCGCCCTTATTTTCCTGAACTGGATCACTTTGTTGCGATCCTCAGCCATTGGTCTTTTCATCGGCCTGTTGCCTGCTGCAGGCAGCTCCATTTCCAATATTTTGGCCTATGATCAAACCAAAAAAGCCTCTAAAACACCGGAAGATTTTGGCCAGGGCACACCACCGGGTTTGATTGCCTCTGAATCTTCAAATAACGCCACTGCGGGCGGCGCTCTTATCATGATGATGGCTTTGGGTATTCCAGGCGACGCCGTCACAGCCGTCATGCTTGGGGCGCTGACCATTCACAACATCGCCCCAAGCCCGACCTTCATATCGACACAACCCGTGCTGGCTTACGGCATCATGGTGGCCTACTTCTTGGCCAACTTCATGACCTTGATCATGACCTCTGGCGCGTTGCGCATTTTCCTATTGGTGACACGAGTGCCGCTTTACATTTTGGGTGTGGTGATTTTGCTTTACTGCGCAATTGGTGTCTTCACGCTGAACAACACCAGTTTTGATATTTGGACACTCTTGGTTTTTGGAATTATCGGTTTTGCCATGGTTAAAAACGGCTTCCCCCTAACACCCATGGTGTTGGGCGTGGTGCTCGGCCCACTGGCCGAATTGAACTTGTCACGGTCCTTGTCAACGAGTGATGACTTAACACTCTTTTTCATGCGGCCATGGGCGCTTTTCTTCATCGTGATGGCACTGTTCTCTGTCTTTTTCCCACTGTACCAATCAGCCACAAAAGCTGGTGAGCGTTGGGCACAGTTTTACGGTGTGGGCTTTATGGTTTGTGCAGCCATACCCCTGATGATGATGGAAGGCTCTTTCAGAGCAGGGCTTGGCGTGGTCTTGTTGGTTTTGGCGGCTTGGTTGACGGTCAAAAAACTAAGACGCCCTCAGCATCAAAATCCTTAAGACCTGACAAACGATAAATAACAAAACCAGAGTAGCCATGTACACTCGATACATGGTTACCTTATCTTATCGATTGCTCGCTCTGATTGCCCTCATTTTTACGATGGGCACGGCCAGTGTTGCGTTTTCGCAAGCGGCCAAACAGGGGCCGGTGGTGTATTTGGCTCACGTCGACGGCATGATCGACTTGGGGCTTGCGCCTTACATCGAACGTGTGTTTGCACAGGCCCAACGCGAGGGCGCAGCCGCTGTCGTTTTACAGATCAACACCTTTGGCGGGCGCGTCGATGCCGCCGTCCAAATCCGTGATGCCATACTCAAAAGCCCGGTGCAATCGATTGCCTTTATCGATACCCGAGCCATTTCAGCCGGTGCCTTAATCAGCCTAGCTGCCAACGCGATCGTGATGGCGCCAGGTGGCACCATTGGCGCTGCGATGCCAGTGCAAAGCTCAGGTGGTGAAAGCACTGCGGTTGGCGAAAAAACCGTTTCTTATGTTCGCAAAGAATTTAGTGCCACGGCCGAAAGCCGAGGCCGTGACACCCTGATCGCTGAAGCAATGGTTGATGCAGACGTCGTCATCCCTGGTGTCACCGACCGCGGCAAGCTGTTGACACTGACAACGGCCGAGGCCCTGAAAGTGGGTATTGCCGATTTTGAAGCACCAACACTGGCACTTGCCCTAGAAAAACTGGGCCTCAA
>JAFMCG010000195.1 GCA_017857895.1 Burkholderiaceae bacterium | reverse complement strand
GAATTACGCCAAGTCTTAGCTGCCAAGCGAGATAATGCCGTTAGCGCTTTTAGGTTGCAGCCGGTATCAGACCGATTTTTAAATGACCTGCGTCGCGCAACAGACGACGCTTTGCGTGGTCTTCTTCGAATTCATCCGCTACCCAAAGGGGCGACCTTGGCCGCTGTTGGTGGCTATGGCCGTGGTGAACTCTATCCTTACTCTGATGTTGATCTTTTGATCTTGCTCGCGCAGCCAGCTAGCGAGAAAGATCAAGCCATGCTGAGCGAACTGGTGGCCGCACTCTGGGACCTGGGTATTGAACCAGGCTATAGCGTTCGCACCCTTGATGAGTGTTTGATTGAGGCTGAGGCAGACATTACCGTTCAGACTTCACTCTTGGAGAGTCGATTTATCGCGGGTCGACGCAATTTATTTAAGCAATTCAACACAGCGCTGATTTCGGCTTTAGACAAACAACTTTTCTTTAAAGCCAAGTTGACAGAAATGCGGCAGCGCCATGCGCGCTACCAAGACACCCCCTATGCCCTTGAACCGAACTGTAAAGAATCGCCGGGTGGCTTGCGCGACTTGCAAGTCATTCGTTGGATGGCAAAGGCAGCAGGCTTTGGTAGCAATTGGACGCAGCTCTCGCGCAGCGGTTTGCTGACATCGACTGAGGCGCGCGACCTGAGAAAGGCCGAACTCGCTTTCAAGCGATTGCGCATTGAGATGCATTTGCTTGCTGGGCGCCGTGAAGATCGGTTGGTGTTTGATCTCCAACACAGCCTAGCCCAAGCTTACGACATTTTGCCCGCGCACAATCGGCGAGCCAGCGAGATATTGATGCAGCGCTATTACTGGGCGGCGCGCTTGGTGACTCAATTGAACACGGTTCTGGTCGAAAGCATTCAAGCGCAACTGTTTCCAGTGCCCGGTGCAAGATTGTTGCCGCTTGATGCGGAGGGTTACTTCTTTGATCGCCAGTCACGTTTAGAAATCGAGGACGAGACGGTCTTTGAACAGCATCCTCATCTTCTGCTGAAAGCCTTTTTGGTGATGCAACAACATCCCGAGCTGACGGGGATTTCTGCCAAAGCCTTGCGAGCCATCTGGCACGCACGCACACGAATTGATTCGGCGTTTCGGCGTGATCCGACAAACAAAGCCATATTTCTGTCCATCTTGCAGCAGCCACAAGGCATTGTTCACGCCTTGCGTCGAATGACATTGCTAAACGTCTTGCCACGCTATTTGCCGGCTTTTCGTCGGGTAGTGGGGCAAATGCAGCACGATCTGTTTCATGTCTACACGGTTGATCAGCACACGCTGCAGGTTATTCGCAACTTGCGACGATTCACCATGCCCGAGCATGCGCAAGAATATCCGCTGGCGTCAGACTTGATTGCCAATTTGGATAATCATTGGCTGCTTTATGTGGCGGCACTGTTTCACGATATCGCAAAAGGCCGTGGTGGCGATCACTCTGAACTCGGCGCTGTTGAAGTCAAACGATTTGCGCGCGAGCACGGATTAAGCAATGAAGACACGGCACTGGTTGTGTTTTTAGTCAAAAGCCATTTGCTGATGTCACAGGTTGCGCAAAAGCAAGACCTCTCGAACCCTGTTGTGATTCAAAACTTCGCTCAGCAAGTGGGCTCTATGCGCCAACTAACGGCGCTTTACCTACTGACTGTCGCTGACATTCGGGGTACGAGCCCCAAGGTATGGAATACTTGGAAAGGCAAATTGCTCGAGGACTTATACCGGCTGACCCGTGCCGCCTTGGGTGGGGAAATGGCATCAGCAAAAACGGTATTGCAGCAACGGATTGAAGAGGCAACGCGGTTGACTCGATTGACAGGTTTGCTTGACGAGCATCGGCAAGCATTTTGGGAAAAATTAGACGTTGCCTACTTTTTGCGTCACGATGCGCCCGACATCGCTTGGCACACACGGCACTTGCATTATCAAGTCAGTCCCGATGGCGTGGTCGTCAAAGTGCGCCCTGTTGGCACCACCGAAAGCTTACAAATCATGGTCTATACCCATGACAAAAAAGATCTTTTCTCTAATATTTGTGCTTATTTGGGCATGAGAAATCTTGGTGTTTTGGATGCTCGAATTCACACCACCCGACACGGTTTTGCACTAGATAGTTTTATGGTGTTTCCGGCTTCAGGACAAAGTGACCTTCGCGCTTTGACCGCCTTGATCGAACACGAGTTGCGAGAATTTCTGCAAAAAGACAATGCTGGGGCCGCGCTTGCCACCAAAACAGGGTATCCGCGTTTGTCACGCTTGTCGCGTGCTTTTCCAGTGGCACCCATGGTTGAGATTCAGCCCGACGAAGGCAGCAAACATTGGCGCTTGGCGATCGTCGCCTCTGACCGCCCTGGCTTACTGGCCGATGTGGCGCGGGTTTTTGTCCAGTTTAATGTCTCCGTGTTGACCGCCAAAGTGATGACGCTGGGTGAACGCGTTGAAGACGTGTTTGTGATCAGTGGTGAAGATTTGAACCAACCCCGAAAGCAACGTCAATTTGAACGTGCGGTTTCAGATGCATTGAGCCAAGAGGTCGCCCATGCCGCATAACAAAAATGGTTTTTTACTGGTGCTTTTGACGGCTCTCGCCGCTCTCGGTATCGCCCTGTTCAGTCAGCATGTGCTAGACATGGCGCCTTGCTCTTGGTGCATTTTGCAGCGTATTTTGTTTGTTTTGATTGCCGCATTCGCCCTGCTCGGCTTTCTGGGTTCGGCGTTTCGCCCATGGCGTTTATTGAACTGGGGTCTGATTGTGATCACAGCATCCGCTGGCATTGCGGTGGCCTGGCATCAGGTCACTGTTGCGGCGAAAGCATTCAGTTGTGATCAGTCATTTGCCGATCGCGTGGTCAGCGGCAGCGGTTTAGAGTCTCTAGCCCCATGGCTTTTTGGTATTTATGCCACGTGTTTGGATGCCAGTGTTCGTGTCTTAGGCATTGA
>JAFMCG010000053.1 GCA_017857895.1 Burkholderiaceae bacterium | reverse complement strand
GGTTTCGTCGTTTAAAAGCAAATGCACTGACACCACATCGCTTTGCGCCAACACCGCTTCAATCGACAAAAACGGCACCCCAGGGTGCTCTTTGGGAGAACGGTTCCAAGCGATGACCCGCATGCCAGCGCCCAGACCCAAGCGCGCCATTTCCGCCCCAATGCCCCCAAACCCGACCAAACCCAAGGTTTTACCGGTTAATTGCAGACCCTCAGTGCGTGGCCAATGGCCCGCACGCACGCCACGATCCATCGCCGCATAGCCTTTGGCTGCTGCCCACATCAACCCAAAAGCACACTCAGCCACAGCCGTGTCGCCGTAGCCCTTAATAATATGCACTTGAATACCGATTTCAGCCAATTCCTCAGGGCTCATGTACGAACGAGCGCCAGTACCCAGAAAAATCACGTGTCGCAAATTTGGGCACTGGCTGGCAATATCAGTTGGCAAACTCGTGTGATCGATCCAAACAATGTCAGCATCGCCAACAACCCCTGGGATCTGTTCGGGTGTGATGTCAGGGTCACGGTGAATGGAAACAGTCATGTCGCCAATTTGCAGTAAACGTTCCGTGACTTCGGCAAGGGTGGAACTGGCATCGAGAAAAACAGCTTTCATCGCGCAACACTCTCTTTATGGTTTAGAAATACCCTCGCATCATGCGACAAGCCAAACGCTTGCGTCAAGGGTAACGCGCAAAGAGGGTCACCGTTGACGATGACAAAAACACATTAAAAAGGATGACACAGGCCTGACTGCACTTAAAATCGCCCGACTGAACCAACGACCTTGCGATGCCAATTGGCGTCTAAAATGCAATTAGGCGTCAGCAATAAAAACCTTGATGGCTGGGTTAACCGTTTGTCAAATTGCAAATCACGCTGATGCACCTAAGGAAGTCAACTTGTACGGAATCACTGATCTTGTGACATTTGTTCTGGGCACGATTTTTGTTGTGTTGCTACCCGGTCCTAATACAATGTTTGTATTAACCACGGCATCCATCGATGGCGTGGGTGCAGGCTATCGTGCGGCGGCTGGTGTGTTTTTGGGTGATCTCGTTTTGATGGCATTGGCCGCGACTGGTGCGGCATCTGTGCTGTACGCCAATCCTTCGTTGTTCATGGGGCTTAAATACGCTGGTGCCGCCTATTTGGCTTGGATTGGGTTGGGGCTTTTAAAGCTGGCTTGGTATCACTGGCGCAACCCTCTGACTACCGTAGCCACCTCAAACGAGACATTGGCACCACGCGACAAACGTCGCCACCCGATGCGTTCAGCACTCATGATCAGCCTTTTAAATCCCAAGGCGATTTTTTTCTTCATCTCATTTTTTATTCAATTTGTTGACCCAAATTACGCCTACCCTGCACTGACATTTCTTTTGCTTGGCATTGTTGTTCAAATCTTTAGCATGCTTTACTTGACGTGCTTGATTTTTGGTGGCGTACGGTTAGCGAGTAAGATGCGAGCGCACCCGCGATTAAGTGCGCTCGGTAGTGGCGCCGTTGGTGGGCTCTTTGTGGCTTTTGGCGTGAAGCTAGCCGATGCCACACTAAAGTAGTCCCGCGGTAGTCAATTGGTCCTAAACCAACGAAAATGCCCTACGGCACCTAAACAACCAACAAACCGACAGCAAGGATCTGTAAAAAGCGAATGGGATCGAATCACCACCACCGAACGTCTGACCACAAACAAGATGTCAATGGTGCGCAATCAAGCTACTCCGCAGCCCAGAGAGGCGCGGTGGCCAAACGAACCACACTGGTCAGTGTGGTGGTCAACATTGTGCTCTCGACACTGCAGATTGCGGTGGGTTTCTTTGCGCGATCACAGGCGCTGATTGCTGATGGGATTCACTCGCTGTCTGACTTGTTGTCAGACTTCGTGGTGTTGATTGCCAATCACCACAGTCAAAAAGATCCCGACGAGGATCATCCTTACGGCCATCAGCGGTTTGAGACTGCCGCTTCCCTCATTATTGGTCTCGCGCTGATTTCGGTTGGCTTGGGTATGGTTTGGTTTTCTGTTGAACGGATCATGAACCCCGATGACATCCCCGATGTGGCGCCAATCGCATTAGGCATTGCGATTTTGACGTTATTCACCAAAGAAGGCTTATTTCGCTACATGCTGTCTGCCGCCAAGCGGGTGAAATCCAGCATGCTCGTGGCCAACGCCTGGCATGCTCGCTCAGATGCCGCTTCGTCGCTGGTGGTGGCCATCGGCATTTTGGGACACCTTTTGGGCTATAAAATTCTCGATCCGATCGCCGCTTTGATCGTTGGTCTCATGATTGCACGCATGGGTTGGCGTTTCGGTTCTGATGCTTTCAATGATCTGATGGATCGCGGTATCGATGAAAAAGAGCTACAAGAAATTACTCAGACACTTAACGAAACCCCTGGCGTACTTGGCGTGCACGACATCCGTACCCGTAAGATGGGTGACATGGTTTTGGTTGATGCTCATGTTGAAGTCGACCGCACCCTAACCGTTGAACAAGGCCACGATATTGTGGTTGCCGCCCGTGACTCGGTGATGCGTCGCCACCGCGTTTTAGACCTGATGGCACACGTTGACCCTGTAGACGCTCCAAAACCAGGCCAGCCATGAAAAACACCTCTGAAAACGCACAACGTCCACTATCAGGCTTAAAAATCATTGAGCTTGGTCAGTTAATTGCCGGCCCGTTTGCCGCCAAGATTTTGGCTGAATTTGGTGCTGACGTCATTAAAGTCGAACCACCTGCTGGTGATCCGCTTCGTCAATGGCGTTACGTCCACGACGGCACCTCGGTTTGGTGGGCCGCACATGCCCGTAACAAGCGTTCATTGACGTTGGACTTGCGACAGCCAGAGGGTCAAGATGTCGTGCGCCGCTTGGTGGCTGATGCTGATATCTTGATCGAAAATTTTCGCCCTGGCGCCATGGAAAAGTGGGGCTTGGGTTTTGAGGCGCTACACGCGATCAACCCAAAACTCATCATGTTGCGAGTCTCTGGCTATGGGCAGACCGGCCCCTACCGTGATCGACCTGGTTTTGGGGTCATTGGTGAAGCCATGGGCGGCTTACGTTATTTGAGCGGTGAGCCAGGCCGTCCGCCCGTGCGTGTGGGCGTCTCGATTGGCGACACCTTGTCGGGTTTGCATGGGGTCATTGGGGTTTTGATGGCTTTACGCCACCGCGAGCAACAAAACGGCTTAGGCCAAGAAGTTGATGTCGCGCTTTACGAGTCGGTTTTCAACATGATGGAGAGCCTGCTACCCGAATACTCAAAATTCGGTGCTGTTCGCCAACCATCGGGAGCCAGCATGCCAGGTATTGCGCCAACCAATGCGTACCCCTGCCAAGATGGCAAATACGCATTGATTGCGGGCAATGGCGACAGTATTTTCAAGCGCCTGATGACCCTGATTGATCGCGAAGACTTGGCCACCGATCCAGCGCTAGCCGACAACCCCGGCCGTGCGGCTCAAGCCGAACGTATTGATCAAGCCATTGGGCAATGGACAATAAACCGCACACTTGAAGATGTCTTAAGCGCCATGACCGAAGCCGGTGTACCGGTTGGTAAAAGTTATGATGCCGCTGACATCGCTGCGGACCCGCACTACCAAGCCCGCGATATGATTTTAGAGACTACCCTGCCCGACGGCTCTGTGGTCAAAGTCCCCGGCATTGTCCCCAAACTGTCTCGCACGCCCGGTCAAGTCGACCGACTGGCACCCCAGCTCGGCGAACACACAGACGAAATACTGGATCAATTGGGGATTGACAGCAGCACCCGCGCTGAATGGCGTGATCGTGGCATCACATAAATCGCACCAAATCCTGGGGCCAATCACACAAACTCGGGAAAACCCGTAAAATACAACTTGACTTGGGTTGAATCGGCTTTTAGTCATTTGATCAACGATTCATCATATAAAAACAAAACAACAATACAGAGACCACTTCCGCCATGAGCAAACCCCGCATTTACATGCACGACGTCGCGCCGCGTGACGGTTTTCAAAACGAAAACGTGTTCATCAGTACCGATGACAAAGTCGCGATTATTGATGCGCTCAGTGAGTGCGGGTTCGCCAAAATTGAAGCCACATCTTTCACCTCACCCAAGGCCATTCCTGCCCTACGGGATGCCGAAGAAGT
The DNA here is from genome assembly GCA_017857895.1 of Burkholderiaceae bacterium. Lineage (GTDB taxonomy): Bacteria > Pseudomonadota > Gammaproteobacteria > Burkholderiales > Burkholderiaceae_B > Algicoccus. Next base: position 11,871 of record JAFMCG010000053.1, on the reverse strand, counting down.
GATGCACCGTATCAAGCGGCAGCCTGGCGTTGAATACACCGTGCTCATTCCCAATGCTCGCGGTGCCGAGCGCGCCTTGAGTTGTGGCATCGATGAGGCCAATTTGGTCATGTCAGTGAGTGAAACGCACAATCAAGCAAACCTTCGAATGACGCGCGATCAGTCAGCCAACCAGTTAAGCCAAATCATTGAAACGTTGGCCGACTCGTCAGTGGCTGTTAACGTATCTCTGTCAACGGCCTTCGGCTGCCCGATGGAGGGCAACATTGCTGAATCAGAGGTCCTGCGGTTGGTTGAACATTTCGCCCGCCAAAATGTCAAACGAATCTCCTTGTGTGACACCACAGGCATGGCTTATCCCTCCCAAGTGCGTCACATCGCGCGCATGGCCAAAGCCAGTTTCCCGAAAGTGACGTTTACCTTCCACTTTCACAACACCAGAGGGCTGGCGCAATCAAATGTGCTAGCGGCTATTGATGCTGGCATTGATCGATTTGATGCCTCACTCGGTGGCCTTGGTGGCTGCCCTTATGCGCCTGGCGCCAGTGGCAATGCCTGCACTGAAGAAGTGGTGCACATGCTGGAACTTGAAGGGTTCAACACCGGTGTCGACCTGCAAAAGCTAGTCGCCGTTGCCGCACGGCTACCAGCCTTGGTTGAACATGATATTCCCAGCCAAATTCTAAAAGCGGGCCACCGCCTCACCAAACACCCCGCCCCTGCAAACGCCCAATCCATGGGTAAAGCAGCGTAAGTCGCGACAGCGAATCAAAAAGGGCCAAGACAATTGTCTTGGCCCTTTTTGTATGCGCTTGGTATCAAACCACCCGTACTTTAAGCTCACCCAAACCGTCAAAGGTACCGACCATCTGGTCACCGGCCACCACAGGACCGACGCCCTCTGGGGTACCTGTGAATATCAGATCACCGGCTTTGAGTTCAAACAAACTGGATAAAAAAGAGATACTTTCGGGAATACTCCAAATCAGCTTGTCTAAATTGCTGTTTTGTTTCATCTGCCCGTTAACCGCCAGCGTGATTGCACCTTGATCGATGACACCGGTCTTATCAACGGGGTGAATGGGACCGATCGGGCCCGACTCATCAAATGCTTTGCCAACTTCCCAAGGACGACCCAGTTTCTTACATTCGCCTTGCAAATCACGACGCGTCATGTCCAAACCCAAGGCATAACCAAAAATGCACTCATTGGCCTTTTCAACTGGAATATCACGACCCCCTTTGCCTAAGGCCACGACCAATTCCATTTCGTAATGCAAATTACTGGTCTTTGGCGGGTAGTGAATATCGCCCTGTGTGCCTGAGGCAACATAAACCAAAGCATCAGCGGGCTTAGAAAAAAAGAAAGGCTCTTCACGTCCGGTAAAACCCATCTCTTTGGCATGCTCGACATAGTTTCGACCCACGCAATAGACATGACGAACAGCAAACTTAGCCTGACTGCCCACCACGGGCAAACCCACCACGGCAGGTGGTGTGAAGACGTATTCAGACATATTGATCCCCCGTTGGGCGAAAATTGTTTAATAAAAGAAAGTAATGTTTGGCATCATCACGCAAACATAACAATTCTATCGGATGGCGAGCCTGTGGGTTGACTGCCTTAAGCTTTGTGTCAGAGTCGCGCATTAACATCGTCTAATCGTTAACGACAAACAAAACGACCGCCTAGGCTAAGGGTAAAATACCCAATAAATGTGACTCGGCTTACGAAACATCAAGTCTTTAACCGCGTCGCCCCTCTAAAAATTTTTCAACTCTTTTTTGGTAGATCCAGATGTCCCTTGATAAAGTCACCCCTGGCGATAAAGCACCTGAAGTGTTCAACGTCATCATCGAAATCCCAATGAATGCCGACCCTATCAAGTACGAAGTGGATAAAGAAAGTGGTGCGGTCTTTGTCGATCGCTTCATGACCACCGCCATGTTTTACCCCACCAATTATGGCTATGTGCCCAACACGATTGCTGGCGATGGCGATCCTGTGGATGTCTTGGTGATGACCCCATTTCCCCTGATGCCTGGTGTTGTGGTGCCCTGTCGTGCCATTGGCATTTTGCACATGACCGATGAAGCGGGCCAAGACGGCAAAGTGTTGGCGGTGCCAACCACCAAAATTCTTCCCCTTTACAGCAACCTCGAGTCGCATGAGGATGTTCACCCCATGACCCTGAAGTCGATTGAACACTTCTTTGAGCACTACAAAGACCTTGAGCAAGGCAAGTGGGTCAAAGTCGAGGGTTGGGCCGGTGTCGCGGCTGCCCACAAAGAAATTGTCGACGGCATGGCAAATTACAAAGCGGCCTAAAAAGACCGCTAGACGAAGACCCCTGGCAAGGCCTGCTCGGAGACGATGAATGAGCGAAGAAAACGAAGCAACGGTGTTATCAATATCGATTCATGGCGAATTGAAAACACCCAACCTTTAGTCTTTCTTCTCGCTTGACTGACTACCCGCGGACTCGAACGCATGCGCTGGCAAAGGCGCACTGTCAAAGAGTTCGTCGTAGTCTTGCTGCGGCAAACGACCTGGCAAGGACGCCCCTGAAGCTGAACCATGGGTTGCATCACCCAGCGATAATTCTTTTGCTGAATGATCAGCTGGCGCCAAGGGATCATCAACAAAAGCCTCTGTTAGCGTAAAGACAGGGTCGTCTTGAAGATCCGCTGCCGGCAGAAACGCATCCTGAGCCAATATTGGCAAAGCCGCGCTGACCGCCGTGGCCATGCGCCAATGCTGGGCGGCTCTTTCAGGTTGCCCCAACCGATCGAACAAGCTGCCTAGCAAAGCATTCACCTGTGAATCACTTCGCTTCTGTGCGCTTAGTTCAAGGTAACGTTGCGCTTGTCCCCACATCTGAGCGGCCAAACACAAGGCACCGAGGGTCACCAACAAATTTGGATCGTTTTCGCGCTGCGTTAGCCAACGTTCGGCGTGCTGTAACCGAGGCGTGACTTGTTCGGGTTCGGCTTTTGCATAGGCTTGGAGCAAACGTGGGTCAAAGTTTGTTTTGATGGCTGCCTCGAGAACCGCGCTGGCTTCTTTCAATTTTCCGCGCACTTGATAGGCGTCAGATCCGGCGAGTGCAACACTGACCAACACTTTTTCTTCCGCACGCAGTGACTTCCAAAAGGACTCCCAATCTGACGAATCTGCCGTAAGGCTTTTGGCTTTGATCAAGTGCGCTGCCGCTGTCTCAATCAATTTATCAGCCTGCTCAGTGCTGATCGCCTGCAGGCGACGCAATCGACGCGCCAGCTCAAGCACTTGCTCATTGTTGTTCAGTTGTTGGTGTGTTCGCAATAACAAACGCAAGGTATGAACGTCTTTACGCTCTTGCACGCCAGCCCGATCGAGCACCTCAAGTGCTGCCCCGGCCTGGCCTTGCTCCAACCAAAGATCAGCCGCAGCCGCTGCAACAGCGGTACCAAGGCTCGACTGTTTGCCATCGTGGGCAACCAGCTTTTGTGCCTTTTGAATCAATTGATCACGTCGATCAAAAGCACCGATCTCTTGCGCTGCCCGGGCGGCACTCAAATCAGCCAAAACCTGTCTTTTCCAGTCTTTGGAATCAGCCGATACTTTGGTCAGTAACTTCTCTGCAAAAGCATGTCGACCTTCAAGCAAAGCAATCCAGCCCTGCTCCATTCGAGATTGCTCTCGACGCTCAGCCCGTTGACCACGCCAACCGCGATAGCGGGTTGGCAAATCAGCCAACCACACCACCAAACGAATCAAGACATAGGATGAAACAAATAAGGCCAGGAGCGCCAAGATGGCGAACGTCAAGGACACCTGCATGCGCCATTGGTCGACAACCACCAAAACATTGCCAGGGAACCGTTGAATCACCAGCGCAACGGCAACCGCTAAGGCAATGGTCAGCACAATCCAAAACAAACGACGCATCTTAATTCACCCCCGAAACCGATGACACCGGGGGCACCGACACAGCTCGGTCAAGCAACTCCAGGGCACTCAAGCTATCAGCCAGTGATGGCAGTGGCACTGTCAAGGGCTGGGCAAACAACGCCTTAACCATACGCAATGCGGCCTTGGTATCAATAGCCTCAGTGTCGTAGCGCGTGTTTAAAAGTGTCTCGACTTCGGCGAGCTCTGCACGCCAGATATCAGTCTGTCTGGTTAATAACGCCAATTGTGCGCTCAATAGTCGCGAACGAACGTTCGCTCGCAGATCTTGCGCTTGATCTTCGGTCAACAATAGCGCTTGGGCGTCGTTGGCGCGGCGAATACTAACCAAGTTTGAAACTTCGTCGCGCATGATTCGCGAGGCATCGCTGATGAGTTGCTGCGCTTGGCCAGGCAACTGCTGCCACCAAGGTAAGTTCGATGGCTCATTGACCTGTTGGTCAGGTGCTGATTCAGGCAACGGCGTTTGATTCGCACCCGATGGTTTGTTAACGCTAGGTGTCTGACCAATCTCTGGGGACACACGATCTGGCACCAGCAAAGGTGCCTTTCCTGTTAAGGCGATAACGCTATCAAGCTGCGCTGATAGGGCGGCGAGATCAATTAACGGGACTTCTTGCAAACGCGAAAGGTCCGTATTCACAGCCTGCGTCAAACCATTAAATTCTGGCGAAGTCTGGCTTTCAAGCATCACTTGCATGGACTGCAGGACCGCAATGGCACTGCTGACATTGCCCATCAAAACCAACTGCTGATTGGCCATGGTCAAAAGACGCCTTAAATCATTGACCAGCAACTTTTGGTCTAACCCCACATTCGAGGCCTGCCAAGACTGCTCTAATGCAGCCAACTCGTTGCCCACCACACGAAGTCGGCTGGCCGTTTGCTCTACGGTTTGCGCTTGGGAGCGAGCCAAGGATAGCGCTTGTTCAGCCTGCTTTTCAATGAGTGCCACTCGCGCATCACCACGTTGCAAGCGATCAGCAACCTCACGGGCAACCGTCTCAAAACGTTGGTTTTGCCACCAAACCACCGCTGACAGACCACCAATAACAATGATTGCAAGAACACCGAACCCAATCACAGTCCGAGAACCCGAACGGCCTTTGGTGCCAGGGGTGTCGCCGGGCTTCGCAGAGGACGCTGAACCGCTTGAAGAAGGTGGGGGACTTGCCGTTGTCGATTGACTGGTTGTTGTTGATTTTGGGGTTGATCCTGCCGTTTTAGCGTCTTCTGACTTTGACTGACGCAAAGCATCCACCGGCTGATCGAGCGCCGACTTTGGAGCCGTGGTTGGACTGACGCTCTTGCTGGGCAACGCGTCTGGGGCTGGCGAGATCTCGGGTGACTTGTCTTTATCCATGGGTCGATTGTAGCCGTTGACGCCTAAAAACGGCGAAGTTTGCACTTCACCACATTTTTGGATTTTAGCGCTGTTGTGTGAGGGCAATAAATAAGCTTTGGTCCTCTGGCTGCGCCACACGCACAGACGACAAGGGTGGCAGCCATAAGCCTACCAACGCTTGCAGTCTAGGATGAACAACCACAGCGCCCTCTGGGCGCACAGCCCCCATCGCATGCACCCGCCACTGCGCTTGAATCGCTGACAACCCTTGGGCACTGGTGATAAGCCAGGTCCCCAATGACCCTGAAGCCTGCCATTGCCGCAACGTGTCAATAGCGCTTGCAGACCATTGGGCCGGCTCACGCCGATAGGTCTCATGAATGTGGGTGACAAATCCCTGCGCCTGCAAAGTTTGAGCCAACCAGTCACGTCCCGCCGCACCGCGCACCAACAGCACCCTAGCCCCAGGGCGCAACGCCTGCCTTAACTGGTGCCAAAGTGATTCTGAATCCTGCGTCGTGTCAGCGTCAGGTGTCAGCACGAAAGTCTCGCCTTCAAGAGCAACCTGTTTCAAATCCTGTTTGATCGCTTGGGCAGTGGATGCACCGACGCTGGCCAGTTGGCACGTCATTGGCCACACAAAACAAGGGGCTTGCGCACGCAATGCCTGCCAATAGGTCTGCCAAGCGGTGCGACTGACAAAAATCGCCACATCAAACTCGCAAGGGTCAGGCAATCGACCCACTGTGTCCAAAGCGACAATTTCTAAGGCTGGCAGTGCCAACACCTCAATGCCAGCAGCCTCAAGGGCCTGTTTAAGCGCCACCTGCCGTGGTGCTGGCCGAGTCAAGACAACACGCGCCACCATATTGGCGCTTTCCTAGGGCTCGAGCAGGTCAGCCAACAGTCGATCAGCCCCCTGCGAGATAAGGTCACGCGCCACTTGCTCACCGAGCACTTCGCTTTGTGCCAAGGTGTCTTGTGTCACCTCACCATTTGCCTGGGCACGCAGAACCTGCTGCCCATCGGGACTTGCCACCAGTGCTTGGACATGCAGCTGATGCTTATTGAAGGTGGCGTGGGCGGCAAGCGGTACCGAACAAGACCCCCCTAAAACACGTGACACTGCGCGTTCTGCGGTGACGCAGGCAGTACTCGTATGGCACACGAAGGGACGCAACAGTGCCTGGACATCGACCCTCGTGCTCAGGATCTCAATACCAAGCGCACCTTGGCCGGCCGCCGGCAAAGACATTTCAATCGGCAAAATCATGCGGATTCGATCGGCCAACTGAAGCCGCTGTAAACCGACTGCCGCTAAGATGATTGCATCGTATTGACCATCATCAAGTTTGCCCAAGCGGGTATCAAGATTACCCCTAAGCGGCTTGACCACCACGTCGGGTCGCAAAACCTGTAGTTGCGCCTGACGCCTGAGGCTAGAAGTACCAATCACGGCACCCGCTGGCAGGTCAGCGGGGCTGGCATAAACCTCGCTCACCCAAGCATCACGCGCTTCTGCGCGCGGCAAAATGGCAGCCAAAGCAAACGGTGCAGGCAGCGAAACGGGCACATCTTTAAGCGAATGCACAGCCAAATCCGCCCGGCCATCGAGCAAGGCATTTTCGAGTTCCTTAATAAAAAGACCCTTACCGCCAACCTTTTGCAGGCTGCGATCAAGGATTTCATCGCCTCGAGTGCTTAACTTCAAAAGCGAAACCTTCAGCGCAGGGTAATACGCTTGAAGTTCAGCCTGCACGTGCTCAGCCTGCCACAAAGCCAATCGACTGGCACGGGTGGCGATGACCACCTGCTTTGGTAGTAAATCTTCAGCTGTCACGACGTTTTTTCACCTCATACGGCCATTGGAAAGAAACATTTGTCGCGCGCGCCAAAACCCGACTGGCGCACACGCCTGTAAAGCATTAGCGAAAGTAGTTAAAAATTATCGCTAACACAATGCCAATAACGGCCACCAAACCAAGGCGTTGCAACACTGAAATACTGGCTTTTTTGTTTGGAGAGGGTTCAGTCATTATTTTCCATTCCTAAAAAATTGCGGCTCATCGTGAAAGATCAGCCATCGCGCAGCGTTATTTGGCTTCTCAAAAACCAGTCCACTGGCGAGCACAACCGACAGTTTAACGAACACTGACAACAAACTGCTTTGATGCAGCACAAAAAACCGTCGCTTTGGTGCTCATTGCTCACAGCCAGGCTGTGGGGGCGTTATTTAAGACGAGCTAGGAGCAACGACACTTGACATACTCACCGACTGGTTCAAGTCTTTGACGATGCCATGCGCGAAGATGGCCCTGGTTTAATCCGAAAAATTGCCTCAACCTCAACGGCGGCATTACCAGGCAGCGCAGACACGCCAACCGAGGTGCGCGCATGTTTGCCCGCCTCACCCATCAGCGCTACCACCAGATCCGAGGCACCATTAATCACCGAAGGACCATCGCCAAACGGCGCCAGTGAATTGACATAGCCGTTGACTTTCACGCACTGAACAACACGGCTGAAATCACCATCAACGGCTCGATACAGCGCAGCCAATAGATTTTCCATGCACGTGCGTGCGGCGAGGATGGCTTGCGCCACTGGGAGGTCGATGCCGACCCGACCGCAATACAACATCTTGTCATCACGTGAGCAAGTCTGACCTGCCAAATATATCAAATCGCCTGTGATGCAATAGGGCACATAATTACCCGTTGACGTTGGTATCGCAATGTTTTTGAAGTCAGCGAAGTCGATTGTCATACCCATGGCAGCAGTTTCCTCAAAAAAGTTAAACCATTATTGTGAAATTCAAACACACGATTGACAACTCAGCGTGAAGGCGTTGTCACTCCGTAGGATTGGTCAAACACGTAGCCCATCAGCACCAAAGGCAACAGGGTGTGGTGCCTTCGCACCACACCCTGTTGTTTGCTTCAAGTGACCGCTTTAAACGCGTGACTTGCGATTAGAGGACTGATTTGAGCAACCGACCCATTTCTGAGGGGTTACGCGTGGTCTTGATGCCGCACTCTTCCATGATTTTCATCTTGGCATCAGCAGTATCGTCACCACCCGAAATCAAGGCACCCGCATGACCCATGCGCTTACCAGCTGGCGCTGTCACACCGGCGATGAAGCCAACCACTGGCTTTTTCATGTTGTCTTTGGCCCAGCGCGCCGCATTCACTTCGTCCGGCCCACCGATTTCACCAATCATGATGACAGCATCAGTCTCAGGATCGTCATTGAACATTTTGAGAATATCGATGTGCTTCAAACCGTTGATAGGATCGCCGCCAATACCTACCGCACTTGATTGACCTAAACCAAGCTCAGTGACCTGACCCACTGCTTCGTAGGTCAATGTGCCGGAGCGACTAACAATACCGATACGACCCTTGCGGTGGATATGGCCAGGCATGATGCCAATCTTGATTTCGTCAGGCGTGATCAAGCCAGGGCAGTTTGGTCCTAGCAACAAAGTGCGGCTATTCATGGCCTGCATTTTGCTTTTGATAACCAACAGATCCCTAACAGGGATGCCTTCAGTAATGCAAATCACCAGCTCGAGTTCTGCCTCAATGCCTTCCATGATCGCTTCAGCAGCACCGGCTGGTGGCACATAAATCACCGAGACGGTTGCACCCGTTGCTTCTTTGGCCGCAGCCACAGAACCAAAAATTGGGATGCCTTCAAAATCTTCACCCGCTTTTTTAGGGTGTACCCCAGCCACAAACGCCTCGCGACCATTGGCGTAATCACGGCACATACGGGTGTGGAATTGACCAGTCTTACCAGTAATGCCTTGCGTAATGACTTTGGTGTCTTTATTAATCAAAATAGACATTTCGAATCCTTTGGTGCCATCGGGCACTCACTACACGCAAACCTTGCGCTCGGGGTTATTTGGCTGCTTCGACGACTTTGGTGGCGGCTTCTGCCATGGTGTCAGCACTGATAATGGGCAAACCGGACTCGACCAACATCTTTTTGCCGAGCTCTTCGTTCGTACCCTTCATCCGCACCACCAACGGCACGCTCAAGTTCACCGCTTTACAAGCGGCAATAACACCTTCGGCAATAACATCGCAGCGCATAATGCCACCAAAAATGTTCACCAAAATAGCCTCAACCCCTTCATTTTTGAGCATGATCTTGAAAGCTTCAGTGACCTTCTCGGGGGTTGCGCTGCCACCCACGTCCAAAAAGTTGGCTGGCTCACCACCAAACAACTTAATCGTGTCCATGGTTGCCATGGCCAGGCCGGCGCCATTGACCAAGCAGCCAATATTGCCATCGAGCTGGATGTAAGCCAAATCGAAGCGGCTGGCTTCGATCTCAGCGGGATCCTCTTCATCAAGGTCGCGATACTCAACGATCTCGGGGTGACGGAACAAAGCATTGCTATCGAAATTGAACTTGGCGTCCAGCGCGATGATGTCACCGCTACCGGTCAAGATCAAAGGGTTGATCTCAGCCAAAGACGCGTCAGTCTCCCAATAAGCTTTGTAGAGCTTTTGGAATTCGGCAGCTGCCTTTCGCACAGAGGCCTCTGGCACGCCAATGCCCATGGCCAACTCAATAGCCTCGCTATCAGTCAAACCTTGACTGGGGTCAACAAAAACTTTAAGAATCTTCTCGGGCGTCTTCTCAGCCACTTCCTCAACGTCCATACCGCCTTCGCTTGAGGTCATGACACAAACCCGCTGCGTGCCACGATCAGTCACGATACCAACGTAGTATTCCTTCTGGATATCGGCACCCTCTTCAATCAGCAGGCGTCTAACCTTTTGCCCCTGGGGACCGGTTTGATGCGTCACCAGTTGCATGCCCAAGATTTCATCGGCCAAGGTGCGCACCTCATCAATTGAGCGTGCCAGTTTGACACCACCGCCTTTGCCTCGCCCACCGGCGTGAATCTGTGCTTTCACAACCCAAACTGGGCCACCGAGTTTCTCAGCGGCTTTAACCGCTTCGTCCACGCTGTGCACTGGGATACCGTGAGGCACCTTAACGTCAAACTTGCGCAGCAATTCCTTGCCTTGATATTCATGGATTTTCATGAGATCCCTTGTTTCGTTTTTTGTCTATCGTGTGTATTACTGGGTCTGTCAGTTTTATAAAAACACCACAACTCCCTTCGATCACTGGTCAGTTTTACCCCATCCAATGTGGTTGCACTATCGCATCTGCTCAATATTCGACTCGCCCACAGGCGCCACATACCATTTCGGGTGGTGCTCTTTAACGACTGGGCCATTTAAGCGCAAAGCGTAGCAGCCCTCTAATTGAAATGGCCGGCGCTCAGGCTCCTCGCCAGATACCACTTTGCGCTTAGCCCGCCGATTGGCCATGGTTTGCATGGCCACAGTCGGTAAAACACCCGCAAGTTCACTCATGTGCGAACAACCCGCGGTGCGTGCGAACCGAGCTTTGACAGCCTGCCTAAATCCGCCAATTAAGTTCATGCCAACGAGATCACCATAATCAGCTTCAATGGCTCGACATTGCTCACCAAACGGCGCCGAGTCATAGACAGCCACCGCGTGTTGAACGATGAAGTCATCGTCAAAGGCTACCCTAAGATGCAAGTGATGAAAGGGTTGGCCCGCAGGATGCACCGCACCATTTCGGCGAGTGAAATCGTAATTTTTATGATCGATGAGTTCGGCTTCGATTTCCCAGAGACCGTCTTCGCGCTCGAAAGAATGCGCGCGTATAAACCGATTGTGCATCGGTTTTCTAGGGCAATCAGGTGGCGGCAAAGGCATCTATAAGGGGGCGTTGTCCAAAAAACGACGCTGACTCACTAATAAGAGGCGCAAAGTATAACGCGAGATTCGGGAAAACGCTGACACCGGGCTGACAGATTATTGATCTTCCTCGCCTGAGCCGCTCGAGCCAAGCACCTGCCTGATGACACCCGAGCCAAAGCCGCGGCTGGCTAAAAAACGAGCCTGACGCGCCCAGCTGCGAGCGTCATTTGGGCGGCCTTCTTTGGAAAATTTTTTTTCCCACACCAAATGCGCCCTAGTCTGCTCAGTGGCACTCAGGTTTTGCAGTGTTTGGGCAATCAGTGCATCAGACACACCCTTTTGTCGCATGCCTTGCGCCACCAGAGCAGCCCCTTGCTTGAAAGACTTCTGGTGACTAAATGCGGCAGCGAAGCGCTCATCAGATTGCCAGCCGTCTTTGGCAAGCTCATCAATCACCGCTAACACTGTTTCAGGCGTTTGGGCCAATGGCGATAACTTTTTGAGCAGTTCAGCGCGGGTGTACTCGCGTAGTGCCAGCAACCCGACTGCCTTGGCTTTTAATGCCCGTTTGCTCAGCGGCTCGTTTGCGGAAAAAGCCGCGTTCGACCCAGATCGCCGCTGATTAAACATCACTTATCGTCTTCGCTTGGCATGGGCTCAACTGGCGTTGCAGCTGCGCCATCTTTGACTTCTTTGGCAGCTTTTGCTGATTTGGCAGGCTTTGGGCCACCTGGACGTGCGGCCACACCAAAGTTTTCGCGAACACGATTTTCGATTTCAAAGGCCGTGTCAGGATGCTCTTTCAAATACTC
>JAFMCG010000052.1 GCA_017857895.1 Burkholderiaceae bacterium | reverse complement strand
CATGTGCCGAACCATGGTCAGCGTGGATTGGCAGGGTTACCTCTACGATTGTGACTTCAATCAAATGCTGGGTATGGCGCTACCCGCAGAAGGCCACGCGCGGCCCCATCTCAAGGATTTACTGACTCTCGATCTGAACGGTCACGACATTCGTGTTGCCAATCACTGCTATGGCTGCACGGCCGGGCAAGGCAGTAGTTGTGGCGGCGCTCTGGAATCGACCGACCGCCCGCTAAAGGCAGCGGCTTAGTCCTGACCAACCAACCCATGCCTGCGCAGCTATCGGTCATCGTCATTTGCTTAAACGAAGGGACGGCTATCGCACGAACCCTTGCCCCTTTGGACGCCTGGCGCGCGCGAGGTGTCGAAATCATCGTGGTTGACGGCACCAGTGAAGACGATACCGTGCAACAAGCCAGCCCGCACGCGAGTCGATTGGTCGTGGTTTCAGCGGGGCGAGCGAGGCAGTTAAACGCAGGCGCTGCATTGGCTGAAAGCCAAAACCTACTTTTTTTACATGCCGATAACATCGCACCCAATGACGCGGATCTGATCCTCTGCTCGAGCATTTACCAATCAAACAATCCAATGGCTTGGGGCCGCTTTAACGTGCGCATCGAAGGCCAATCGCGATGGCTCGCGGTGATTGCTTTTATGATGAATTGGCGTTCTCGCATCACCGGTATAGCCACAGGCGATCAAGGTATCTTCATGACGCGTGCTGCCTTTGATGCAGTGGGTGGCTTTGCCGATCAACCCCTGATGGAAGACATTGAAATCAGTCAACGCCTGCGACGATTGTCACGGCCGATTTGCCTGTCCCAAAAAGTCACGACCTCAGGGCGGCGCTGGGAGACCCGCGGCGTGTGGCGTACCGTCATGTTGATGTGGTCATTACGCTGGCGCTATTGGCGCGGCGAATCGGCAGCGTCTTTGGCCAAGGACTACCGCTGATGCCCCAAAAACGGCACCTCATTGTCTTTGCCAAATCACCCAAAGCTGGCTTGGCCAAAACCCGCTTGATACCAGCGCTTGGCGCCGATGCTGCCGCCACGCTTGCGAAACAGCTGTTCGTTCACACCATACAAATGGTCACACCGCTGCACCTGCGCGCAAACACATCGCTTGAGCTGTGTGTTGCCGGTGCCCAAGAGAATGACTTTTTTATGCCATGGTTAGAACAACAAAACCTCGCTGCTCAATGGCAGCTCACCCACCAACAAGGTCATGACTTGGGTAGCCGTATGCAAACCGCGCTCGAGTCAGCCCTGCAGCATGCCTCATGCGCTATTCTGATTGGCACTGATGCGCCGAACTTGGATCATGAGGTGGTTGAGGCGGCATTCACCGCTTTAGCGTCTAACGATGCGGTGTTTGCACCAGCCTTTGATGGCGGCTACACCCTGATCGGCTTACGAATGCCCATCCCCTCGCTGTTTCATGACATCGAATGGGGCAGCGCAAGTGTGATGCAAACGAGCCGCGATCGGCTGCGTGCTGCAAAAAAAACTTGGCATGAACTGCCCATCATGCATGATATTGATGAACCGAGCGATTTGATTCACCTGCCACCCCATTTACTAAATTAATCGAACAAGGAACCGAAACGATGTTGGCCATTATTGGAGGCACTGGACTATATGCGTTACCCGGGCTCAAAATTGTCTCAAGCGAGCATCAAAGCACGCCCTTTGGCGAGTCTTCGGGCGAGCTGGTTCTAGGCTCGCTACACGGCCATGAGCTGTTGTTTTTAGCCCGACATGGCAAAAGCCATCGTTTGTTGCCCCATGAAATCAACTACCGCGCCAATATTTTTGCTTTGAAGCGTGCCGGCGCCACCATGGTGTTGGGATTTTCCGCCATGGGTAGCTTAGACATTCGGTTTGCACCGGGCGAGCTGGTCATGCCTAGTCAATACATGGACTTCACCCGTGGCCGACGTGAGCAGACGTTTTTTGGTGGTGGCGTTGCCGCCCACGTTTCCACCGCCAATCCCGTGAGCCAGTCCTTGGTTCAAGCGGTTCAAGCAGCGGCTGCCCTGGCCAATCAAACCATACACACAGGCTTAACATACGCCTGCGTTGAGGGCCCTCGTCTGGGCACCCAAGCTGAGAGTCGCTTCATGCGGGCCGCCAACTGTCATCTGGTCGGCATGACCAATGTGCCCGAGGTGTTTTTAGCGCGTGAGGCACAAATGGCTTACGCCACGATTGGAATGGTGACTGACTACGACTGTTGGTTAGAGGATCCAAGCCAGCACGTGTTGGCTAGCGCCATCTTTGAGCTTTACGGTCAAACGCTTGGCCGAGCCAAGCAACTGCTTGACACGCTGTTGCGCCAGCCGTTACCCGTGCCTGAAACTGACATTCGCCAAGCACTCACCCACGCGCTCTTGTGTGACCCGTCAACACTGTCGCCCGATCAACTGGCATGGCTTAAGGTCTTACAGCGTTAGCAATCAATGTTGGTGATTACTGACCCGCAGCGATCACTAGATCAAGCTGCTCAGTCAACATGCCTTGGCGACTGAAGTCCCACTGCCCCAAGTATTGAATATCATCAATAACGGGTTGCTTGTTTTCTGTGGCGAGCAAAACACGATCAGTCCAGCGAACAGGGCTGGGGTCATTGGGCTGAGCCATGTATTCCAAAGTAACCAATACCGATGAACCGCTGTCTTCAGACCTCACGTGAACCAAACCAGAGGCGCCCTCAAACAGCAAGTAAAACAATGCCCCTTGTATCAGCGGTGGCTCAGGTGTTTGTGAGCGCTGCGTGATGGCCTTTTGCGCTAGGCTTGCAGCCCGTAATCGTGTCAACAACGGGTTTGAAAGATACGGTGAGAGTGCCTCAAGTTGCTCAGCACTGAGCAACCCCATCACGGGCGACGCAATCAGCTGCATTTGAAATTGCTCAACGCGGTCAATGGCAGGCTGCATGGCTTGTGCTGCTTCTGTGGATGGGTTAGCTGGCCTTGCTGATGCTTCAGGCATCAGCAAGTAAAAGCCGATCAACAAGCCCATGGTGAACATTCGTACCCTTAACAGAACCATCAAAGGTGCCCTCATTAGAATGCGTGTCTAATGCCCACGCCCATGCCTTGGGCTTGGGCACCAACGAACATTTCAGGCGAGTGCATATACGAGTAGTAGGCATACAAATTGGTTCTCAGCGATAAGTTATAGCTATAACCCACTGAGACGGTCGTTTGGGTTTCCCGAGTACCGGTGTCGTAATCACCACCAGGCCTTTGTTGCTGCGCTGAGGCGAAAACTTTACTGTTTGCACCCGTCGGTACGGTCAAACCGAGCATCCATTGATTGGTGCGAGAACCCGGTCGGTAAAGAACAGCGCCACTGGTGTTGGTATCGCCACCTGACTCGTCAGCAGCACCAAAAACCCCAGGCCCATTGACTCGACCATCTATGTCCTGACCAATGGCTAAGTGAAGTTTCATGACCCTGAGATCATAAGTGGCGCCAATGTTCCATTGTTTGACTGCGGCCAAACCGGTCTGCGCAGGCGCATAAAAGGTGTCAAACATGCCTGCGAGCAAAAGGTCGTTGTTGCTGTAACGCGCTGCAAGCGAGAGCGCACGAAATTTATTTGAAGTACCGAACATCTCAACCGCTCGATTCGAACCGGCCTTTCGCAACCCCGTGTCAAACGACCAACCGGCAAAAACATTAAAACCCGCCATATTGGGCGATGTGTAAGCCATCAGATTTGAGAGCCGTATAAAAGTCGCACCCAAGGAACTGGTCATGCTGGCCTGTCCGAACCCAAAATCAAACGGGTCTATGTCAGCAAACGCTTGGGTGCCTGAGCTAACACGGCGCCCCAAATCGACCGCACCCCAACGGTTGTCAGCAAACCCCAGCGTCGACTGACGCGTAAAACCGGTTGAATGGCCTGATAGCACATTGACTGCGCTCTCGAAAACGACATTCAAGCTGGTTCCACCACCAAGGGTTTGAGTGCCTTTGATACCCCAGCGCGAACCAGACTGCTGCCCAGATGCTAGACCAAACTCGCTGGCTTTGTCCCTGGCCTTATTGAAAGTCGATTGGTCGTCGCCTGACTGATTTTTTTGATAGGAGAACCCCGCATCAACCAATCCGTAAAGCGTCACCGACGTTTGAGTCGAAGATTGTGCCAACGCCAACCCAGTGAAAGTAGTAAAAAGCATCAACATTGCTAGGCTGAATGTCACCTTCGAACAAACGCAAAACCCCCGAAACATCTTTCTCTCCACTGACTGACTTAAACGCATCGTTACCGCGTTTTTTTGTCGCTTTTTTAACATTGGTGCTCAAGGCGATGCCAATACCCAAAACCCATCGCAATCAATCGCCCCATGGGCGGTGAGAAGGCGCCATGATGTCGACCAAAGAGGCCACCACATGGTCAACCGCACTGTTGATGGGATAAAGCACCGTTGGCACACCCATTGCCTTGAGTGCCATGCCGTCTGCGTTTTCACGGGCAATGATGGCCACCTCACCGGTAAAGTTCACTTGACGAAGCGCTTTGATCAAGATGCGGTTGGACTCTAGATCAGGCATGGTACTGACAACCCAGCGGGCATTTTTAAGTGGTAAAGCCTCTAAAAATGCCCCGTCAATGGCATCACCAAAACGAATCGACAAACCCTCTTTTTTTGAGTGCGCAACAACGGCTGGATCAAAGTCGACACCCAGAACACTCAAGCCAGCATCAACCAATCCATGGGCCATGCGGTGACCGTAGCGCCCAAGACCAAAAATCACCACGTCTGAAGCAAACGGCAAGTCAGACTGTGGACTGCTTTGATCTTCTCGAAACGGGATCTTGCGCTCAAAAACACCTAAAAATGGCTGCAACTTTTCATATAGAACATGGGAGTACAAGATCATGTAAGTCGACAATCCAATGGTTACTAACCCGACCAGTGTGGTCAAACCCAAAGCTTCAACCCCAATGTGACCAAGCGAGATACCCATGGCCACAAACACAATTGAAAACTCACTGATTTGTGCGACCGTCAGACCCGCGAAAAATCCAGTGCGCTTGCGATAGCCCATGTAACCCATGATGGCCATCACAATCAGAGGATTGCCGATCAAAACAAAAACCGAAAGCACCAAGGCCGGGGTTATTTCAGCACCCAACGTACTAAATTCCAGCTTGGAACCCAAATCGATAAAAAAGAACAGCAGCAAAAAATCACGGATGGCTGTTAGTCTGGAATTGATCGCGTCTCTGAATTCAGTCGAAGCCAGAGAGAACCCTGCCAAAAAAGCCCCTGCTTCCCTAGAAAAGCCAGCCCATTCACCGAGCGCGGCTAATCCCATGCCCCAAGCAATCGCAAAAATGAGCATCAGCTCCAAGGATTGGGCCATTGACGCCACCAATTTGGGCAAGACATAGCGCATCAAGAAATACAGCAATACACCTGCAATGGCAATGCGTATGGCGATTGAACCCATCACCGTAAGCACATCACTGTCACCCGTGCGTAGGGTGCTCATGACCATCATGGCTACCACTACTGCCAAGTCTTGCACAATCAGAAAACCGACCGCGATCCGACCGTGTAATGAATCGATTTCGCGCTTATCAGAGAGCAACTTAACAATGATGATGGTGCTTGAAAACGTCAATGCAACGGCGATATAAATGGCTTCAAGCGTGGTTTTGCCGAGCACCAGCACCAAAATAAAGCCAAACACAATCGTAAACGTCAGTTGACCCAGACCCGTGGCCAGGGCCACTGGCCCAATGTGTCGGACGTGTTTGATATCAAGCTTCAAACCCACGACAAAGAGCAACACCGCGACACCAATTTGAGCCAGCAGATGGATGTGATCCGCAGCCGAAGTAATACCCAAGACCGCAGGTCCGACCACAATGCCAACCACGATGTAGGCAATCAATAAGGGTTGGCGTAAAAGCAACGCCAACCCTCCAGCGAAAGCTGAAATAATCAGTAATAAAGAAAACTCGCCAAATGCGGATGCCACCAGTGGTGCTCCCTACTGTTGCCGATCGTTGTTCACCACTCAACTGATCAATTGACTTATTACTCGCCCAAATGCAACTTGTCTAAACATGTTGTTTGGGTTTGGATGGTGATTGATTGAGGTTTGAGCAAAGAGCAGGCTAACCAAAAGCCAACAGTCATTATCGTAGAATCATGGTAGCAAAATATATTTTTTTGGACTTGATCCTAAACAAAGCAATGAAAACGCTTCCACTCCAGCATGGCTGCCATATTCCCCCACAACCGGAACCCTGATGACCGCCTTTGCCGCACTTGTCGATCTGGGTGGCGATAAGCATTTGCGATGTGCTGTCATTGCTTTAAACGTACAACTGCCCTGGTTCAATTGCCGCGCTTAAAACACGCCCGTGGTCAACAGCCGCCAGGCCAACCTAAATAACGCCAAAATTTCCCTTTAATTAAACCTAAAAGACATCGGTTTGCGCTATTCTGACTTTTTATTGTCGACCAAAATTTCAAGGTGCTATGGTCGCCTACACCCCAACAAAACCCGTATCCCGACTGATCCACAGCGAATCCGCACGGATCAAAAATCCTTAAAAATTAAAAAATTTTGTTGTCCATCATACTTTTCATTGCAGGAACTCGTCATGACCAACGTTCGCTACGAAACCGACAGCCTCGGTACTGTTGAGGTACCCGCTGATAAGCTTTGGGGTGCACAAACCCAACGCTCTTTAGAACACTTCAGCATCGGCAAAGATCTGATGCCACGAGAAATGATCACAGCCTATGCAACGCTTAAAAAAGCCGCCGCCCGCGTCAATCACGCCAGTGGTCGTCTGCCAGAACAACAGCACGACTTAATCGTCAAAGTAGCCGATGAGGTTTTGGCGGGACTTCACCACGACATGTTTCCCTTGCACGTGTGGATGACAGGCAGTGGCACCCAATTCAACATGAACGTCAATGAGGTGTTCTCCAACCGCTGCTGCCAGATCGCTGGCACCGACTTGGGCAGCAAAGTGCCCGTACACCCAAACGATCACGTCAACATGTCGCAATCGTCTAACGATTCGTTTCCGACAGCGATGTATGTCGCCGCAGCCGTGAACACCACTGAGCGGCTTATTCCTGCCGTGGCAGCATTACGCGATGCCATGGCGATTAAAGTCGACGCTTGGAAAGACATCGTCAAAATCGGACGTACCCACATGCAAGACGCCACACCGATCACGCTCGGCCAAGAGTGGTCAGGCTACGTGGGTATGCTTGACGATGATTTGCTTCGCATTCAAGACGCACTCAAAGGTGTTTATCACTTGGCACTTGGTGGCACGGCCGTGGGTACCGGTATTAATGCCGCCCCAGGCTTTGATGTTGACGTGGCCAAAGAAATTGCCACACTTACGGGCCTACCGTTTGTCACGGCACCCAATAAATTCACCGTGCAAGGTGCGCACGATGCATTGGTTCACTTATCAGGTGCGTTTCGAACCTTGGCGGTGTCTTTGTTCAAAATCGCCAACGACATCCGTTTGATGTCATGCGGCCCGAGAGCCGGATTTGCCGAGCTGAACATCCCAGAAAATGAGCCTGGCTCTTCCATCATGCCAGGCAAAGTCAATCCAACGCAGGCTGAAGCGCTAACCATGCTCGCCGCACAAGTCATGGCTAATGATGTTGCCGTGGGTTTTGGGGGGGCCAGTGGTTACCTTGAAATGAACGTCTATAAACCCCTGATTATTTATAACATCGCACACTCAATCACGCTGATGACTGACGGTTGCACCAACTTCCGTAAATTCTTGGTTGAAGGCACCGAACCGAATCGCCAAAAAATCGCTGAATATGTCGAGCGCTCGCTGATGCTGGTTACTGCGCTCGCACCTGTGATTGGTTACGACAAATCTTCAAAGATTGCGCACTACGCCATGGATCACGATCTAACCCTAAAGGCCGCGGCTTTGAAACTCGGTTTTGTCTCTGAGGCAGAGTTTGACAAAGTCGTTGACCCAGCCAAAATGGTTCACCCTTACGTGGCCAAATAAATCTTCCACTGAAAAAAGGACTTGGATGCATGCTGGGCTGGCGCACCTTTATGCCAGGTTATTTGTTTGCCAGTGGGTTTTCTCGCGCGTGGATGGCGTGCGCCTGCGCGATATTGCCTATGACGGTGATTGCCTCTCCGGCAATCACACTATATGGTGTTGTTGACTTGGGGCTCTACTACAACACTGTTTCGCGTCACGCAAACTCGCTTGAGCCCGCCGTCAATGAGACGTTAACCGGCATGACTTCTGGTGTTCAGACCGGTTCGCGTTGGGGTATCAATGCGGTGGAACAGATTTCACCCGAATGGTCGGTAAATGTGTCGCTTGAATCTGGTATCAATGCGCAAGATGGCACCCTCGGCCAAGGCGGGCTTGGGTTTGGTCGCCAATCCACACTGAGCCTAATAAACCGGCAGTACGGCTCATTAACCTTTGGGCGCCGAAGCGCCATGGCACACACATACCTCGCTTTGATCGACCCTTTTGCCGTTTCTGGCAGTCAAGCCGGCATGGGATCATCATTTGGCTCAGCCAATGGGGTACGCCCGAACAATTTATTGCTGTTTGAAACGCCGGTAATGCAGGGCTGGCAGGCGAGCATTGGGTATTCGTTTAACACTGGGTTCACGGCCCTCTACTATGATGAGTCTGCATCAAACATGCAGCCAGCCACACAATACTTCGGTACGCGTTCGAACATGCGAATGGTGACCGCAGGCGTTAATTATGAAAGTGGTCCCCTTTCTATTTTTTGGGCTTACGACGCTGCCTATGGAGCCAGCGAAATCGAGACGCCTTCAGGCCAAACACAAACAAATAAGAACAAAGCTGTACCTAGGGCTTGGATGACCGGCGGCATTTATGATTTGGCTTTTATTAAACTGTCAGCGGCCATCGGTCAAACCATTGATGGCACTTTTTTTGGCCAAGGTGCGGGTGCTGGCGGCTACACGCCACCCCTATCAAATTTCAGTAATGGCGCCGATGTTGTTTTTGCCAAAGGGGTTCGTTCACTTCAGTACGGGCTCGGTCTCACCGTACCCATCGGAGACTCGAATAAATTCATCTTTTCATGGCAAGGTTTACAACCAAGGGGAACGCTTAACCCTATTAATGATCTCGCCACACAAAACATATATAGTGCTCTTTTTAGTCACAGCCTTTCAAAGCGCACGGATGTCTATGTATGGGGATCGTACGGTAATAACTTTCAGACCTTTAGCACCGCAAAAAGTACCGTTATTGGCTCCGGCATTCGGCATTTATTTTAAAGACGACTCACCCAAGGAACGCCCTCATGGCAACCACCAAAAAAACACCCGCAAAACCCAAATCCAGCAATAAATCAGCAACCAAGAAAAGCACCAAAACAAGTACCAAAACGAACACCAAAACAAAACCTTTGAACATCATGCATGACGCCTCGCTAAACCGCGGTAGCGCCTTCACGACTGAGCAGCGCCAAGCCGCTGGGATCGAGGGCTTGCTACCCGTTGGTGTGGACAGCATCGAATTGCAGTTGGCTCGGGTTCATACCCAGCTTGATATGCTCGATTCAGATTTACAGCGCTATTTGTTTCTAATGGACTTGCAAAGTCGTAACCAAACGCTCTTTTATGCCGTTCTGATGGGCGACCCCGCGCGCTTCATGCCTTTGGTCTATACACCAACCGTGGGTGAAGCCTGCCAGAAGTTTGATCACATTTTTCGGGCTTCACGCGGTGTGTATTTGCCCATCAGCGCCAAGGGGCGTTTGAAAGAGATACTCTCAAACTGGCCACAGAAAGACATCCGCTTTATCGTCGCCACCGATGGCGAACGGATCTTAGGCTTGGGCGACTTGGGCGTGGGCGGTATGGGCATCCCCGTGGGCAAGCTTGCTTTGTACACGGCTGTTGCGGGTGTGCCACCAGCGCTGACATTGCCCATCACACTAGACGTGGGCACCAACAACGAAGACCTGATCAACGACCCACTTTATCTTGGTTTGAAGCAACCACGTGTGCGCGGCAAAGCCTATGACGCTTTTATTGCTGAGTTTGTTGATGCGGTGCAATCCCTCTATCCCAAGTGCTGTCTGCAATGGGAAGACTTTGCCAACTTCAACGCCGTTTCGATTCTTAAAACCTATAAAGACAAGATTTGCACCTACAACGATGACATTCAAGGCACCGCTGGGGTGGCGCTGGCGGGTATTTACGGCAGCTTACGTATTTCTGGTCAAAAACTCACCGATCAGCGGTTTTTGTTCATGGGTGCGGGTTCTGCTGCCACCGGAATCGCTGAGCTCATCAGCGAGGCCATGGCGATGGAAGGCCTGACCATCGAAGAGGCGCGTGGGCGCAATTGGTTGTTTGATGTCAATGGCTTGGTTGAATCGACGCGCAAAGACTTGGCCGATTTTCAAAAACCATTCGCGCACAAGCACGCACCCATGAAGTCTTTTATTGATGCCATCAACGACATCAAGCCCAATGGGATTATTGGCGTAAGCACGGTACCCAAGCTCTTCAATCAGGGGGTCATCGAGGCCATGTCGCGCGTGAATGCCCGACCCATCATCTTCCCTTACTCAAATCCCACGTCACGCTCGGAATGCACTGCTCAAGAAGCCTACCAATGGTCTGACGGCAATGCCATCTTTGCCAGCGGCAGCCCATTTGACCCCGTGACCTATAAAGGCAAGACTTTTGTACCCGGTCAAGGCAACAACGTCTACATTTTCCCAGCCATGGGCATGGCGGTTTTGGCGACTGAGGCCACTCGCGTCACCCAACAAATGTTCATCATCGCTGCTAAAGCAGTGGCCGAACAGGTCACTGAAGCAGAGCTCGACTCAGGCTTGATCTATCCGCCGCAGTCGCAAATCCTAACAGCCTCTTTACACACGGCCGCAAAGATTGCAGATTACATTTTTGAGCAGGGCTTGGCACGCATTAAAAAGCCCAAAGATGTGGCAGCACACATCGGTCAAATGGCCTATAAACCTGTCTATGACAACTGATGCACTGAGTGTCGTATGGCGTGCCGCCGAAGTGCTGCACGCCAATGCGCAAACAACGCAACGCACCATTCTCGATGTGACGCGTCTGGCCAAAGCGTATGGGTTTGAAGCAGAAATCTTGCCCCAATGGGATGCCATCATCTGTCGTACGCGGCCACTCAATGAGCCGCAAGCCCATTGGCAAACCGCCCTTTTGCAAGCGCGACCCACAGGCGTTGATATGCACAAGGTCGCACGGACCAATCAACTGATTGATCGAATATGCGCCAATCCCAACCGGCAAACGATCGATCAGATTGATGCCGACAGCAAATCCTTGGCAACGATTTCAACCCATGCGCCAAGCAGTCACCAGCGCTTTGTTTTGATGGCTGGCGCGGGTGCTGCCGCCTTGGGGGTGATTTTTGGGGTGACTGACCCGACCACGTTGGCCATGATTTTCATGGCAGCAGCCTTGGGTGCTGTCGCCCGCAGGCTCTTGGCCAAAGCCTCTGACAACCTCTTGATACAACCGTTTGTGGCTGCCCTCATCGCTGGGCTTGTAGGCGGCTATTCGCAACACGCCTTCAGTGGCGATGGCTTGCCATTCGTTGAAATTGCCCCTTGCATGATTTTGGTGCCCGGCGCGCATATCCTCAATGCCGTCCTCGATTTGGTCCGAGGCCGCTTGGGGCTCGGCATGAACCGCGTCGTGTATTGCCTGCTGATATTTCTGGCGATCAGTGTGGGCTTGATTTTGGGGTTAAGCCTAATGAACGCATCCCTTACAGCGGGTATGGCGACCACCCCGACCCCACTCTGGCTAGACATGATTTGTGCTGGTATTGCAGTGGCGGCTTTTGGTGCTTTCTTTTCTTTGCCTTGGCGCCTGTTGGCAGCACCCGTCATCGTCGGCATGCTATGCCATGGCAGTCGCTGGGTGGTGATCGATCAAGGCGCAGGATTGGTTGTGGGTGCCTTAGTGGCTTGTTTGATGGCTGGCACTGTCATGACGCTTTTATCGCACCGGCTGAAGTTGCCTTTTGCCGCATTGGCTTTTGCCTCAGTGGTGTCGATGATGCCGGGTATTTTTGTGTTTCGCTTTGCCGATGGCCTTATCAATGTTTACTCGGCTGGTCACGAGGCCACGCTAGCCATGCTCAGCGCGGTTTTTTCTGACGGCACGGCTACCCTGCTGATTGTCTTGGTCATGACCGTTGGACTCATCTTTCCCAAGATGTTGATTGAGGGCCTGTGGCTCAAGGATCAAAAATATAAAAAAATGTAAAGACTGTCTTTGCTGATACCCCATACCTCGGGATGCTTGACTCAAGCGAGACGAATAAATCGCTTCACCACCGCGCGGCGGTTAAACGCCATGGGGTTTGGCATCAGACTTGCTCGCAACAAACTTGCCTGGATCTGAAATCTATGGTGCACTTTGCGGCGCTCGTTCAAGGCCTTGTCCTAAGCACTTTTTTATTTTTCGATTTTTAAGCCAAGCCTCATTTCATGCAAATCTGGAGTTGAACTCCGGATTTGCATGGTTTATGACGGAAATATGATTCCACGTTATATCAAATCCGAACTCCAAACCCAATTGTTGGAGTTCCCCATCGTTACTGTGCTTGGGCCACGCCAAGCGGGCAAGACCACACTCGTGCGTGCCGTTTTGCCTGACTACAAGTACGTCAGTCTTGAAAACCCCGACACGCGGGCGTTGGCAACCAATGATCCTAGGGCGTTCCTTAAACAATACCCAACCCGAGTGATCTTTGATGAAATCCAGCGAGCGCCGCAGTTGCTGAGTTATTTGCAAGGCATCGTCGATGAAAACAACGCCCGTGGATAATTCGTACTCACGGGCTCTCATCAGCTTGAACTGCGCGAATCAGTGACCCAGTCGCTGGCTGGTCGAACAGGCATCTTACATTTACTGCCGCTGTCTATCGGCGAATTGACAGCGGCTGGCATTGTTTCCGACAGTGTTAGCAAATACTTGTTTAAAGGCTTTTTACCAAGGGTTCACAGTCAACAACAACGACCGCATGTTGCCTACGCCAACTACTTTCAAAGTTACATTGAGCGAGACGTTCGCCTGCTGATCAATCTTAAAAATAAGGTGTTATTTGAAAAGTTTATTAAGTTACTGGCTGGCCGCGTGGGACAGATCATCAATTTTCAATCGCTTGCCAATGACACTGGCGTCGATGGCAAAACCATCAAAGAGTGGTTATCCATACTTGAAGCCTCATACGTGATTTTTCGATTGCCGCCTTATTTTGAAAACTTTGGTAAATGGGTCATCAAAACCCCAAAGGTCTATTTCATAGACACCGGTTTGCTGTGTTATTTGCTTGGCATTGAACGCATCGAGCAGGTTGCCAGAGACCCATTAATTGGCAACTTATTTGAAAACCTCATTGCGCTCGAAGCCCTTAAAGCCCGCTACAACGCGGGACTAACACCGAACCTTTATTTTTTTAGAGACAGTCAAGGCCATGAAATTGATTTGCTGCATAAAAATGGGCACGAACTTTTTGGTATCGAAATCAAGTCAGCCAGCACTTGGCATGCCAGTTTCAAGCGCGCCCTAGACACCTTTCACCAAAAGGTGCATCCACTGGCCCAACAGACGGTGATTTATAGCGGCAACGCGATTGACTTCAGCGATGGGGTCAAAGCGGTGAACTTTAAAACCGTCGCTGAGGTCATGCTTTGAAACCTTTCGCGTGGTCATACAGGCTCATGTCAGGCGTTTCTTCGCATGAATGGCGCAAAGAGTGGCACTGTGAAGTTCAGAAAGCCGTGCTCAGTGCTGTAGATTGTGCCTTTTTTGATGATGCTGACGTGTTTACCTTGGCATCTGCAAGATTTTGCAAGTTTTGGCTATTGTTCCTTTGTCTTGCCCTGTTTGCTATCTTTGACACACAGAGATGGTTATCATAAGGACATCAGTTTTTTCATTAACCGTATCGTGCCTTTGGCGTTGAACGTGTCCAACGTGCTTAAAAAATGCCATTGACTCTTTTATGTCCAAAAATAAGGTGCTTTTATGCGCAATAAATCCTTTATCAGCTCACAATTGGCTCTTTGGGGGCTGACCGCTTTGTTCGGTGCAACTGTCCTTGCTCAAACCAACACAGCCATGCCCAGCGTTCCGACCGAAGATCAAGAGGTTGTGGCTCGCTTTAAAGCCGCTGACAAAAACGGTGATGGCAAACTGACGCTAGAAGAAGCCGAGGCAGGCATGCCGCGGGTTGCCATGGCTTGGGATAAGATTGATGTGGACAAGAAGGGTTACGTCACCCTTGAACAACTGCTGATCATTGTCGCCGCGAATAAATAATCACTGATGCAAGGCACACCATCTCGGCTGGCTTGTCACCATTGCGGTGCCGTGTATCGACGGGTGCCCCTAGAAAAAGATCACTTGGCGCTTTGTGCCCGCTGCGACACCATTCTTGAAACCAAAAGTGAGTTTGCAGCACACAGCTGGCTGGCGATTGTCATCACGGCCATGATCACATTCACGATAGCCAACGTCTACCCTTTAGGCACGCTCGTGGTCCAAGGCACAGCCAAATCGGCAACCTTCTTGGATGCTGTGGCTGTGGCGTGGCAGGCCGGTTACCCCGAAGTTGCGCTCTTAACAGGTGCGGTTGGTTTTGTATTACCGGCGGTGCACTTGTGCCTGCTTCTATGGGTACTGGGGCCATTGGCATTGGGCCGGTTACCACTATTTTTTGAAAGCACGGTACGGATCATCGATCACCTAACGCCGTGGTGCATGGTGCCAGTGTTCCTGCTGGGCGCTTTGGTGGCGATTGTCAAACTGATCGATTTGGCGACGTTGCACCTAGGCGTGGGTCTCTTTGCGACTGTCGCCACCGCTGTTTTGATTACCAGCCTGCTGCGTCTTAACGCAGAAAAACTGCGCCACATGGCCCACGACCTGAACTTGTCGTTTGATGAGCCGCCACCAGCCAAATCACCCTCGCCTGCCTTGTTAAATCGAACGTGGGCGCTTATCTTCACGGCCATTATTCTTTACATACCGGCTAACCTCCTTCCCATCATGCATGTCGATGCGCTAAACGGCTCATCAGGGCACACCATCATGGGTGGGGTGATTGAACTGTGGCAAATGGGCTCTTGGGATATCGCCGCCGTGGTTTTTATTGCCAGTGTGTTTGTGCCAGTGTTAAAAATCATCTCACTTGCCGTATTGGTTTGGCTGACACAAAAACGCTCTACAGTAGATTTAAAAGCGCGCACAAAAATTTACGCCATGGTCGAATTTATCGGACAATGGTCAATGTTGGACGTCTTTGTTGTGATTCTGCTATCCGCTCTGGGTAAATTCGGTAACCTCTTGGATATCGCCCCGGGCGCTGGTGCGGTCGCATTTGGTGGTGTGGTGGTTGTCACCATGCTGGCCGCCATGGGCTTTGATCCGCGGCTGGCTTGGCGCCAAGCTGGACATAGGCAACACCAAACGAGCCAAAAAACCAAACCATATCTCTCGCGCCACCAACAAGGAAATCTCGTTCAATGACCGACGTTCAAGACCGATCAACGGAACGACTGCCAGCACCAAATGTGACCCGTAAAAAGAAACGCAGCGCTTGGCTAGTCTGGCTCATACCCCTGGTGGCTGCTGTTATTGGGCTATCCATCGCCTGGAATGACTATTCGAACCAGGGGCCCGCGATCACCATCAGCTTTGAGTCGGCAACGGGGCTGGAACAAGGCAAAACACAAATACGGTTTCGAGACGTGGTCGTTGGTACCGTCAGCAACATTCGACTTAACGACACGGGCGATGACGTGCTGGTGGATGTACAGCTCAATAAAGACGCCGAAGGCTTGGCCAGAGAAGGCACACAGTTTTGGGTGGTGAAACCGACCATCGGTTTGAGTGGGGTCTCAGGCTTGGCCACGCTCTTGTCGGGCGTCTACATCAATGCTGACACCAAAAACATACGCGGTGACACGCCCAAAGAAAGCAATTTCAAAGGTCTTGAACAACCACCACCCATTTCGAGTGATAGCCCAGGATCCAAATTCAACT
>JAFMCG010000194.1 GCA_017857895.1 Burkholderiaceae bacterium | reverse complement strand
TTGGGCACCATTCACGCGTACCCAACACTGTCTGAGGCCAACAAGTACGCTGCTGGCGAATGGAAAAAAGCGCACGTGCCACATCGCTTGTTGAAGTGGGTGGAGCGCTATCACGCCTGGGAAAGAGGCCAATGAGTCAGTCATTGGTCAAGCCAGTGAGTCGCCGCCAAATGCTTGTTGGTGGTGCCTTAACGTTATTGATCATCGGGCTCGGTTCAAAAGGCACTGTGGCTCGCGCCCAGGGGTCGAGAATCGATCACAGTCATTCGGCGAGTTAATTAAGCGGCCGATTGGTAGGCGTGGCGTTTGAGATCTTCAAGACTGACGTATTCAAGGACCTTGCTGTGCGTGGCGGCCAACACAACGGGCGGTGCTAGGCCGGCCTCTAAGGCCTCCCGCCAGCGCGTGGCACACAGGCACCACCGGTCGCCCGCTTTTAGCCCAGGAAAACGCCACTCAGGGCGAGGCGTCATCAGGTCATTGCCACGATCAGCAGAAAATATCAAAAAAGCGTGCGTGACACGGGTGCACACCACGTGGGTGCCATGATCGTTGTCATCGGTATTGCAGCAGCCATCTCTGAAGTAGCCGGTCAGTGGGTCAAAAGAGCAAGCCTGTAGCGGCTCACCGAAAACGTTTAACGCATCAATCATGGTTCATTCCTTAGGCGCTGTGACAAAGGTCGGGCAGTTCTATTTTATAGGTCATCAACTTTAGACAACAGTTCTTGCGCTTTTTGTTTGATGCTCGCGATTTCCTCAGGTGGCATTTTGGTGAGTTGCCGGTAGGCCATGCCGATGCGTGGGTTCTTGGCAAACCGTTCTTCGTGGCGCAAGTAGAAGTCCCAGTAGAGGGCGTTAAACGGACAGGCATCGGCGCTGATGCGCTCTTTACGATTGTAGTGGCAACCCTTGCAGTAGTCTGACATGCGGTCAATGTAAGCCCCACTTGACACATAGGGCTTGGTGGCCAACAGACCGCCATCGGCAAATTGGCTCATGCCAACGGTGTTGGGCAGCTCGACCCACTCAAAGGCATCGATGTACACACCAAGATACCACTGGTGAACAGCCTGAGGGTTTAAGCCTGCGAGTAAGGAGAAGTTACCGATCACCATCAGCCGTTGGATGTGGTGGGCATAGGCGTGTTCAAGCGACTGACCGATGGCGTGTGAGAGGCAGTTCATTTTGGTGTTGCCTGTCCAAAACCAGCTCGGCAAGGCGTTTTGATGATTCAAGGCGTTGCCTTCGTCGTAACCTGGCATTTGTGCCCAATAGATGCCACGCACGTATTCGCGCCAACCCAAGATCTGGCGAATGAAACCCTCTGTGGCAGCCAGTGGTGCTTTGCCTGCTTTGTAGGCTTTTTCTGCCGCTCCAATGACTTCCCGTGGATTAAGCATTTTGGTGTTCAACGCGAACGAGAGAAAAGAATGAAACAAGCGCCAGCTCTTGGTACTCATCGCGTCTTCGTAGTCACCAAAATTCGGTAAAACGTCTTTGATGAATCGATTCAAATCTTTTAAGGCTTGGGCGCGATTTATTGGCCAACGAAACGCGCTGGCTTGTGGGCTGCCGAAGGTTTTAACCCCACCGGCTTGGATAACGGCCCAGATGTCTTGATGGTCTAAGGTGGCGCGCTCATCTGCCGGTGGTGGTGGTTGACCTTTCCAAGGCTTTCGGTTTTCGGCATCAAAATTCCAAACGCCACCGATGGGCTGTTTGTCTTGCATCAACACATCAAAGCGCTGACGCAGTGTTCGGTAAAAGTGCTCCATGAGCCATTGCTTGCGGCCCTTAAAAAGTTCAGCAGCTTCATGGCGGGCCGTGATGAAGTGTTCGCTATCGACGCCTTCGACAGGCAAACCAAGCACGGATTCGAGTTGTTTGAACTGCGCGTCTAAACGCCACTCATCGGGCAGTTGATATTGAACTTGAGTCGCTGACAATTGTTTGACCAGTGCTTTGAGGTTTTTACCAAAGTCGTGTTGATTATTTGCGTCGTCTAAGGCAATGTAGTGCACCGAGTGGCCTTGGTCTTTGAGGTGCCGCGCCAAATCACGCATGCCCGCAAATATGGCGATGACCTTTTGTGCATGGTGCATGACGTAATCGGTCTCAGAACGCAGCTCCATCAAGGTGTAATGGACCGTGGGATCAACGGTTTGAAACCAGCTGTGCTCAGGGTTGAGTTGATCGCCCAAGATCAGTCGCAGTGTGGTCATGCCGTGCCCCAATATTTTTGATAAGTGTTTTCTGGATCATAGTCACGCGCTTGCTTGGCGGGATTAAAGCGCCTGCCACCGCGCGGGTCGGTGCCCACACCGGCGATGTAAGCCCAGTTGCCTTGATTGCTACTGACGTCATAGTCAATGAGTGCATGCTCAAACCAGGCGGCGCCAGCGCGCCAATCGACTTCGAGGTCGTTGATCAAATAGCTTGCCACGTTTTGGCGCATGCGATTGGACAGGTAGCCGGTGGCGGCAAGTTCGCGCATGCCGGCATCAATAAAAGGCTGACCGGTTTTACCGGCGATCCAGTGTTCGAGCCGAGCTTGGGCTTTTTTGTCAGTCAAGTTCGGGTTAACGGGTCGGGGTTGCTTGGCCAGCCCATTGCGTACAAACAATCTTGACCCGTAGCGCTGCATGAGCAATCGAAAGTGTTCGCGCCAAAGCAGCTCAAACCAAATCCAATACGTATCGTCGTTGGCACCAAACCGTTGTTCGTGATCAACCAGTGCGGCATAAATTTGGCGCGGCGACAGCGCACCCGTGGCCAGCCACGGTGAGAATTTGGTGGAGTATTCGGTGCCCATCATGCCATTGCGGGTGCCTTTATAGGTCTGTGGCAAGTCTGACCCAAAGTAACGCGCGAGGTGTTCGAGTGCATGGGTTTCTGCACCTGTCCACGGGGCGCGCTGATAAGGAAACGCGCTACGCTCATCGAGTTCGGGTAATGCGCCATTACTAGTGCTTTTAAATAAGTGTGTG
>JAFMCG010000193.1 GCA_017857895.1 Burkholderiaceae bacterium | reverse complement strand
TCGGCCCGGTTTCGGTGCTGAGAGCGATCGTTTTGACACTGAACCACAATGCCCGAGGGCAAGTGGGTTAAACGCACCGCTGAATCGGTTTTGTTGATGTGCTGACCGCCCGCGCCGCTGGCGCGGTACGTGTCAACGCGCAAGTCAGCGGGGTTGACTTCAATTTCGATCGACTCATCGACTTGCGGGTAAACAAAGACGCTGGCAAACGAGGTATGACGACCACCGGCCGAATCGAATGGGCTTTTTCTGACCAGTCGGTGCACACCGGTTTCGGTGCGAAGGTGCCCAAAGGCGTATTCACCCTCAACTTTGATAGTGGCCGATTTGATGCCAGCGACATCACCCTCAGATTCCTCAAGCACTTCGACTTTGAAATCTTTGCGTTCGCAATACCGCAAGTATTGGCGAAGCAGCATCGAAGCCCAGTCTTGGGCTTCTGTACCGCCAGCACCCGCTTGAATATCAATAAAACAATTTAGGGGATCAGCCGGATTTGAGAACATTCGACGGAACTCGAGCCCTTCGATGGTCTGCTGATAGCCATCGGCATCTTGTGCAATAGCCTCTAGGGTTTCATCGTCACCGTCTGCGCTGGCTAGCTCAAACAATTCGAGTGAATCACCAATGGATTGCGCCAACTGTTCAAGCGTCTGAACCACGTTTTCTAGGCTCTTTTTTTCGCGGCCAAGCGCTTGGGCATTGGCCTGGTCGTTCCAAATCTTGGGGTCTTCTAACTCAGCGTTAACAACTTCTAGGCGAGCGGCTTTGACGTCGTAGTCAAAGATACCCCCGAGCGGCGAGTTCACGGGCCTTGTAGTCAGCCAAACGGGCTGAAAGGGCATTTAACAGTTCTGCTTCCATGATGCTTTGTTCACTTGCTTGAGTCTCGAAGTCCCTAGTTTAGCCCAGTGCACGATAGGGTTAGGCAGGTAGGGCCGTTTCGATGACAAGTTGCAGGGTCACCACCGAGCGCCAAGTGTTTGAAGTGGGGCGGTAGACCGCCCGAATTCGTGCTGGCATGAGCGTGACGTGGTTAAACCAGATGGCCTCAAACCGCTGCCGATCGCGGGTGAGGGACATTTTGAGGTGTTTTTCAGCAACCAACCGTTGGTCTTGGACGTCAAACTCATCCAGAAAGAGTGGCGCGGGAAAGCCTGCGCCCCAGACTTGTTGTTGCAACAGGTTTGCCACTTGGACATTGGCATAGCCAGATTCCAGTGAGCCGTCGGTCTCAATCAAAGGGTCAAAGTGCTGGCGCCCAGTCAGCTCAATCACAGCCCGACTGAGCGCGCTGGCAAAGTCTGACATGCCGTCACCATTAAGAGTCAGACCAGCAGCCATGGCGTGCCCACCAAACTTCAAAATCAAGCCAGGATGTCGCTTAGAGACCAAGTCTAAGACATCTCTCAAATGGACATCGGGAATGGATCGCCCTGAGCCTCGCCAATGGCCGTCACCACCCGGTGCAAAGGCAATCACCGGTCGGTAATACTTCTCTTTCAAGCGCGAGGCCACCAAGCCAACCACCCCTTGATGCCAGTCAGGGTGGTGCACGCAAATGGCAGCAGACTGGGCATCAGTGGCCATGTCTTCGATGTCCTGAACCACGGCTAGCGCCTGTTCGCGCATGGTGGTTTCGATGTGACGCCTTTCCTGATTGATGCGATCAAGCTCACGCGCCAAGCCCAGTGCGTGTTGATCGTCATCGGTGATCAAGCACTCAATGCCCAAACGCATGTCCGTTAGTCGACCCGCCGCATTGATTCGGGGTCCTAAAGTAAAACCCAAGTCAAAGGCACTGGCCTGGTGGGTATCGCGACCGCTGACGGCGAACAAAGCCCTCAGGCCGGCTTGGGCTTGGCCCTGTTGTATCCGCTGCAAGCCCCGGGTAACCAACAAGCGGTTGTTGTGATCCAGTTTCACCACGTCAGCGACCGTACCCAGAGCCACCAAATCGACCAAGCCATCTAGGCGCGGTTGTTGACCGTCTTTAAAGTGACCACGGCTTCGCAACTCAGCGCGCACGGCCAGCAAGACGTAAAAGATCACACCCACACCGGCCAAGTTTTTTGACGGAAAACCGCAACCGTCTTGGTTGGGGTTGACGATGGCAAGCGCATCAGGGAGCTGGTCACCCGGCAGGTGGTGATCGGTCACCACCACGTCAATACCCAAAGCTTTGGCAGCGGCAACCCCGTCGACACTGGCAATGCCATTGTCCACAGTAATCAATAAGTCCGGTTTGCCGGTAGCGTGATTGGCGGCGAGTGTGACCACCTCAGGTGACAAACCGTAGCCTGTTTCGAACCGGTTTGGCACCAAAAAATCGACGATAGCACCCATGGCACGCAGGCCACGGATACCAACCGCGCAGGCGGTCGCACCGTCGCAGTCGTAATCGGCCACAATCAACAGCCTTTTGCGCTGCTCAATGGCATCAGCCAAAACGGCGGCTGCTTCATCAATGTGGCTTAACAACTTAGGCGCCAACAGACCATTCCAATCGGTCGACAGTTCTTGATTGGATTTCACGCCTCGAGCCGACAAAATCCTAGCCAACAGCGGATGTACGCCTTCGGCCACTAAGCCATTGGTTTCAGTCATCGGCACAGGGCGAACGGATAAGAGAGGGGCTTGTGTCATGATTGGTTCCACCAGGTGGTCCAGGCTTTGGATTTGCCGATGCCAAGCGTTGCCTGCCACCATTTTTTGGGTAGCACCGCCAAGGTCACCGAGCGATTCGTGCCGAGCAGCACCACCTCGGTGTTTGGATCTGGGGACAGTAAAGGCGTCTGAAGCGCCTGCCAAGATTCAATCCACTGGTGCCAGTCCCCATCACGTGCCGCTTCGGTGAGTTCGTGACACCATGTAATTTTGGGATGTACGTCGGGTTGCCAACCCAAACCACCACCATAGAGCCAAACGCCATTGATGGGGGCTTGGCCGCGTGCTGAGCGGGCTTCGTTCACGGGGTGTTCATGCCAAGTCATT
>JAFMCG010000051.1 GCA_017857895.1 Burkholderiaceae bacterium | reverse complement strand
CGATCGCTACTGGCTCGAGCCAGTGGTGGCTTGGTGGTGATTGCTGTGATTTGTCTGGCGGCGAGTTTGTTGGTTCTCGCCAGCGTAGTGGCCGCTAGCCGCACGCGCCAGATTTATGAGGCAACGGTGATGCACGCCTTGGGTGCGCGACATGGGCTCTTGGTTCGAGTGCTGTTGTGGGAGTACGCACTGATTATGTTGGTCACGGCAGCATTTGCGGTTTTGTTTGGCAGTGCGCTCGCTACCTTGCTGCTTCAGTGGCGCTTAGACATGAGTGCCGCTGGTCTTTATTGGACGGGGTTTGTGACCGCATTTGGCGTGAGTGGTGTTTGCTTGGGCCTTGGTGCGCGTTATTTGCTGGGACAAATGCGACTGAATCCTGCCATGCTGCTAAGGACGGGGTGAGCATTTGTCTTTTGTTAAGAGTCACTGGCAATGATTGTTCGCAAGTGATTTAATGCTGACATTGTTTTTTTCTTCTAACGCTTGTATTTGGCTAACCATGAAAATCATCAACATTGTTGAATCTACCCGCCCGATCAAATCGGACATTCGAAACGCCTACATCGATTTTTCCAAGATGACGCTAAGTGTCGTGGCGGTGGTCACTGATGTGGTGCGTAATGGTCGCCCGGTGATTGGCTATGGTTTTAATTCCAATGGTCGCTATGGGCAGGGCGCGTTGATCAGAGAGCGATTTGTGCCGCGCGTGCTTGAGGCCGATCCCGCGAGCTTGCTCGACGAAACGGGCAATAACCTCGATCCCCACAAAGTGTGGTCGACCATGATGATCAATGAAAAGCCTGGTGGCCATGGTGAACGCTCTGTCGCTGTGGGCACCATCGACATGGCGGTGTGGGATGCGGTTGCCAAAATCGAAGACAGGCCTTTGTTTGACCTTTTAGCCCAACGTTATGGCAATGGCCAATACAACCCGAAGGTGTTTGTCTATGCTGCAGGCGGTTATTACTATCCAGGCAAAGACACCAATGGATTGATCAATGAAATGCACAGCTACCTTGACCGCGGTTACTCGGTGGTGAAGATGAAAATCGGCGGCGCGAGTTTGTCGCAAGACTGTGAGCGCATTGAATCAGTGCTAAAGATTCTTGGTCCTGGCCAGCAATTGGCGGTTGATGCCAACGGTCGCTTTGACCTTAAAACAGCGGTTGCATATGCCCAAGCGCTGTCAAAGTACCCATTGTTTTGGTATGAGGAAGCAGGTGACCCCTTGGATTTTGAGATTCAAGCTGAGCTTGGCAAGGTCTATGCTGGGCCCATGGCGACGGGTGAAAACCTCTTCTCTATGCAGGATGCACGCAATTTGATTCGGTATGGCGGCATGCGCCCAGACCGTGATTGGTTGCAGTTTGACTGCGCACTGAGCTATGGCTTGGTTGAATACCTACGCACCCTTGAGATGCTCAAAGAACACGGTTGGTCACCCACACGCTGCATTCCACATGGGGGCCATCAAATGTCGCTGGCGATCGCAGCGGGTCTGGGCTTGGGTGGCAATGAAAGTTACCCCGATTTGTTCCAACCCTACGGTGGATTTCCCGATGGGGTCAAAGTGATTGATGGCTACGTGACGTTGCCCGAGCTGCCAGGCATCGGTTTTGAGGGTAAAACCGATCTCATCACGGTCATGCGCGAGGTGGCGGCATAGGGCGTTTGGTCAGCCTTCTTTTCTGGCTGACCAGTAAGTGACCCCGTCGGGGCCGTAACGCTCCCAATGGGGTTGCGCGCGTGTCAGTTGAAAGACTTCGCCCGCCCGATAGGTTCGCTTGGTATCACCCAAGCCAATTTCTATTTCGCCGCACAAAATAAGGGCCCGTGCTTCAAATGGGTGGCTGTGCACGTCCAAAAAGCCATTGGCTTCTCGGCTGACTTCGACGGGTTGGTCAAATCCATCGGCCATCACGGCTTGTTCAAACGTCTGCTTTTGCATGTAATGTAGTGTGTTTTGTTTGTTATCTTATTTTAGCGAGCTTAGCAATTTTTTGGGTTGACCGACCCGCGCTCACCCCGTAAGGGTGCGATGCTAAGTATCTTTTCTGCCGTCATAAACGGTGTATGGTCTCCTCCCAAGGTTTCTTCAATGGACATTGGATTCGTTGGTTTTATGCCTACTACACACGAGCAAGAAGTTCAGTGAGTGTACTGATTTGAACTCGGCCGCTCAGGTTCTTCACTTCTGGTTTGAAGAAACCACACCCAAACAGTGGTTTGCCAAAGACCTGACCTTTGACACCGTGATCAAGCAACGATTTGACTCACCGGTCCAACAAGCGCTTAACCACGAATTGTTAGATTGGGCGCAAGAGCCTGAAACTGGCTTGGCTTTAATATTGTTGCTCGACCAATTCACCCGCCACATTTACCGAGATAGTCCACGAGCCTTTGCGGGCGATGCACGAGCACTCGAGCTTGCCAGGCGAGCGGTTAATCAAGGCTGGGTGGCCGGCAATAGCGATCTGAACCATCGGCGCTTCTACCTGATGCCGATGATGCACAGTGAGGACTTGGTGGTCCAGCGCGAGTCAATACCGCTATTTGCTACCCATACGGACCAAAACACTTTGCATTTCGCCCAGCGACATCTGGCAATTATCGAGCGCTTTGGGCGTTTTCCCCATCGTAATCAAGCGTTAGGGCGCAAAAGCTCGATTGATGAACTGGCTTTTTTGGCGCAGCCGGGTTCGTCGTTCTGACCTGGTTCAAGATAAATGTTGTTTTGAACGCTTGGGCTGGCTTGGATTGATGCTATTTTAAAACTTTGGCATCTAGCGGCTAGGTGAGTCAGGATCAATCTCGTCTGTTGTTACCCCAAGAATTTTCACCAAAAGGATTCAAAATGAACCACACCTATACCGAATCGCAGCAAGCCGTTGTCGATCTTTTTGAGAAGCACGTGAAAGCCGAGTTGGCGGGTGATTTAGAGACCACCATGGCCACCATGACTGAAACACCTCATTTACACAATGTACCTAGCCACGTGGGCGGTTATGGCGCCGATGGTGTGTTGGCTTTTTACACTAACCATCTGGTGGGAAAATTTTTCCCACCAGATGTGCAGATGGAGCGTATTTCTTTGACAGTTGATGAGAATCAGCTGGTCGAAGAGCATGTGATTCGCTTTACCCACACGGCAGTCATTGACTGGATGCTGCCCGGTGTGGCGCCCACAGGAAAATTTGTTGAGGTGGGATTTGTGGTGATCGTGGGGGTTAAAGATGGCAAAGTCTCACACGAGCATATCTACTGGGATCAGGCTTGTGTGCTGGTGCAATTGGGTTTGCTGAATCGCGAAGGGTTACCCGTGTGCGGTGCCGAGAGCGCTCAGCGCTTGCTTGATCCCAGTCGTCCGACACGAACGATGTCTTGAAGGGAGCAATGTCTTAAAACCGACCCGCCGCGTCTAAGACCTCCCGCTCAGCCACGCCGGTGGACTGGCACGAACTGTAAGGCAGCATCCCTGGGGCAGGGTTGGGCATCGTTACCGCCGTTGACCCCGTTGAATTAAATCGATACTGCGTGCCTTTTGTGATGGAACCGCTGTTGGGGTTGGCGACCCCACCGACTTGAAGGTCGTAGTTGGCATTAACGCTTACCTCTGTTTGTGAGGGGTTTGCTGCCTTCAATTGAACGTCGATGGTAACTGTCAGAATGGTATCGGCTTGGGTGGTGACGTAGTCCAAGAACTGGCGATAAGTGGTGAAAGATCCGTCTTGCACTTCGACGGCGCCGCAATCCATGTAGCGTTCTGGGTTGTTCGTGCCCAAGGTAAGGACCATCCGGCCTTGGTTTTTGTTTTGCTGTTTGACGGTGATGCCGTCTCGTTGGGCATAGGCCAGCAGGTTGTCCCATGTTTTTTGTAAGGGTTGATTAATATTGCGCTGCAGCTTCATGGGTGCGTCAGACCCGCCCGTGGCTTGCGTGCTTGCCGGTGGTAGGTAGGTCTGTGTGGTACAGCCGCTTAAGACGATGGCACTGCTCAGCATTAACAAGCGATGATTCATGATTTGCCTAAAGACTCAGATTGTCTGCCCGCTTTTGGCGAACGATGAGAAACCACAAAGCCACAACACCGGCGGCCATCACCATGAAGGACACGTGGATGGCGCCCTGACTTTGCGCATACAACACGCTAGAGTAAGTTAAGTAAGCGCATGTGAGGCAAAATATGATGGGCAACAGGGGGTAGAACGGCACTTTGAACGGCCTAGGTGTGTTGGGGTCGATTCGCCTCAAGCGCATGAGTGCTAACCCCACCAAGCAAAGAAAACCCCAGAAAACGGGTGCGGTGAACTCAACCGTGGCTTCAGAAAAGTCTTCAACAAAAATATCGCCATTGATGATTTTGACTTTGGCGGCAACGCCACTGCGATCGGCATTTCGTTGTGCAAGCGCCGCCATGTCACGGTTGTATTCAATACCCACAGCTCGAGCGCCATAATCGCGCGCCGCCGAAATTGCGATCTTGCCGTCGCCTGCACCCAAGTCGTAGACCACATCAGTGGGTTTAACTTTTGCAATGTCGAGCATCATCTTAACGAGCTCATCATTGGTGGGCACCCAAATCACGTCTTTACCGCTCTGGCCGACGTCGGGTTGGTAGAGGGAATCACCGGTGGCATGCGTTTGATGATTGGCACTCACTACTGGTTGGTGAACACTTAAAAGCAAACAAAATGCTGTTAATGATAAGACTGTGCGAATGGACAAAGAAATCATGAGAAATCTCCTCGGGCGACGACAGGCAATTGGTTTTCAAAAGTATGTGTTTAGCATGAAAACATGCTGTCTAAAGAAAAAGTGAATGGGATTAACGCTATAGCTCGATTCCAAGCCCAATGAGGTCAGGTTGTTATCCGAATTTGCGAACCAATTAAGATGTTCTTAAAGAATAAACAGGGATACCAGTAATGTGTAAAAAATCATTTTTTACATCTCGGTATTCAATGAATTTTTAGCATGCAGACTAAGTGAATTAGAGTCTCGTAAGGGTATACCTTTGCTTGAAATCATTTTGTTAACAATCATCTTGCAAGCGCTTGCAATTGGTGAGAATATCGAACCTCGGTTTTGTCCTAAAGCGGCGCTTGAGTAAGCAAACTGCAAAAAGTTTGCGCTTCGCTGGCAAGCCCATGTCGGTGAAAAACTGAGCATATTTGAAGGCAAAAGCCAGACCACTTTGAATGCCATTGGGCATTCAATCGTTTCAACAAATGAAGGGAGTCAGCATGGATAACAAGAAACGTTCGTTTACGAAGGCTTTGATCGCCGCCCCAATATTGGCAGCAATGCCTTGGGCCAGTGCCATGGCTCAACAGTCTGCGGCATGGCCCAAGGGTAATATCAAATTAATCGTGCCATTTGGCGCTGGTGGATCCGTTGATCGCTTCTCACGTGGTTTGGCTGCGCAATGGGAAAAATCTCTTGGTGGTGCTTCGATTGTTGTCGAGAACCGCGGTGGTGCTGGCGGTTTGCTTGGCGCACGCACATTTGTTGGCGCGCCCAAAGACGGTTCGGTTTTATTTGCGGGTATTCAACCCACGCTGAGCATGAATATCGTGGCTCAGGGCGCTGACTTCAAGCTTGATGATTTTGTGTTTGTGAACATCGAGCAGCGTGACTACTCATCAATCACGGTGCCAGCTGGCTCCAAGTACAAAACCATCGAAGACTTGGTCAATGACGCCCGCGCCAACCCTGGTAAGTTGAAGATTTCAATGGTGCCTGGGTCAGGCACCTATCTCTTTGGTCTGGCTTTCATCAAAGCGCTAAAGCTTGATGTCAATGTTGTTACCTTTAACGGTGGCGGCACGCAGCGTACGGACTTGCTCGGCGGTCACAGCGATGCCATGGTGGCCTCGGCCTACGGCGATATGGTGTTGGGCGACAAGGTTCGTGTCTTGGCCGTATCTTCTTTAGAACCATTCCCAGGTTGGCCCAATGCGGTGCCTATTACCAAGGCTTATCCTAATATCAAGATCCCGCCCATTGGTGATAACCGCTTTATCGCTGTGTCAAAAGAGTTTGCAGAAAAAAATCCTGAGGCATTCGCAGCGATCGTTGCCAGTTATGCAAATAACTTCAAGAGCCCCGAGTACCAAGCGTATATGGAGAAGCAAGGCTCGACAATTATTTCGGGTTACCGTGGTCCCGAAGAGTCGACCAAGATGGTGCGCGAGTTGCATGAAGTGGTCGTCGAGTTTAAGGACGCACTGCAAGGCAAGTAAGGCAGCGTTTTGAGTGAAGCACACCGGTTGCCAGCGTATCGTTGGCAACCGGTCTTATGGTTTGGTTGCTAGGGGAAGCGGCAATGGGTTTGATGCCAGCCATTAAAAAAGTGACTGCCGAAATCGTCGTGTTGCTACTGATTTTTGGGTACAGCGCTTACTATTACTTTGAAGTGTCGGCGCTGCCGTCACGCACGATTAATTTGTTATTGATTCAGCCCGTTTTTATGGTGATCGCCATCTCAACGATTGCGCTGATATTGATTAAGGTCAGAGAGGCCTTGCGTAGTTCAGTGCCAATCGCATCGACTCAAGGTTCACCCACCAACGACGTTACTGCAACAGCGCTTTCTGAGAGTCCTGACGGGCCAGTCGATCCCGATTTCATTAAAAATGGTATTGCCTTCGCTATTTGCACCTTGGCTTACGTGTTGTTACTTGATCGCTTGGGCTTCGTATCATCTTCGTTTTTATATTTGTCGATACTCATTTATCTGCTGGGTAGCCGTTCTTTCTGGTTAACGATTGTTCTTCCAGCGGCAGTGGTTGGCTTTCTTTACGTCACGATGGCGATCTTGCTTAGATTTCCAATGCCTCAAGGCATGTTGATCTAACGTTGCTGTGTTCTTCTTCTAGGGTCGCGATCTATGGTTGAGTTTTCTTCGTTATGGGCGGGTGTCTCGTTACTGGCAGACTGGCAAGTCATTTTGATGATGGTGCTCGGTCTGTTGTTTGGAATAATCACCGGGGCGATACCGGGATTCAGCACACCATTGGCCATCAGTGTCATGTTGCCCGTGACATTTAGCATGGAGCCGCTGGCTGCTATTGTGTTTTTGACCTGTATTTACGCGGGTGGTAACTTTGGGAGTTCAATTTCAGCCATTCTGATCAACATCCCTGGCTCGCCCCAAGCAATCGTTACGGGATTAGACGGTTACCCCATGACGCGCCAAGGCCGCGGCAACGAGGCGCTTGGCTTCGCGGTGGCGTCCTCTGCTGTTGGCAATTTGATTGGTGCCATCTTTTTGATTTTGATCATGCCATTGCTGGTGAAGTTTGCGCTGAGTTTTGGGCCACCAGAATTATTTTTGGTGGGTGTGATTGGGTTGACGGTGATTGCGAGCTTGCATAAAAGCTTTTTAAAAGCTGCCATTGCCGGTGGCTTTGGTGTGCTGTTGGGCACCATCGGCATGACCTCAGCCGGATCAACTCGCGGAACCCTGGGATTTTACGAGCTACTCGACGGCATACCATTGATTCCAGCCTTGATTGGTTTGATTGGGTTTTCTGAGCTTTTCTTGATGTTGCAGCGAACTTACGTCGCCGGTAGTGCAGCCTCGAATGTGAGTCAGGGCAGGCAGGACTTATCGCAGTTACTGCGTGGATTTAAACAAACCTTTCGACACCCTTTTACGCTGATACGTGCCAGTACGATCGGCGTCTTGATTGGCGGGCTGCCTGGTGCTGGCGGCACAGTGGCGAGCGTGGTGAGCTACAACGAGGGACGTCGCTATTCTAAAAACGGGGCTAATTTTGGCAACGGTGAGCCTGAAGGGGTGATCAATGCTGAAGCCGCTAATAACGCTTCTGAGGGTGGGGCGTTGGCGTTGATGCTCTCGCTCGGTATTCCGGGTGGTTTGGCGACTGCGGTCCTGATTGGTGGTTTCATGCTGCAAGGTTTGATTCCAGGCCCACGTCTCTTTTTAGACAATCCCGCGCTGCTTTATGGCGTCATGAGTGCGCAAGTGTTTGCGTCATTCATGCTGCTGTTCTTTGGTTTGTTGGTGTCGTTTTATGCCGCTAAGATTATTCAGGTGCCAACGGTTGTTTTGATTCCGTTGATTGCTTTGTTCTCAATTATTGGCACTTATGCCGTTAAATTGTTGATGTTTGATGTCTACATCATGTTGGTCTTTGCCTTGGTTGGCATTGTCTTGCGTAAGTTCGACTACCCGCTCATAGCCGTCATTCTTGGGTTGATATTGGGCCCCATTCT
The DNA here is from genome assembly GCA_017857895.1 of Burkholderiaceae bacterium. Taxonomy (GTDB): domain Bacteria; phylum Pseudomonadota; class Gammaproteobacteria; order Burkholderiales; family Burkholderiaceae_B; genus Algicoccus. Next base: position 8,058 of record JAFMCG010000051.1, on the reverse strand, counting down.
GGATGGACAATTGATGCGCACCTATCAGGGCGCTGGCGAGCTGTCGCTTTCTATTTTCTTGAATCGACCGATGAGCTTGCTTTTATTGGGGATTCTGGCGATTAGTCTCTTACCCCTTGTGGTGCGTTTGGTCAGGGGCTATCTGAAGCAAAAGGAGGCAGTCAATGGATAAGGACACGTTAACCGTATATTGGCAACCCGGTTGTTCAAGTTGCCTTAACCTTAAAGAGCATTTAACCCGACACGGGGTAGCGTTTGAATCGGTGAACGTGCGTGATGATTCGGCAGGTTTCGAGGCGCTAGCTAAGCTTGGGGTTCGGCAAGTACCGGTGTTAGCCAAGGGTGATCAGTGGTGCGATGGGCAGATGATTGCACAAGTCAATGTTTTGGCGGGTATTGCTGTTCAAAGCGAAGGCAAATTGATGCCAGTTGAACTTGCTGATCGGATGGCAGGCTTTTTGCCCGTACTGAAAGCCTATGTTTCTCAAATGCCGGCAGACCGATTTAGCGAGCAGCTACCAGGCCGCCCACGCAGCTACGGTAATTTGGCGTGTCACTGCGCCGAGATCATTGATTTGTTTTTGAAGGTGCTGCAAGACAAGCATCAGTTGGTGTTTGAAGACTACGAGCACCCCATACCCACAGAGTGTGACAACCCAGAAAAGCTCAGCCAATATGTCTCGCAAGTCGCTAAGCGATTGTCGCACTGGACTCAAACAGGATTGCCTGCACAGGATTTTGGCATGATCCCGACGGTTTACTATGGCGAGCCAACTCTGCATGAATACATGGAACGCACGGCTTGGCACTCGGGGCAACATTTAAGGCAGCTCAATCTGGTTTTGATCAATAAATTAGGTCTAAAGCCTGAGTCCGAATTGTCGGATGCGCTTTTTAAAGGTCTGCCAATGCCTCATTTGGTGTGGGATGATCAGTTGAGTTTTTAAAATGATGATGCCTTAAACCGACAAATGATCGGAGCAGGCCAGCGACGGGGGAAAGTTGTCATGGATATGAGTAAGGTAATTGATGATGTCGAGCAACCCAAGCCTTGGCTTGCTGCAGACATCAGACAAAGTACGCAATGGATCAGGCCCGTGACTGAGGCAGAGAAGGCGGGCTTGCGTAAAGGGTTGTCAGCGTTTCTCGCCGCTGGAAAACCGCTTGAAGAAGCCAGTGGTGCAGACTTCCCGTTTGAAGATATCAAGCAATTGATTCAGGATATTCATGACCAGCTCTATAAAGGTTTTGGACTGATTGTATTGAAGGCATTTCCCATCGAAGGCCTTGATGAGGAGTCCATTAAAAAGCTTTACTGGGGCTTTACCAACCATTTGGGTGTGCTCAGGCCGCAAGGCAAAAACAGCGCTTTGATTAACCATGTCAAAAACGCAGGTGGCGTCTATCGAGCAGCGGGCGGCCGAGGCTACAACACCAATTCTGAGTTGGATTTCCATGTGGACTTTTCCGACTATGTTGGCCTGCTGTGCATTCAAGACGCAAAGTCAGGCGGCATCAGCAAGGCTTGTTCCTCACGGGCCTTGTTTGAAACCTTAAAGCAGCAAATGCCTGAACTGGCGCAAGCACTTGAGGTACCGCTTTACTACTCTCGTCAAGATGAACACGCCGAGGATGAGTTGCCATACTATAGAACGCCAGTGGTGGCCTTCGAGCACGGCTGGTTTAGCTGCCGCTACACGCGTAACCACATCCGCTATGCTCATCGGCATGAGGGTGCAGCTGCGCCCACCCCGATTCAAGACGCTGCCATGGATTGGATTGACCAGGCCGCCCAATCGGACGAATTTACCTTTGACATGCGTTTGGTACCCGGTGATTTTCAGATTCTGAATAACCATGTTGTTTTGCATTCACGCACGGCCTACGAGGATCATGACGAGCCCGAGAAAAAACGCAGTTTGTTGCGCGCTTGGATCGCCACGCCAAACAGTCAGCCACTGTCTCCCTTGATGCAACAAGCCTTTCATGATCATCGTGCGGGCGCTGTGCGCGGGGGAATTAAGGGCCAAGAATATGATGAAAAAAAACAGGCCTACACCCGCAACGCGGCTGCATTTCACGCCATGATATGCGACTGACATGAGCACACAAACCCTTCTCGATAAGCTTTGGTCTGCGCATGTGGTTGATAGCCGAAGTGATGGCAGCGACTTGTTGTATGTTGATCGGCATTATGTGCATGATGCCTGTTCGCAAGGCTTTGATTTTCTAGACCAAGCCGGCCTGTCTATTCGTCGACCTGATCTGACCTTCGGTATGGAAGATCATTACATTGCTACCCGATTAGGGATTGATCGATCGGACAAAGTTATTTCCTTGAGCGGGGTCTTGGCTTCAAACGCTCAAAAGCATGGCTTTAGCAGTTACGGTCAAGGTTCGCCAAACCAAGGTATTGTGCATGTGGTGGGTCCGGAGCTTGGGCTCACGTTGCCAGGCAGTTTAATCGTCTGTGGTGACAGTCACACCGCCACGCATGGTGCATTTGGCAGTTTGGCTTTCGGTGTGGGTGCTTCTGAGATTGCACATGTGTTAGCCACACAAACCATTTGGCAAAGAAAACCCAAAGCCATGCGTTTGCGTCTCGATGGCCAATTGGGTCTAGGAGTGACGGCCAAAGACCTGATTCTTTATTTGATCGGACAGATTGGTGCCCGTGGTGGCACTGGGCACGTGATCGAGTACGCTGGTTCAGCGATTAACGCCTTGTCGATGGAAGCGCGCATGACGATCAGTAACATGTCGATTGAAGCGGGTGCGAAGGCTGGCATTATTGGGTCTGACGCCACGACGATAGCCTATCTTCAAGACCGCCGGTTCATGCCGGCCGGTCTAGAGGGTACTCGGGCGCAGCAGGCATGGGACGACTTGGTGTCTGATCGTGATGCGGTGTTTGACCATGATCAGTCGCTTGATGTGTCGATGCTTGAGCCAACCATCACATGGGGCACATCGCCACAAACAGCCGTTGCTATCACGGGTCTTGTGCCTGCCCTGGATGCGCTTGACACTGCCGAGCGCGAGCAAATGCAGGCGATGATGGCTTATATGGGTTTGACACCACAAACGTCGATGCAAGAAATCGCTGTTGATCAAGTCTTTATCGGTTCTTGTACCAATAGCAGGATAGAAGATCTGCGATTGGCGGCGATGGTGGCTCAAAAGGGTCGCGCTAAAGTGCCTACTTTGGTCGTGCCAGGATCTGTGAGCGTGCAACAACAGGCACAAGCTGAGGGTTTAGATCAAATTTTCAAGCAAGCTGGATTTCAGTGGGCAAACCCTGGATGTTCCATGTGCGTGGCCATGAATGGCGACTTGGTAGCACCTGGCAAGCGCTGCGTATCGACCTCAAACCGCAACTTCATGGGCCGTCAGGGACAGGGTAGCCGCACCCACTTGGCCAGTCCCCTGACTGCGGCAGCCAGCGCGTTGACTGGGCGTCTGACAGATGTCAGGGAGATTTTGTGATGCGATTTGAAGCCGTCAATCACTTGAAAGGCCCTTGTTACCCTTTGCCCATCGATAATATCGACACCGATCAAATTATCCCGGCCCGATTTCTTCATCGCTCGCGCAAAGAAGGTTTTAAAGGGTTGTTGTTTCACGATTTTTTGCAGCAGCAAGCACAAAATACAGCCCCTGATCTTCAATGGGTTCATGCCGAAATTGACGTGCCCAAGATGCTGTTGGCAGGTGAGAATTTTGGTTGTGGCTCTTCGCGTGAACACGCGGTCTGGGCCTTGCTAGACAATGGATTTAAGGTCGTTGTCGCCAAAAGCTTTGGTGATATTTTTTACGGTAACGCAACCAACAATGGCCTATTGCTGATTCGCTTGACCGACCCGTGGCCAGTGGTTTTGCAAAGCCTAGCGCAAAATTTAAGCGTTCAGGTCAAGCTAGATGAGCAAACACTAACCACGGCTGATGATCACGTGTATGACTTTGCCATGGATGATTTTTTTAAAAATATGCTGCTCAATGGCGCGCAAGAAATCGACATGACTTTGCGTCTTGGCGAAAAGATTGCGGCTTTTGAGCAAACACAGGCGCAGCGGTTTCCTTGGTTGCAACAGCCCAAGGCCCGTATTTAACTTCACTGGAGAAATGAACATGAGTCGCAAAGCATTCGCAGACAAGATTCGCCGTAAGGCGCTAACCGTGGCCCCCGGCATCTATGACATGATTTCAGCCCATTTGGCTGATCAAATGGGTTTTGATGCGCTTTATGTCACAGGCTACGGTACGGTTGCCTCACATTTGGGTCTGCCCGATGCTGGCATTGCCACCTATACGGACATGATTGAGCGGATATCGCGCTTTTGCGACATGACCAATACGCCGGTCATCGCTGATGCTGATACGGGCTATGGTGGGCTGTTGAATGTGGCACATACCGTTAAAGGCTACGAAAAAGCAGGTGTCTCGGCCATTCAAATCGAAGACCAGCAGTTCCCTAAAAAGTGCGGTCACACTCCCAATCGCCCAGTGGTGCCTGTCGCGGAGATGGTGCGTAAAATCAAAGTCGCTTGTGACACACGCACTGACCCCGACTTTCTGATCATTGCCCGCACTGATGCGCGCACAGGGTTGGGTTTGGATGAAGCGATCGCTCGTGCACACGCCTATGGCGAGGCGGGGGCTGATGTGTTGTTTGTTGAGTCACCCGAGTCAGTCGAAGAAATGACCAAAGTGTGTCAATCGTTAGACAAGCCTTTGTTGGCTAACATGGTGACGGGTGGCAAGACGCCAGTTCTGCCAGCTGAAGAACTTAAAAAAATGGGCTACACCATTGTGATTCATCCAGCGGCTGGCTTTTTGTCCTGCGCGGCCGGTTTGGCGCAAGCTTATGGTGACCTGAAAAAAAATGGCACTGTGACTGAGGCCACACCAATGTACAGCTTTGCTGACTTTAATCAAATGATCGGTTTTCCAGGGGTTTGGGCATTCGATAAAAAGTACGCTGAGGACTGAGGCATAGCCGTCGCGTCAAAGTCACGGCATCACAAACCGTTATTGGTGGTTTTGCGAAGAATTAACCGAACCGGGACACGAATGTGTTCCGGTTTGTCGCTATTGCCTGATTTGATTTGTTGCAAGAGGGTGGTGACAGCAGCTTGCGACATCAATTCTGAGTCTTGTTCGACAGTTGATAACGAGTACCCCCCCATGCCTGCTTGAGGCACGTTATCAAAGCCGATGACTTGAACATCATCGGGGACAGTGAGTTTGAGCTCGTTGCGTAAAACATCAAGCACACCGAACGCCATGTGGTCGTTGGCAACAAATAGCCCATCGGGGCGATGTTTTTTCGAGCCAAACATTTCGCGGGTTGCGCTAGCTGCTTTTTCATAATCGTAGTGGCCGACCTCTCGGGCAAATAATGATTTGCCGCTCTGCTTAAGCGAATCGATGAAGCCCTGCTCGCGTTCTAAAGAGGTCGATGATGCTTCCAAGCCAGCGATAAAGCCAATGCGTTTGGCTTTTCCATGGAGTAGGGTTTGGGCCGCTAATTTGCCACCTTCGTAATTCTGAGAGGCGACAGTGCTCACGCCCTTGAGCGTTGAGATGCGATTAAACATGACCACTGGCGTGTCACTGTCACGGCAGTATTTGGCGAGCTTAGATGACAGTAAAGAGCTTGCCAAGATAATGCCATCGACCTGATAACCCATGATATTCAGAATCAAGTCATCAGTCTCATTTTCATGGCTCACGTTTTCTTCATTCACAAAAAGTAGGACATGAAAGCCATGGATTTGAAGCAAACGTGAGATCCGTTCCAAGAAGGTTGGGTAAAACTGATTTTGTAGGTAACTCACCACGAGCGCTACGATACGCGAGCGCTTGGTTGATAGAGTACGGGCAATGGCATTCGGACGGTAGCCCAACTGCGCAGCAGCCGCCAATATTTTGGCACGCGATTGTTTGCCAACACTGGCCCCGGGGGTGAATGTTCGGCTGACAGCCGAAACACTCATGCCAACGGCAAGGGCGACATCTTCAAGGGTGGCACGGCCCCGCTTAGGACTTTTGTTTGACACGTTGGCATGACTCAGTCGTTGGCGCTAGGCTGCGGTCCAGCCGCCATCAACAACGATGGCACTGCCGGTGATCATTCTTGCGGCGGGACTGGCTAAGAACACCACAGCGCCCATTAAGTCTTCAGTGGTGACCAATTCGCCTAACGCAATCTTTGCCAGTACCGAGGCTTTAAAGGTTTCGTCTTCGAACATTCGCTTGGTCATGTCTGTCTCAACAAATGTCGGGCAGATGGTATTTACGCGGATTTTTTCGGCGCCCAAGTCCCAAGCCAATGCTTTGGTCAGGCCTTCAACACCGTGTTTGGTCGCGCAATAAGCCACACGATTGATGGCGCCGACCAAACCCATCTGAGAAGAAATATTGATAATGCTTGCTCCTTGACAATCGGTTCTGGTTTGTCGAGCAAAGGCGCGACAGATGTGCAAGACTGATGCCAGGTTGAGTCGGATCAGGTCGTCGATGTCTTGGTTTGAGGTGTCTCTAATGTGTCCTGGGCGGTTGGTGCCGGCATTGTTGACCAAGATATCAAATGGTGCATGAGTTTCAAATAAAGCATTCACGGCAGGGGTGTCAGTGACATCAAGCGCGTGCGTGGTGATGTTTACATCAGGCGCATGTTGTCTGACATCGTTGGCTGCCACGTCCAAGGCGATGGCGTCACGCGCGACCAGCAAAACATTGGCACCACTTTGTGCAAGCGCGGTGGCACAGGCCAGTCCTATACCGCGACTCGCGCCAGTGACTAGGGCTTGTTTGCCATCAATTCGCATACTGGGTAATTTCACGGGCACTGTTCCTTTGACTATTGATGGGGTGTTGCTGAGCCCACGGGCGCGGGTTCATACCAAGGCAGGTCGGGTTGGTGGCCATAACGGCGTAAGCGCAGATTGGCCTGTTCGCCGTGGCCAGCAAAGTTCTCCATGTGACACAGGCGCGAACCAATCTCGCCCATCAAAGCCGATGCTTCGTCAGTGGTGACACGTTGGTATGTGCAGGTTTTTAGGAATTTTCCAACCCATAACCCACCGGTATAACGCGCTGCACGCTTGGTGGGCAAGGTATGGTTGGTGCCAATAACCTTATCACCGAATGATACGTTGGTTCGTGCACCTAAAAACAGGGCACCGTAATTGGTCATGTTTTTGAGAAAGTAGTCAGGGTCTTTGGTTAGCACTTGTACGTGCTCGAAGGCCAAATCGTCTGCGGTTTGCACCATTTCATCAATGTCGTCGCAGACAATCACTTGACCGTATTTTTCCCAAGCTTCACGCGCAATACCGGCCGTGGGTAAAATTTTGAGTTGGCGCTCAACTTCTAAGATTGTCTCTTCTGCCAACTGTTTTGAGGTGGTCAGTAATATGGCAGGTGAATTGGGCCCATGCTCAGCTTGGCCCAACAAATCGACAGCGCACATTTGCGCATCACTCGTTTCATCGGCAATGATCAGCGTTTCGGTGGGTCCGGCAAACAAGTCAATGCCAACCCGACCATACAGTTGGCGTTTGGCTTCAGCGACAAACATGTTGCCTGGACCCACCAGCATGTCGACAGCGGGAATGCTTTCGGTACCGATTGCCATGGCGGCCACAGCCTGCACGCCACCAATCACCAAAATGCGGTGAGCGCCTGCCATGTGCATGGCGCTCACAATGGCGGGATGGGCTTTGCCTTGAAAGGGTGGTGCGGTTGCCGTGATGTTGGCGACCCCCGCCACATTCGCTGTCAGCACGCTCATGTGAGCTGAAGCAATCATGGGGTATTTGCCGCCAGGTACATAGCAGCCGACCGCATTCATGGGGATATGGGTGTGACCGAGAACCACGCCGGGCATGGTTTCAACTTCCAAGTCCTGTAGTGTTTGGCGTTGGCGTTGCGCAAAGTTACGGATTTGCGTTTGTGCAAACTCAATGTCTTTCAGTTCTTGCGCGGTCAATTGCTGTAACGCCGCATCGATATCGTGTTGGTTGAGCTCGAATTTTTCAGGTGCCCAGCCATCAA
>JAFMCG010000192.1 GCA_017857895.1 Burkholderiaceae bacterium | reverse complement strand
GCCAAGAAATCGTAGTACTCAGCACGCTGTGATCTAAATCGCCATGCTGCCCAACGGATGGCCAATGGCTGTTGTAACCTCGTCATGGCATCACCCCGAAATGTCGCTCGTAATCGCGGGGGTCTAGCCACCCGGCTTGCAGATAATCAAACGCTTGGCCACGAATCGGTCGATAGTGCTGCAGGTCACAACCGCCACCGCTCAACAGTTGTGCCTGCCACGACGAAACTTGCTGCGCCAAACCCACTCGACCAATGGCTTCGTAAAACCCAGGATCCGCCGAGGGTTCAATCATTTCAGCCACCATAAATCGCCCACGACAACCATTAAGTGTTGCCACGGCGGCTCTTTGACAATCCACGCAACCCGCTGGATGCCGAAACCGAACCAATTCAGGCGACACCCCTGTCGCGGCGATCCAAGACTGCCACCACTGTTTAGCCCACTGCACCGAGCGCACTCGATTCAGACTGCAGCGCAGCGGTGCGTGGCTCAACCATTGCTCAAAAGGCAGCGCGCACGCCAAACAGAGCTTGGGTAACAGCGCTTGATAAACCAGTAGTCTTAGTACCCCTGGCATCGCCAAGAGGGATTGCGGCACACCGATCATGGGGGAGCTCAGCCGCAATAAAACCTGCAACACCGAACTCGCGTGCAACGTTGTGTAGACGCTTGTGCCCGACAACACGAGATCCATCAATGCTTGTCCACCCAATCGATCGCGGATTTCGCCAATTAACACATCATGAGCAGCACTTCTTTTAATGGTCTTTAATTTGATGGCTAAGTCGCTGTCGTTGGTATGTTCCGTGTGTTGCGTTTGCTCATGAAGACTGGTTACCAAACACTGCAATGCATTGTCTAGCTCGTACTCGACAGGATCCTCAAGCGTGATGACCTTTCTGGTCTTGGGGATCTCTTGCACCAATGCGGCCAGTGTTGTTGACTTGCCCGAACCCACCATCCCAGCAAGAATCACAGCGCCGCCATCACCGCTGCAGGCACGCTCAAGCATGGCCAATTGGTCACGGGCATAGCCCAGATCACTGAGGGGCGGCACCCGTTCTCGACCCTTTGGGTTCAATACCCTGAGGCAGACGCTAGGCCCCTGACCTGTCACCAACGATGCCCAGCGCAATCCAATGTCGCGACCCTTGACGCAGCGCTCAAGTCGGCCCTGCTGTTCGTGGCCAGGATCAAACACCGCTCCATTACCGCCACGCACACCCATCCAAGCAATACTCAGCAGTTCATTGAGCATCTGAGTCTTAATCACCTGAAATTGCGCTGGTCGAACCAGCCAGCCATCAACCGTAAAAGCAATGTCAGCGTTCGGGCGACGCGCTTGCAATGTCAGATGAATGTCACTGGCACCCGCTTGGATCGCCCACGACAAAACGTCATCCAACAGAGAAAACAAAACATGTTTTGGGGTCTGTAGCGCAACAGTATCCAAACGCGGTTGCTCGGCCAAACGCGAGCGTCGGTTAACCTCGCCAAGCACGACTGCTGGCACCAACAAAACATTGGGTTGGGTCATCACAAAACCAGCTTGTCGCATGGCCAGCAACAATGCCATGACGTCATTATCATCGGCACATTCAGCAAGCACCAACAATTGGCAAGTCAAGTCTTCCCGCTGAACGGGGCAGAAACGATCTGAAAGCTCCCCAGGCGCGATCGATAATCGATCAAATATCGGCCGCCAATATTCGAGACGCGCTCGGTGCGCCTCAGACCAGGCTTCTACGCTGGCCTTGGCGGTAATGTCTTGCAACGTTAATCGCTGAACGCCAGCCGCACGCCACCTCATTGATAGACCTGCGGCAAACACAAACGATGCCGTTGTCCTCGGTTGTCAAAAGACACACAAGGCGGCTGGATGGCGTGCAGACGCAACCCTCTGGCATGCGCGGCAATCGGCTTGGTTTGACCTTGTTGAAACAATACAAACGCGCCATCAACCCAGAGCTGCGCCTGCAGAACAGGCAACACCCCATGTATGGCCAGCAGTTTGGGCGCTGGACGTGGCGGTTTGGCACGCTGCGTGGCCTGCCGATGCACCCGCTCGAGCGCATCAGACTCCATCTTAGCCATGACTTGAACGGTCAGCTCGCTTGGGCTAGCCAAGACCGAGCACGGACTTAATCCCCATGAGAAAACCACAAACAGCTTAAGAGGCACTCGATTTAAGCGCACGTAACTCTCCTTTTAAGTAAAGCATGAGATAGCTGTTGTGCTGATCCACGGTGGCGCTCGGCATGACGTCAAGTCGCACGCTCTGCCAGAACACCGGTAATGACCATGACTGCAAAAGCGACAATTGACGCACCGGCAGACGAAGGCTGATTTCAGCCGATCGCAGCGTGATCAAAAAAGAATCCGCACCTAGTTTTTTTTCCTGCCAAGGCCCAAGACTGATATTCGGTGTGATGGCGCTTTGTCGTTGCAAGGTGGTCAACCACGTTTCGTGCGCGTCGATGGACTCTGCTGTGCGCACTGGCAACTGTTTGGCAGCAACACGAACGACACTTTCAAAGCGCGACCGATCAAGGGATACAGGTTTTAAGCGCCAAATCTCAGGCGCACGCGCGCCCAAAATAACGTTATCCGTGGTGGCACGACGACGCAAATAATCTGCTCGGCAAGTCGCAGCATCAACGATCAGCGCGCAATCCACGGTTTGCAGTATCCAACCATCGGGATCGACTGGCAGTTGCAACAACCCCTGCCAAAGGGACTCCAAATCACGCATATCGTGGACATAAACTGACGGCATCAACGCCTCTGAATCTGCTTGTACTGCTGGCACGGTGGCCTCACTTGTTTGCGGCCACCAACCCAACGAAACCCACATAAAACCCGCACCAATCAAACACACCACCACCCCCATAGCCAGGACAACCATCTCGCTACTAACACCGAAGCGCAATCGCCGACATCGGGCGGATTCCCCCGCAGTTGCTTGCAAAAACGCCAGCTCAAGCGGTGCGGTCACGGCGCTTTCAGAAGACCAAACCACTGTTTGGACAACCAACT
>JAFMCG010000191.1 GCA_017857895.1 Burkholderiaceae bacterium | reverse complement strand
ACCAGTCACCCCGGCAACGAGGCTTATTTTTCCATCAGCAGCGGTGGCAAGCACGACTACCCCACTGGAAAGCTTATCTTTCAGCTGGTCAACCATGGTACGCAACGCTTTAGGGTCTACGCCATCGACTTGCTTAACCAGCAAGCGCACACCTTTGGACGTCTGAACCACTTGATCAGCCAAGGCGGCACCGGCGCCTGCATTTAGTTTTGCTTTCACTTGCTCGAGTTCGCGCTCAGCCTCTTTAAGTTGCTCTTGTAGCTGCGCGACGCGCTCTGCGGCCCCACCGACTGTTGATTTCACCAAGGCCGCAATTTGCGCTGCTGTGGCATTCAGTTGTTGCGCCCAGTGCAGGGCGTTGTCGCCCGTGATGGCTTCCACCCTTCTGACACCAGCGGCCACGCCCGACTCAGCGATGATTTTGAACAACCCAATATCACCGGTGCGGGTCACGTGTGTGCCGCCGCACAATTCCTTAGACGTACCAATATCGAGCACACGCACTTCATCACCGTACTTCTCACCGAACAAAGCCATGGCACCGTGCTTGATCGCATCTTCAAAACCCATCACTTGCGCTTGAGTGGTGGCATTGGCAAGAATTTCTTGGTTCACGCGCTTCTCAACTTCGGTGATTTGGTCTGGCGTCATTGCCGCGTCATGAGAGAAGTCAAACCGAGTCTTTTGTGCATCAACCAATGAACCACGCTGCTGCACATGCCCGCCCAGCACGTCTCGCAAGGCCTTGTGCATGATGTGTGTCGCAGAGTGATTGCGAATGGTCTTACCACGTTGCGCTTGGTCAACCCGAGCCTCTACCGTGTCGCCGACTGTCAATTGACCCTGGCGCAACTCGCCGTGATGCCCAAAAACCCCAGCCTGAACCTTTTGAGTGTCGTTGACCTGAAATGTAGTCACCGTACCGGCACGTTCGGCTTGAATCAGCCCAGCATCACCCACCTGGCCGCCTGACTCAGCATAAAACGGCGTTTGATCCAACACCACAATGGCCTGCTGGCCTGCAGTGATTTGCGCCACAGGCGAGCCCTCTCGATACAGGGCCGTGACTTTTGCAGGAACGCTCAACTCCTCATAACCACAGAAAACCGTTTCATCGCCGTTATAAGACAAACCCTCAGTGGCCTTAAAGCGGCCAGCGGCTCGCGCTTGATCGCGTTGGCGACCCATTGCCTGCTCAAAGCCTGCCAGATCAACCTCAACCTGGCGTTCACGGCAGATGTCGGCTGTTAAATCAACAGGGAAACCGTAGGTGTCGTAGAGCATAAATAGCGTTTGGCCATCCAAACGGTCACCCTCAGACAAGTCACTGAGCGCAGAGTCAAGAATTCGCATGCCATTTTCTAGGGTCTCGCCAAAACGCCACTCCTCTTGCTCAAGAACCTTGGTTACCCGCTCAGCCTTGGCTTGAAGCTCCGGAAAAGCTTGCCCCATCTGAGCAACCAAATCGTCAACCAATCGATGGAAAAACGGCTTTGATTGACCGAGCTTATAGCCATGTCGTAACGCTCGACGAATAATGCGACGAAGCACATAACCACGCCCCTCGTTACTCGGGATAACACCATCAACCACCAAAAACGCGCAAGCACGAATGTGGTCAGCAATCACTTTTAGCGAGTTATTGCTCAAATCTTGACAACCTGTTTCGCGAGCAGCTGCCTTGATAAGAGCCACAAACAAGTCGATTTCATAATTTGAATGAACGTGCTGTAAAACGGCTGCAATCCGCTCGAGTCCCATACCGGTATCCACACAAGGCTTGGGCAGTGGATGCATCACGCCACTGCTGTCGCGCTCGAACTGCATGAAAACCAAATTCCAAATCTCGATGTAACGGTCACCGTCCTCTTCAGGAGAGCCTGGCGGCCCACCCCAAACGTCAGCGCCATGATCAAAAAAAATCTCCGTGCATGGGCCACAAGGTCCGGTATCGGCCATCTGCCAGAAATTGTCCGAGGCGTAGCGTGCACCCTTGTTGTCACCGATACGAATAATGCGCTCGACTGGCACCCCAATATCGTCGCGCCAGATGCCATAAGCCTCATCATCTTCGTGATAAACCGTGACCCACAGCTTGTCCTTGGGTAACTGATAGACCTGGGTCAAAAGCTCCCACGCATATTGAATCGCGTCGCGCTTAAAGTAGTCCCCGAAGCTGAAGTTACCCAGCATTTCGAAGAAAGTGTGGTGACGAGCGGTGTAGCCCACGTTCTCTAAGTCGTTGTGTTTACCCCCAGCGCGAACGCTTCTCTGCGAACTCGTTGCCCGCTTGTAAGCCCGAGATTCTTGCCCGGTAAAAACATCCTTGAACTGCACCATGCCCGAGTTGGTGAATAATAAAGTCGGGTCGTTACCGGGCACCAAAGACGATGAGGGCACGATGGTGTGCCCCTTCGATTCAAAAAACTGCAAGAACTTCTGGCGGATCTCTGAAACTTTCATGTTGGCATCGCTAGGAATAAAGGGATGGCGTGATTATAGAGCCTAGCTTTTCTCGCAGAGAAATCCCTCAGTCACACTAATACCAGCAACCGACGGGGTGTTCATTCCCACCCACCGAGGGATGTAGCCCGAAGTGCACCGACAACCTGGCTCGGGTGGCGCGGGCCAAACTGACAACGGTACTAACTTATCAGCAACCATTGAAAAAAATGGGTGCTCGGGGGGGTGCGGCAAGCAAGCTTGCCAAACATCACGCCTAACCTGAGTGGGCTGCCATTGCCCAGATCGGCACATCAATAATTCATCGTCTGGCGCTCGCATCAACAACCCGTTGGGTGCGCAAGTCCCAGACACCCTAGCCCGAGCACCCAGCAAAAGGCCTTCAGAAACAGTGACACGACCCGACACCTCGAGACCACCCGCCAGATGAACCGGCCGAGTTTCAAAAAGCCGCACAAATGGTGGCAAAACGTCACTGCGCCACGCCAACACGCCAACCGTGCCTTCGGGCCACGTCGCATCTAGCGCCAGCGACGCCCCTTGTAAGCGGCTCGGATTCAAAGCACTCACCACCAAACCTTTACCAGCCAATGCCACCATCAAGTCTGGTGCTGCGGCGG
>JAFMCG010000050.1 GCA_017857895.1 Burkholderiaceae bacterium | reverse complement strand
TGGGCGCATCGGCCTTTTCTGTGGGTATTTTCCACATGATGACGCATGCGTTCTTCAAAGCTTTGTTGTTCTTGGCAGCCGGTTCAGTCATCATGGCCGTCCATCACAACCAAGACATTCGTTACATGGGTGGCTTACGCAAGTACATGCCCATCACTTACATCACTTTCTTGATGGGTGGTTTGGCATTATCGGCCTTTCCATTCACGGCAGGCTTCTACTCCAAAGAGCACATTATTGAGGCGGCTGGTTATGCCACAGTCTGGGGTTCAGGGTTTGCCTACATCTGCGTGGTGATCGGTGCCTTTGTGACGTCACTCTATACGTTCCGGGTCTTCTTTGTTGTGTTTCACGGCAAAGAGCGCTATGACCAAGCTCCAGTTGAAGAAGGGCATGAAGCGCATCACGGTAAACCGCATGAGTCACCTTGGGTGGTGACGTTGCCTCTGGTTCTGCTGGCCATTCCTTCTCTTATTGCGGGTGCCATCTTTGTGAGTCCGCTGCTATTTGGCGATTTCTTTACTTACCTCAATTCAGTACAACACGAAGGCCATGATGCCATGCGCGAGTTGGCAGCCAAGTGGGATGGTTGGTTGGCGTATGGCTTGCACGCCTTTGTGACCGTGCCCTTTTACGCCGCTTTGGGTGGTGGCGTGGTTGCTTGGTACTGCTACGTGCACAACACTGCGATGCCAGCAAAAATTAAAAATGCATTGTCTTTCTTGCAACCCGTGCTTGATCACAAGTACTACTTTGATTGGCTTAACGAGTCGGTGATTGCACCAGCGGCCAGAAAGTTAGGACGATTCTTATGGGTCAAGGGTGATGAGGGAATCATTGATGGTATTGGCGTGAATGGTTCGGCCAAGGTGGTTGGTGCATTTGCTGCGTTGGCCCGTCGGGTTCAGTCGGGTTTCATTTATCACTACGCTTTTGCAATGATCATCGGTTTGATGGCATTGATTTCTTACATTATTTTGGTACATAAATGATGGCTGGCGAGATCGTTTCCTCCTCTATTCCTTGGCTCACGCTGTCCATCTTCGTGCCGATCGTGGCCGGCCTGCTTTTGTTGTTGGTGGGTCGCGACGACCGGCCAGAAATGACCCGCTGGTTGGCTTTGGGTGCAGCGCTTTTGGGTCTTTTGGTGACCATTCCGCTTTACACCGGGTTCGATATCAGCACAGCGAGTTATCAGTTTGTTGAAAAGAGCGTTTGGATTGCAACACTGGGTGCGAATTACCACTTGGGCATTGACGGTATTTCGCTTTGGTTTGTGATTTTGACAGCCTTCATCACGGTCATTGTGGTGATTGCGGGCTGGCAAGTGATCACTTTCCGTGTGGCGCAGTACATGGCGGCTTTCCTGATCATGTCTGGACTGCTAATTGGTGTGTTTTCCACGTTAGATGGTTTGCTCTTCTACGTCTTTTTTGAAGCGACCCTGATACCGATGTACATCATCATCGGTGTTTGGGGTGGTCCTAATCGTGTTTACGCTGCCTTTAAGTTCTTCCTCTACACCTTACTGGGTTCACTGTTGACCTTGGTGGCGTTTATCTACCTTTGGCGCGCATCGGGCAGCTTCAGTATTTTGGATTGGCATCAACTTAAGATGGGTTACGAAGCACAGGTGCTGGTCTTCTTGGCCTTGCTGGCTGCTTTTGCAGTCAAAATACCGATGTGGCCCGTTCACACTTGGTTACCTGACGCCCACCCCGAAGCACCGACAGGTGGTTCAGTGGTTTTGGCTGCCATCATGCTTAAGCTTGGTGCTTACGGCTTTTTGCGATTCTCGTTGCCAATCACACCTGATGCCTCGCAAGGCCTTGCGTGGTTGATGATCACTTTGTCGTTGATTGCGGTGATTTACATTGGCTTTGTGGCGATGATGCAAAAAGACATGAAAAAGCTGGTGGCATACTCTTCGATCGCACACATGGGTTTTGTGTCGTTGGGATTCTTTATCTTTAACTTCATCGGGCTTGAGGGCGGCATTGTCCAAATGATCTCGCACGGTTTTGTTGCTGCTGCCATGTTCCTTTGTATTGGCGTGCTATATGATCGTATGCACACCCATGAGATCGCCTCTTTTGGTGGGGTGATTAACCGTATGCCTAAGTTTGCAACCTTCTTCGTGTTGTTCGCCATGGCCAATGCTGGTCTGCCAGGCACCAGCGGCTTTGTGGGCGAATTCATGGTGATTATGGGTGCAGTCCAGTACGACTTCTGGATTGGTTTACTGGCTGCCCTTGCTTTGATTCTCGGCGCTTCATACACGCTTTGGATGGTTAAGCGGGTGCTGTTTGGACCCGTCGCCAATGATGAGGTCAATAAGCTAAAGGACATCAATGGACGAGAGTTTCTTGTGCTGGGTTTGATGGCTGTTACGGTGCTCTTCATGGGCATTTATCCGAAACCCTTTACCGATGTGATGCACGTGTCTGTCCAGGCACTGTTAGATCACATCGCTATCTCAAAACTGTAAGCTGCCATGATGGATTCACAATATAACTTTTCGTTGATACTGCCCGAAATCGTTCTTCTCGTGGCGGGTATTGCCATTCTGTTACTCGACGCGTTCAGTAAAGACCCTAAGCGAACAGTGACGTATGTGTTGTCCATTGTGACATTACTGGCGCTGACTATGCTCTCTTGGTGGCAGTGGTCAGCGGGTGTTAATGGCACAAGCTTTTTTGGTTTGATGGTGGCAGACAGTTTTTCTCATCTTCTGAAAATTGTTTCCTATCTGGCTGTGTTATTGACTTTGGTTTACGGACGCGAATACATCCAGTGCCGCGATATGCTGCGCGGTGGTGAAATTTATGTACTGATCTTGTTTGCCTTGCTCGGGCAAATGGTCATGATTTCAGCCGGTAACCTGCTGACCATATATCTTGGGCTGGAGCTGATGTCTTTGGCCATGTACGCTTTGGTTGCGATTCGTCGCGACCATGCGCAAGCGACAGAAGCCGCCATGAAGTTTTTTGTTTTAGGTTCATTGGCTTCAGGTTTCTTGTTGTACGGTATGTCAATGATTTATGGCGCGACAGGATCGTTGGATCTGGCCATTATCAGCGAGCGAATTGCTGCCGGAACCGATATGAAGATGGCTTTGGTATTTGGCTTGGTATTTTTGGTGTCTGGTCTGGCGTTCAAGCTCGGTGCTGTGCCTTTCCACATGTGGATTCCCGACGTTTACGCGGGTGCACCAACGGCTGTTACTTTGGTCTTGTCAGCTGCCCCAAAGATTGCGGCGTTCGCAATCACCATGCGACTTTTGGTGACGGCACTCGGTGATTTGACGATTGACTGGCAGCCCATGTTGATGATTTTGGGTGTGCTTTCGCTGGTTATTGGTAACTTGACAGCCATCATGCAGACGAACTTCAAACGGATGTTGGCCTATTCAACTATCGGGCACATGGGTTTTGTGTTCCTTGGCTTGGCCTCCGGTTCTGTGGACGGTGTGGTGGCGGTAGACGAAGCTGCCTACGGCGCTTCACTTTTTTACATCATCACCTACGTACTGACCTCACTGGGTACTTTCGGTATTATTTTGCTGCTTTCGCATGAGGGTTTTGAATGTGAAAACATTGAAGATCTAAAGGGCTTGAACAAGCGCAACCCGATTGTTGCCGGTGTTTTGCTGGTTTTGATGTTTTCATTGGCAGGCATTCCGCCACTCGTGGGTTTCTATGCAAAGCTGATGGTTTTACAGGCTGTTATTGATGCTGGCATGATTTGGTTGGCGATAGTGGCAGTGATGTTTGCACTCATTGGTGCCTTCTACTACTTGCGAGTCGTCAAGGTTGTGTACTTCGATGAACCTTCACCCGATAGAGTGGTCAATAATCTATCGGTTGGGTCAGCGACAGTCTTGTCGTTGAACGTGGGGCTCATTATTGTGCTCGGCTTGCTACCTGGCGGCCTCATTGCACTTTGCTTGAGCGTGATACGTAGCTCTTTTCTCTAGAGAGTGGGTAGATGTTTAATCAGAGTGTTGCGATTTGGTTGTTGATCGCTTTGGCCTTTGCCATGGCGAATCTACCGTTTCTAAATGAACGCTTGATGGCGTTGATACCGTTAAAGCGCATCGTTAAGAAACCACCTTTTATGATTGTGGGCGAGCTTTTTGCCTGGTACGTGATTGTTGGGCTAGTGGCATATGCATTCGAGACGGCACTGGTCAATCCCTTTCCTCGCGGCTGGGAGTTTTATGTCGTCAATCTTTGCATTTTCATGGTGCTAGGATTTCCCGGTTTCGTTTACCGTTATCTACTCAAAAACTAAACGTCACCAAACCAGTTCAAAATGCCGTCAAGCGGGCTCACGTTCAGGGCATAGTTGGCCTGGGCCCTGACCACAGGCTTCGCACGGTATGCCACGCTGTAATGCGCCATGGCCATCATTTTCAGGTCATTGGCACCGTCGCCAACGGCAATGATTTGATCCGCACTGGCGCCATGTGTGGCTGCAAATTCAGCCAAAATGTCAGCCTTACCCTGCGCATCAATAATGCGCCCTGAAACTTGGCCGGTCAGGTTTCCGTGAGCATCAATGTCAAGCGTGTTGGCATGAGCGGCATCCAACCCTAGTTTTTCTTTCAAGCGTTCGGTAAAAAAAGTAAAACCGCCCGAAACCAGCAAAGTCTTCAGGCCTGCTTGTTTGGCGGTATTGATCAGTTTTTCTGCACCGGGATTAAGTGCCAAGCGTTCAGAGAAAACGGCTTCTAATGCACGACTTGAAAGACCTTCCAAATAACCCACGCGCAGTTTCAGGCTATCTGAAAACGCGGTGATTTCACCGCGCATGGATCGTTCAGTAATGGCGGCAACCTCAGCTTTAAGACCCGCATAGGCGGCGATTTCGTCAATGCACTCGATGTTAATGAGCGTCGAGTCCATGTCCATGACCAAGACCTTGCAGCTATCTAGACGCGCATCGGCTTGAACAAAAGCAACATCAAGGTGCTTGTTTTCAGCCCATGCCGTTATCGTTGCTCGTGTGTCGGGATCAGATTGCACATCCATCAATCGGGCAGCTGACTTGCTAATCCACTTTGTGCCATTGGCTTCACAGAGGGCAGCGGTTTGGTCAATCAAAGCCAAATCAAGTCCTGGTGATTGCAAGATCAGGTGAGTGGTCATGCGGTACCTTTTGTGGTTTGTTTGCTGGGGCTGAGTTCTTTTAGCACAGCGCGTATGGCATCTGTACGCGCCTTGATGTCAGCGTGATTGATGTCAAGGCGAATTTTATCTGGCCCAGAGAATCGTACATTTTTTCGTGATTGCACCAAGTCGATCAGCTGCAAGGGTTCTACCGTGGTGGTCGGCTTGAAGTGGATCAAGGTTTGTTCGTCGGTGGCGTCTATTTTTTGAATGCCAAGCGGTGCCGCGTTAATTCGTAAGCGGTGAGTCGCCAGTAACGCTTGTGCGGCTGGCGGTAATTTGCCAAAACGATCAACCAGTTCTTCTTGAATGATGATCAAATCATCAATTTCGAGGGTATTCGATAGGCGCTTGTATATGCCTAACCGAGCATTGATGTCTGGACAGTATTCGCTCGGTAGTAACGCTGGCGTGTGCAGGTTTACCTCACAGCCGATGGCAAATGGTGCTTCTAGATCCGGTTCCTCACCGGCTTTCAGTGCCCTGACAGCCTCATTGAGCATGTCGTTGTACATTGAGAAGCCAATTTCCTGGATGTTGCCAGACTGTGATTCGCCTAAGACTTCACCCGTGCCTCGGATTTCAAGGTCATGCATGGCCAAAAAGAAACCAGAACCCAGTTCTTCCATCGCCTGAATGGCTTCTAGCCGCATTTTGGCTTGCTTGGTAATGGCCTCTTCGCCTGGCGTTAGCAAGTAAGCATAGGCCTGGTGATGAGAGCGTCCAACTCGCCCACGCAGTTGGTGCAGTTGAGCCAGACCAAACTTATCGGCGCGGTGAATAATGATGGTGTTTGCCGTTGAAACATCGATGCCAGTCTCAATGATTGTTGTGCACAGCAGCACGTTAAAGCGCTGTTGGTAAAAATCTTTCATGACCTGTTCAAGTTCACGCTCGCCCATTTGGCCGTGAGCCACCGCAATCCGCGCTTCAGGCACCAGTTCTTCGAGGCGTGCACGTCGGTTTTGAATGGTTTGCACTTCATTGTGTAAGAAATACACCTGTCCGCCACGCTTGAGTTCGCGCAACAATGCCTCTCGGATGGCGCTGTTGTCCTCACGACGCACAAAGGTCTTGATGGCCAAGCGTTTTTGAGGGGCGGTTGCGATCACAGAAAAGTCGCGCAGACCTTCGAGGGACAAACCCAGCGTGCGCGGTATGGGTGTAGCCGTTAACGTTAAAACATCGACCTCAGCTCGCAACGCTTTTAAGGCCTCTTTTTGGCGAACACCAAAGCGATGCTCCTCATCGATTACAACCAAACCGATACGCTTGAATTTCACATCTTTTGACAGGACTTTGTGCGTGCCAATCACAATGTCGACGGTGCCATCGTTGATGCCTGCCAAGGCTTTGGTGATTTCTTTGCCTGATTGAAAGCGAGACAATTCAGCAATTTTGACAGGCCAATCGGCAAACCGATCAGCAAAGGTTTGGGCGTGTTGTTCGGCCAGCAAAGTCGTGGGGCAAAGCAGAGCGACTTGTTTGCCGTTTGAAACGGCCATAAAAGCCGCCCGCAGTGCAACCTCTGTTTTACCGAATCCAACGTCACCGCACACCAAACGATCCATGGGCCGTCCGGCGGTCATGTCTTCAATCACTGCTGCAATGGCCGCGGCTTGATCGGGGGTTTCTTCAAAGCCAAACCCTTCAGAAAACAGCTCATAATCGCCAACGGGTAACTTAAAGGCATGACCTTGTCTGGCCGCACGTTTAGCGTACAAATCCAGCAGTTCGGCTGCGGTATCCCTGACTTGTTTGGCAGCTTTCTTACGGGCTTTTTCCCATTGTCCAGACCCGAGTTGGTGTAACGGCGCTGTTTCGTGGTCAGCACCGCTATAGCGACCAATGACGTGTAGTTGCGAGACAGGCACGTAAAGTTTGCTGTGACCGGCGTACTCGAGATGTAAAAACTCCATCTCACCATCGCCAAGATCCATATTCATGAGACCCAAGTAACGCCCAACGCCGTGCTGCGCATGCACGATAGCGTCACCCGCCCTTAACTCAGCGAGATCGCGCACCATGGCGTGAACGTCACTGGTACGTCCCTTTTCTTTTTGTGTGCGCCGCGAAGGCCCTGCGTGACCGGGGTAAAGGTCGCCCTCGGTGAGCAAGATCAAGCGGTCGGCAACGGAGATGAACCCCGCATCAAAAGGGGCGACCACAACAGAAAATAGCGAATCTGATGCCAGGAATTCTTGAAGAGACTCGATCGGACTGTCTGGGTGTATGTCATGTTCGGCCAGCATTTGCGTGATCGTCTCACGCCGACCGTGCGAATCAGCGCACAGCGCCACCCGTTGCTTGGGTGCCCGCTGTGCCAAGCATTCGCGTAGCTTCTGCAGGGGGTCGTCGGCACGCCGATTAACGCCAACATCGGGTACCACTTGATAAGCCAGCGACTGTTTGTCGGAAACAGCAGTCGCTTCACTGGGTGGCGTGAGCGCTAATCGGGCAAACCCTTTGATGTGTTCAAACAACTGCTCAGTTTGCAGAAACAAGGCGTCTGGGGGCAGAACGGGCCGTTCGGCATCGCTTTTGAGGAATTGGTAGCGACTTTTTGTGTCATCCCAAAACCGACCAATTGCAGATTCTAAGTCACCATCAGTGACGCATATCGCTTGTGATGGCAAGTAATTAAAAAGTGTGGCGGTCTCGTCAAAGAACAGCGGCAAGAAGTATTCCACGCCGGCAAACGCAATGCCGTTGCCGATATCACGATAAGGCAGTGCGCGCGAAGGGTCACCCTCAAAGCGGTCTCGGAATGTGGATCTGAATCGATTACGAGCTGTCTCATCCATCGGAAACTCGCGCCCAGGCAGCAACTGAACCTCGGGCACAGGATAAAGACTACGTTGGGTGTCGACATCAAAGGTCTTGATGGATTCGATTTCGTCGTCAAACAAGTCAAGCCGATACGGCAGCACTGAGCCCATGGGAAAGAGATCAATCAACCCGCCCCTGATACAAAATTCGCCTGGCACCGTGACTTGCGTCACGTGGGTGTAGTTGGCCAGCACCAGCTGATCGCGCAGACCGGCTTCGTTAAGTTTGTCTTTTTGTTTAAAAGAAAAAGTATAAGCAGCCAAGAAACTTGGCGGGGCCAAGCGATAGAGCGCGGTTGTTACCGGCACGGTCAGTACATCAACCTCATCGAGCTGCAAGGCATGCAAAGTGCGCAGCCGTTCTGAAATCAGGTCTTGGTGGGGTGAGAAACCGTCATAGGGCAGGGTTTCCCAGTCGGGCAACATCCTCACTCTTAGGCTCGGGTTGACCAGCCCTATTTCATGAGCCAAGCGTTGGGCTTGCAAGGGATCGGCTGTCAAAATCAAAACCAACTGCTTGGCTTGTATTGCCAAGTCAGCCAAGAGCCAAGCAGCCGCCGACCCAGGTGGGTAAGGCTGTGCATGTCTCTGTCCTGGTTTTAGACGAGAGATAAGCGATTTGGCGTCGGGATTTGCAACAGAGGACATAAGATTAGGCATCAATGAAACGTTGATTATAAAATCTTGGGATGACATCTGCTGCCCAAACCCTTAAAACCGAACAAGTGATCCCCCATATCACCGCTGGGCGTCGATTAATTGCACTAGTGCCGGCTGGTGGGGTTGGGGCTCGTGCCCTCAGTGATGAGGATCAATCACCAAAACAGTATCGGCTGATCAAATCACAGCCGATGATTGTCTGGACCGTGCAGCGCCTTTTGGCGGATTCGCGTGTTGAGCGGGTCGTGGTGGGCGTGCAACACGGTGACACACAAGCCTCTGCTTTGTTTGAAAAGGAGCCTCGGGTAATCGTGTCGCCGAGCGCGGGGGCCACGCGTGCGCAGACTGTCTTGCAAACATTGGCGCATGATCTCTTCAGATCAGAAGACTGGGTGCTGGTTCACGATGCCGCACGCCCTGGGCTACCCTTAGTTGCACTCAGCCGCTTGATAGACGCTTGCCTAAGCGCCAATCGGGGTGGACTTTTGGCAATGGCGGCTACGGACACTGTCAAACTGGCGAGTGAGGGTGAAATGGGTCCACGCGTCCAGCAAACACTCGCTCGAGAGCGGGTATGGCTGGCTCAGACACCGCAAATGTTTCAGGTGGGTCTTTTACGCCAAGCCCTTGCTGGCGCGATCACAGCGGGGCATCCAGTCACCGACGAGGCCAGTGCCATGGAGTGGGCGGGTGACGAGCCATTGCTTGTGGAGGGCACCTTGAGTAACCACAAGGTCACTTGGCCTGAAGATTTTGAGGGAGTTCGGAGATGGCTGTAAACACGTTAGCAATCCGAGTCGGGCAAGGTTTTGATGTTCACCAGTTGGTGCCCGATCGCCCCCTGATTTTGGGTGGTGTCACGATTGCGCATACCCATGGTTTGCTTGGGCACTCCGATGCTGATGCCTTGTTGCATGCCATCACAGATGCGTTGCTGGGTGCGGCTGGGTTGGGTGATATTGGCCGACATTTTCCAGATACGGATCCAGCTTTTGCGGGTGCGGACAGTCGGGTGCTGCTGCGCCATGCATACGCCTTGGTACAAAAGGCGAATTGGGTTTTGGTGAATCTCGACGCAACGATCCATGCACAAGCGCCAAAGATTGCACCACACGTGGCGGCGATGATTGAGAACATTGCTCAAGATTTGGGCGTGCCTCATGCCGTTATAAACATCAAAGGGAAAACCAACGAATCACTTGGCTTTTTGGGGCGCAAAGAGGGTATTGCAGTGACGGCAGTGGTTTTGCTTCAAGGCACCTCAGGCGTTGCCTGAGCCCAGCCTCATTTCTTTTGAGGTGCGCGTCTTGTCCGCGGTAAGTCCAATCGGGCGGTCAGTCCACCACCCTCACGCTGCAGTAGCCTGAGTCGTCCTGCGGCAGGACTGACTAGGCGTTCGACAATAGACAGCCCGAGACCGGCGCCTGTCCCGCCAGTACGCGCGGCGTCACCCCTAGAAAACGGTCGCATCAAGCGCGCAATATCTTCAGGTGCAATGCCTGGACCACGGTCACGCACGTCAACGTAGAGTCGATTGTTTCGTGTTTGAACCACCACTTCAATGATGCTATCACCCTCTTTGGTTGCGCCATAACGACGGGCGTTTTCAATCAAGTTCAGTAAGCAGCGCGAAAAATCTTGCTGGTCGATCAAACAATAAGTCCCACCACGCGCTTTGACGCTGAACGTTAAGCCAACCTGGCTTTGGTGGGACTGTTCTTGGTGCACGATGTCTTGAGCCACATCGACTAGGTTAATGGGGCGACTCGGTGGCTTTCTAGCGGGTCGTGCATATTCCATTAATTGACCGATGGTTCGATCAACCTGCGATAGGTCTTGGTCGATCGCCCATCGTTGCTCTTCGGTCATGGTGCTCATTTCGATTTCAAGACGCATCCGGGCCAGTGGCGTGCGTAGGTCATGAGAGATACCCGCCAGCATTAAATTTCGATCGTTTTGGGCATTTTCGAGTTCGGTGACCATGCGGTTAAAGCTGGCGTTGAGTTCTCTTATCTCAATGGCACCCGTTTCAGGCAAGGGGTTTGGGGTCTGCCCCCTAGACAGTTGTTGTGCCGCTCTGGCCAGTCGAGCCAAGGGTCGGTTCATGTAGCCCACGGCGACAGCAGCACCAATTAAAGACAGCAGGGCGGCGGCGGCCACCCAACTGACCCATTCGGGGCCAGTGGCGAGATTGGCTCGATCAATGTCCAAACCCAGCCAGTAGTCTTGGCTGCTGGCCTGAAACCGGACCCAAAGGCCAGCCTCTTGGCCCAGCGCGGCAGCGACTTGCGTTTGCTTGCCCAGTTTCAGACGAATTTGTGCAAGCACAGCTTGCCAATACTGTTCTTTTGGTAGCTCGATGACGGTGTCGTTAGCCTCAGCAAGACGCAGTCGAACATCGGGTTGATCATCAAGGGCACGAATCAGGGCTGCGCGTTGATCGTTTGATATGGTTGTTAGTGCGGTGCGGCTGAGTTCAACCGAGCGAATCACTTGGGTCGCAGCGCGTTCGGCCCGAGGTTCGAGTTCTAGGGTGTAAAAAACATGTAGCCACGCCCCAAGGCTTGCGAGCATCAGCAAAGCCAGCAGCAAAAAGGTCCGGGCAAATAGACCTAACCGGGGTTCAGACGTCGTCATCCGGCACAAAAACGTAGCCCAGGCCCCAAACCGTTTGGATGTAAATGGGTTTAGCAGGATTGGGTTCGATCAATTTACGTAGTCGAGAAATTTGGACATCTAGGCTACGGTCAAACGCCTCGTATTCTCGGCCTCTGGCCAATTCCATTAACTTATCGCGAGACAGCGGCACGCGGGGTTGCCGAGCAAATACCTTCAGAACCGCGAATTCGCCACTAGTGATCGGCACATCTTGTCCATTGCGTTGAAGCGTGCGCTTAGACAAATTCAAAACGTAGGGGCCAAAGGCAACGATTTCGCTCTCATGGCTAGGGCCTGCCGGGTGTTCGATGGTCTTGTTGCGCCGTAAAACCGCGTTGACGCGAGCCAGTAGTTCGCGAGGGTTAAAGGGTTTGGCCACATAGTCATCAGCACCGAGTTCTAAGCCGCGGATGCGATCCATGTCTTCGGTTTTGGCGGTCAACATGATGATAGGTGTCTGGTCATTGGCATGCCGCAAGCGCCGGCATACGCTCATGCCGTCCTCGCCGGGCATCATCACATCAAGCACGATCAAGTCCAGACGTTCAATAGCCCGAACGCGATCCATCGACACGGCGTCTTCAGCCGCGAAGACCTGAAAGCCCTGTTCAGTCAAATAACGGCGCAATAGATCCCGCAGTCGCGGGTCATCGTCGACCACCAGAATGTTGGCACCCGAGCGGCGTTTGGCACTGGATTGTGTATGCAACATCATCGTAATAACGTTCTTTTAGTGAGGACAGTACTGGTATGACGACTAGCTCAGTGGAAGGTTCATTACAATCTAACCATGAAACCGATTTTGGCCATTGAGACTTCCACTCCTGTCTGTAGCATTGCACTGGCGCAATCCTCTGAAACACCGACTCTCTTTCATGAGCAGTGCATTCAGGGAACGCCAGGTCATGCTCAGAGTGTACTTCCGTTGATCGATGCTGTCTTGACGCGGGCGGGCATCTCACGCCATGACCTCGGTTTGGTGGCCTTTGGCCAGGGCCCAGGGGCATTCACTGGGATTCGTTTGGGCTGCAGCATGGCCCAGTCAATTGCCTACGCCTTAGATTTGCCACTGGTACCGGTCAATTCACTATTGGCAGTAGCCGCTGGTTTTGCACAGGAACAACCACGCTTGACGCTGGTTGCCTTAGATGCCCGGATGGATGAAATTTATTTTGCAGTGTATGGGCCTGATTTAAAAGAGCTGCAGTCACCGATTTTGATTGGTGCGGCAGATATTGAGCGTTTTATTGCGCCACGTCTGTACTATTGGCGCCGCGCTGTCGGCGCTCAAGTAGAGGCTGAGCTCGTGGGGCAAGGATGGCAAGTGGTTTCTCGTTGTCTGCCCATCGAAACCTTGGCTGCTTTCAAGGCCATGTCCATTAATTGGCGCGATGAACAGGCGCTACCGAGGGCGCATCACATCGCCTCAGTGGCGCTTAGCCGTTGGCAGGCGGGACAAACGGTCGCGCCTGAGCGAGCGTTACCCCTTTATTTGCGCGATAAGGTGGCTTTTACGACAGCAGAAAGGAATCAAGGCGCAGGCGGGAACCCCAAAGTGGCGTCCGCGGCCACTGACCTCATTTTGCCGATGTCGGTACAGGATTTGTCAGCTGTCGTTGAGCTTGAGCTGCAATCGCAAGCCTTTCCGTGGAGCCGTCGTCATTTTGAGGATGCACTGGCGGCGAATTATCCCGCCTGGGTCATCCGGCGCGAGGGCCAGTTGATTGGCTTTTGTGTGGCGATGCTAGCCATCGAGGAAGTGCATATCTTGGTGATTGCGGTGGCCAGTGACGCGCGTCGCAGTGGCGTGGGTTCAATGCTTTTGAGTCAGGCCGAGCGCCATGCCGAAATGTGGGCTTTGGGGCGAGTACTGCTAGAAGTCAGGCCATCCAATACACGTGCACTGGCGTTTTACGCCCAGCAATCATTCACTGAGATTGGTCGGCGCAAAGCGTATTATCCAGCGGCCTACGGCCAACGAGAGGATGCTATTGTGATGTCTCGACGGATCGGTGAGACTTGATAAACCCTATGGTTAAACACACCACCCCCATGTCTGTGTCGCGCAAACCTGTCTTGCAGGTGCCAGTTTCTGCCATGCAACACGCATGGCTGTCGGCCATGGGCGTTAATGTGCCGTGGATCGTGACAGAAGCGGCACCACAATCGGCACCGACGCCATCGATTGAGCCTGAACAAATAACTCAAGTCCAAGCAGTGTCTTCTGACCCTTCAGCGACGATCGATCAAGCGCCTGTGGCACCGGCACCAGAGGCATTAAAAGCAGCCCTTGAGGCGCTCAAGAAGCCCCAAAAACGCGTTGGGTCGCAATCGCCTGTGCCCACCATTGCGCGGCAGTCCAGTCACATGGGTGAGTCCGTCAAACATCAAGATTTGGAACAATTGCAGGCGATGATCCGAGTATGCCAAGCCTGCAGCTTGTGCGAGCAACGCACGCATGCGGTTGCCGGCGAAGGCAGTGCCAAGCCTAGCGTACTCATTGTTGGTGAAGCACCTGGTGAACATGAAGATATCGAGGGTCGCCCTTTTGTTGGGCGTTCGGGGCAATTGCTCGACAATATGCTGCAGGCAATTCAGTTGGATCGGTTTGAGCAAGTGTTTATCACCAATATGGTGAAGTGCCGCCCACCGGCCAATCGCAATCCCCGCGAAGACGAAATCTCGGCTTGCTCGCCTTACTTGTTACGGCAAATTGAATTGTTGCGCCCGACCGTGGTGTTGGCGATGGGGCGCTTTGCTGCACACGCCTTGCTCAGCACCAAAGAACCGCTACAGAAATTGCGCCAAGAAACACAGGTGGTGACTACCGGTGAGAACCCCATACCGGTGGTCGTGACCTATCACCCCGCCTATTTGCTACGACGTCCAACAGATAAGCGACTCGCTTGGGAAGACCTCAAGCGAGTGCGTGCGCTCTTGACCCCGAGGGATTAGTTGACAAGTCCAAGCTCGCTAGCGCTCCTTCAATGGCACTTTTTAGCTTGCTCACCACTTCGTCGATCTGCTTATCTTCAATGATGAAGGGGGGCGCTAAGAGGATGTGGTCGCCGCGTTGCCCATCAATGGTGCCGCCCATGGGGTAGCAAAGCAGGCCGTGATTCATGGCTTGGGCTTTAATCTTGGCGTGTAACTTTATGGCGGGGTCAAAAGGCGTCTTACTGTCGCGATCAGCCACCAACTCGATGCCACGGAACAGGCCTCGGCCACGAATATCGCCGATGTTGGGATGATCGCCCAATGCCGCACGAAGCGCAGCGTCGAGCTTGTCACCTTTTTCACGAACGTTTGCCAAAAGATTCTTTTCAAGCATCACATCCAGCACCGCATTGGCAGCTGCCGCGGCAACCGGGTGTCCGAGGTAGGTGTGGCCGTGTTGAAAGAAGCCCGAACCTGCGGCAACCGCATCGTAGATTTTTTGGCTGGCCAGTAACGCACCAATGGGCTGATAGCCCGCGCCAAGACCTTTGGCGATGGTAATCATGTCAGCGGTAATCCCTTCGGCCTCAATGCTAAACAGATGGCCCGTGCGGCCCATGCCACACATGACTTCATCCAAAATCAGCAGTACACCGTATTGATCACATATTTCACGGATGCGTTTGTAGTAGCCTGGGACGGCGGCCACAGCGCCAGTCGTGGCGCCGACAACAGGTTCTGCAATGAAGGCCATGACAGAGTCAGGGCCAAGCCTTAGGATTTCTTGCTCAAGTTCGTTGGCAACCCGTTGACCGTAATCATGTTGACTTTCGTCATCGCGTTTGCCGCGGTACTCAAAGCATGGCGAGATGTGTGTGGTGTCAACCAACAATGGTGAAAATTGGGCGCGGCGCCATTCGTTACCGCCAGCAGCCAAGGCTCCTAACGTATTGCCGTGATAGCTCTGGCGCCGTGCAATCACGCGATGGCGCGATGGTTCGCCGATCTCTAAAAAGTACTGGCGTGCCAACTTGATCGCCGCTTCAACCGCTTCTGAGCCACCAGAAACCAGATAGACACGATCGATACCGGCAGGTGCCCGTTCAATCAGTCGATCGGCCAGCCGCTCAGCGGGTTCGGTGGTAAAAAAGCCCGTGTGCGCAAAGTCCAGCTGCTCGATTTGATCGTGAATGGCTTGCCGCACGTGGGGGTCTGAGTGCCCTAAGCAAGAAACCGCTGCGCCACCTGAGCCATCAAAGTATCGTTTGCCGTTGCTGTCAATCAGGTAGCAACCGTCACCTTTGACGGCGGTGGGTAGTGTCCCACGGGTAGAACGCCCAAAAATGTGGTTTGACATGTCAATTAGTTCCTAACAACGTAAACGGATTGTTTGGCGTGGCGAACGATACGAGCAGCGTTTGGTCCTAAAAAGTAATCTTTAAACGCTGGGCGGTGGGCTGACAAAACGATCACGTCCACCGACAATTTATCGGCTGCGTTTAAGACTTCATGATATACCGTGCCGTGCAAAACGTGGGGGCGAGCATTAACAGATTCGGGTACTTTTTCTAGTGTCCATTGCTTAAGCGCATGCCCAAAGTCTAAAAGGGCTTTCTTTTCAAAGTCTTTGCCCAAAGCGCCGGTTGCCATGGCCAAACCAAACGGTGGTAGCACGGATACAACATGCAAAGTGTCTTTCTCATCAAGCAAGCTTAAGGCGCCCCTGAGTGCCTGATTGCTGCTCTGGGGATCAGACAAATCGATCGACAATAAAATGCTTTTTGGCATGAGATCTCTTCCTAAAACGCGGGCTTGGTTTGCCGGCGGCGCTGTAAAACAATCACGATTAATAAGAGAAAGATGGCAGGTAGGTAAAAAATTTGTTTGGGTAGACGGTCTGCCGCCACCATCACCTCGGTGATTTCAACGCGATTGTCTAAATAGAAATCAAAGTTTTTAAGTTGCTCTTGAAACTTGGAGCCAAACACGGGCTCATCCAAAAACAAGCGATCTTGCTCAGGCAGCATGATGAGCCCATCACCCTCTAAGCGCTTTGTGCTGGGGTCGCTGGGGCCTGCCACGTGCGAGACGGTTAGGCTCGTTGGCTCGCCAGTGGTGAAAGAAGGCCCCTGAACCACAAACCGCAGTCGCGCGCCCGGTTCAAGCTGATCCACCATTTGCGCCAGCGTGACCGGTGGTTTCTGTTCAAAAGGGGCTTGTATGCGGTCAAGCCAAAAGCTTGGAACAAAAAGTGTGAAAGCCACGAGCAATAATGCAGCACTTTCCCACAAGCGAGAAGGCGCTAAGAAGTAGCCTTGGGTAGCCGCTGCAAACAACAGCATGGCAAAGGTGGCGATAACAAACACCGTGCTGGCATGAAAGACACCTGGCCAGGTGGCCAAATCGATACCGTAGAGAATAAGGGTGGGGTC
>JAFMCG010000190.1 GCA_017857895.1 Burkholderiaceae bacterium | reverse complement strand
CAAACTCACACGCCAAGTCATTGGCTGCCTGGTCGGTGAGCAAGTCTTTGTAGGCATAGAGAAAGCTGATGTTGCCACCGGTCTTCCACTTGGTTTCAAACAGGCGTTGACGCTCCTCAAACCCATCGTCAGCGGCAAACTTCTCCGGTGGCGCATGTCCAGCAATACCAAAAGGCGTCTCTTTGGCGCGTTCGCGCCACGCGGGGTACTGTGCCTTGTGTGGCATCGCCACATCGGGCGTGAGTGGCCGGTTCATGCTGGGCACACTGTAATTGGCGGTGCGCTGAAACACGTACAGATGCTTGGCTTGTTGAGCCACGATGGGAATCAGTTGTATGCCTGACGAGCCTGTGCCAATCACACCAACCGTTCGGCCGGAAAAATCAATGGTTTCTTTGGGCCATTGGCCGGTGTGAAACCAACGGCCTTTGAATTGATCAAGCCCCGGAAAATTGGGCACTCGTGGCAGCGATAGGTTCCCAACAGCCAGTACCAAGTGCTGTGCGGTAAATGTGTCACCGTCAACTGCCCGAATGGCCCACGTGGCCATGTCATTGTCAAACTCAGCGGATTCAATGCGAGTGTTGAACTGAATGTCTTTTCTTAAATCGTAGCGATCGGCCACATGGTTGGCGTACTTTTCAATATCAGGCTGCGCAGAAAACCGCTCAGGCCATTCCCACTCTTGCTGTAGGTCGTTGTCAAATGAATATGAATACTCAAGACTTTCGACATCACAGCGCGCCCCTGGATAACGGTTCCAGTACCACGTGCCACCCACGCCGTCGGCTGCCTCGAGCACTCGAACCCGATAGCCGAGTTTGCGCAAGCGATGCAGTGCGTACATGCCACCAAAGCCTGCGCCAATGACAATCACGTCATACTGCTGGGTCGATTGGGGTGCAGTCATCGTTTTCTCCTCTGTGTCTTTAGTCTGGTATTTGGGTGGTTTTTAGGCACGCGTTGCGTGCAGCAATCGCCATGTCACACACCGCTTGGTGGGCCACATCAATGAGATTGGCCATTCGGATGAAGCCATGTGTCATGCCGGCATAAACCCGCAGTTCTACATCAATACCGTTGGCTTCGAGTGCTTGGGCGTAGCGAACACCATCATCACGAAGCACGTCGTGGTCAGCAATGGCAATCCAAGTCGAAGGCAGTGATTTTAGATTCTCATCGCGCAGGGGTGAGATACGTTTATCGGTCCAGTCGGCGCCCGGTGCGTAGTGCTCGAAAAACCATTGCATGTCGCGCTTGTATAAGAAATAGCCTTCGCTGAATTGTTTGTAACTATCCGTCTCAAAATCACAATCTGTGACTGGGTAAACCAACAACTGCTTGGCAATTGGAATGCGATGATTCAGTGCATTAACGGCAATAGCTGCTAAGTTGCCACCGGCACTGTCACCCGCAATCACCAAAGGCACTGCCGAGCCGGCCAGTGACTCGCGTTCTTGATGGGCCCATTCAATGCTGTCGATCGTGTCTTCGAGGGCACTGGGATAGGGATGCTCTGGTGCCAATCGATAGTCCAGCAACAAAACCGCACATTGACTGTGTTGGCAGAGTAGGCGCGCGAGAGCATCAAATTCGGCCAAGGTGCCCAAACACCAACCACCACCGTGTAAGTAGACGATCAGACCGGACTCAGTGGGTCCGCTGCGATAAAGCGCGGCGGGCAATCTGCCCCATCGAACCGGCACGTCAATGGACGAGACGCCATGCACAGCAGGACCATCGCCCAGAGCGGCCGCGCTAGCGGCCATCACCTCTCGCGCCTGTTCGGGCGAGCACTCATGAAAGCTAGGGCGCCCGCTGGCTTGAATGGATGCCAATAGGTCTGCAATTTTGGGGTGTAAGGTCACGCCGGTCTCCATTTGTTGTCAAGCATCACCCATTAATACCGGCACTGAGCAACTGGGTCTATTTAAAGAGGGCGACAGAAATCGCTCTCTTACCCTCAACATCAAGCCATCTTGATCGTTTGATGGGTTGAAATGATTGTCATGAGCCGGTTGGTCAAGTGCGATCGATTTCATAAGTCAAATGACCAGTCATAAAAAGTGGGGATGGTCAGGTCCCTATTGACGGGCCGAAACGACTTTGAACAATACTTTTGGTCTTTTTGGGGTGTCGATAAAGTTGACATCAGCCATCTTCTCTCCAAGCGGTTTGGTCAAACTATGGTTTAAAAGCCATTGATTTAGTGCATTCCTAACCTATGCCAATTCGATTATTCAGAGTCTTTGCAAATTAATTGAAGTTTGGCGTACTCACTGCTATTGTCAGTAAGAAATGTCTTAGTGTCCAGCGATGGTGTGAGCCAGATGTCAATCAAATCCAAATGAGCGTTTTAACGGGAAAATATATTTACTGTTGGCTGAATATTTTTTAAGTTGTTGATTTTATTTGGTAATAAATGCCTTGCGCACCGTCAAGAGGTTTCTTTAAGTTGGTCCGATTGGTTTTTAAAAGTATGAATGTTGCGCATGCGATTCGCACGTGATTTGTGATTTTAGTAAAGCCATAAAACGTGTTTTTTCATAAAGCATTTCGAGTCATCCACTCATGTTGAGTTAACCCCTAACTGAAAAAACAACCAAAGAGACAACAAAAGAAGTATCAATAGGAGGCGGTATGAAAGGCGTCGTATTTGCTGGTAATAGACAATTGGCGTTTCAGGATTTTGAAGATCCCACGCCCGGCCCTGATGAGGTGGTGTTGGAAATCAAAGCATCGGGGATGTGTGGCAGTGATCTGAAATTCTATCGAGCCGCACCCGGACAAGCGGCGCGCGAACTGGGTTTTAAAAATCCGACGCCCGTGATTGCTGGTCATGAGCCTTGTGGTGTGGTTATTGCTTTGGGTAAAAATGTGAAGCCTGGCCAGGCCTACATTGGGCAACGTGTCATGGTTCACCATTACAAAGGTTGCGGATTCTGTCCCCATTGCGCCACGGGTTGGATGCAACTTTGTGTTGACGGCGTTGATAAGGTTTATGGCCTCACCGGACACGGTGCGCACGCGCGCTATATGAAGTGCCCGGCAACTACTTTGGTCGAGCTGCCCGAAGAATTGAGTTTTGAGACCGGTGCGGCCATTGCTTGCGGGACTGGAACA
>JAFMCG010000049.1 GCA_017857895.1 Burkholderiaceae bacterium | reverse complement strand
CGTAAGGGTCCATACCCAAAACTCAGCGGACCAGATAATCCAGCGGCGATGGCTCCACCAATCGTAGCCCCTGAACCAAACGACGGTGGGTCAAACGCCATCATCTGGTTTTGTTCGGCCAAGGTTGCTTCAATATCGCTTAACGGTGTGCCTGCCCAAGCCGTCAATACCAACTCACTGGGCTGGTAATTCACCACACCCGTGAGTGTTGACATCTGCAACTGCAGCGCCTCTTGGCCAGTGGACTCGGGCGGTGGGTTACCGTAAAAGCGTTTGGTACCACCACCAACGATTTCAATCGGGCGAAAGTTGGCGCGTGCGGCTGTAACCTGCTCAGACATCCGAGACAAGATGTAATCCATGACTTAAAACCTTGGAATATCAACGAATGGCAGTTTGCCGCCATGCACATGCATCTTGCCGTACTCAGCGCAGCGCGCCAGCGTTGGAATGACTTTCTCCGGGTTCAGTAAGCCGTCGGGATCGAAAGAACGTTTGACACTCAAGAAAATATCAAGCTCATCGCGCCCAAACTGCACGCACATCTGATTGATTTTTTCCATACCAACACCGTGTTCACCGGTAATCGTGCCACCGACTTCAACGCACAACTCAAGAATTGCCGCACCAAAAGCTTCAGCGCGCTCGACTTCAGACTCAACGTTTGAATCAAACAAAATCAGGGGATGAAGGTTACCGTCACCAGCGTGAAATACATTGGCGCAGCGCAAGCCGTAGGTTGTTTCCATCACCTCGATGGCCTGCAAAACTTTAGCCAAATGACGTCTAGGAATCGTGCCATCCATGCAGTAGTAATCGGGTGAGACTCGGCCCGCAGCCGGGAATGCATTTTTTCTGCCGGCCCAAAACCGCATCCGTTCTGCTTCGGTCTCAGAGACTTGAATGCGCGTGGCGCCAACACCCTCGAAGACGGCTGTCATGCGAGCAATTTCTTCAGCAACCTCAACCGCCGTGCCATCAGACTCACACAACAGAATCGCCTTTGAAGCCGTGTCATAACCCGCTTTGACAAACGGCTCGACCATCTCTGTGGCCCGCTGATCCATCATTTCAAGTCCAGCAGGAATAATGCCAGCGGCAATCACAGCGGCAACCGCTTGACCCGCCGTTTCGACATCATCAAAACTGGCCATGATGACCTTGGCCAATGCCGGCTTGGGCAGCAAGCGCAATGTCACCTCTGTCACCACACCCAACATGCCCTCTGAGCCGATGTAGGCTGACAACAGATCAGGACCCGGTGAGTCTGGCGCTTCAGAGCCTAGCTCCAAAATTTCACCATCGAGTGTGATCACTCTTGCCATGAGCACATTATGAATGGTCAACCCGTATTTCAGACAGTGCACACCACCCGAGTTTTCAGAGACGTTACCACCAATGGTGCAGGCAATTTGGCTTGATGGGTCCGGCGCATAATAAAGGCCGTACTGCGCCACCGCCTCTGAGACGGCGAGATTTCTAACCCCAGGCTCCACCACAGCTGTCGCGCAAATGGGATCAACCGCTTTGATTCGGTTGAATTTAGACATGCCCAGCAAGACACCTTGCGCATGGGGAAGTGCCCCGCCCGATAGGCCCGTGCCTGCGCCACGCGTTACAACGGGCAAGTTAAGGCGCCGGCAAGCGCGCAAAACGCCTTGCACTTGCGCCTCCGTCTCTGGCAAGACCACCACCAACGGCAGTTCGCGAAAGAGCGAAAGGCCATCACACTCATAAGGGCGCATTTGCTCTTCGCGCGCCAAAATACAGTGCTCAGGCAAGACCGTTCCTAAGGCGTGCAGGACCTCATCGAAACTGGCCCGCATCGAAGCGGATTCTCTGACTTCAGTGTTTGCATTCATGTTTAAAAATCATGCGATTAGGATATACCCACACTGTAGCGTCATTGGTACTTGGCGCCAGAGAGGAATTACCCGATAGAAGGGGAATTCCCCAATACGGGCAAGACCTTGCCAGGATTAAGGATATTGTTGGGATCGTAGGCTCGTTTGATCGCCCACATCAAAGCGAGCACATCGTCACCATGCTCTTGCCGCATGAAATCCAACTTGTGTAAGCCAATGCCATGCTCGCCTGTGCAAGTACCATCAGCGGCAATTGCCATGGCGACCAACTGCTCGTTTAAGCGCTCAGACTCCTGCCACTCTTGCTCGTTGTCAGAATCGAGCAACATCAACACATGAAAATTGCCATCACCCACGTGCCCAACAATCGTGGTCGGAAACGACGCGTCAGCCACCAACCGGGTGGCCTCATCAAGACACTCACCCAAACGTGAAATGGGAACACAAACATCTGTCGTACTGGCCCGACACCCAGGACGAAGCCCAAGCCCGGCAAAGTATGCATTGTGCCTCGCGGTCCAAAGCCGATTTCGATCCTCGGGTTGCTTGGCCCACTCAAAATCCATCCCGCCATTGTCACGCGCGAGTTCCTGCACCGTCTGCGCCTGCTCTTCGACGCTCATGGGGCTGCCGTGGAACTCAAACAACAACAGCGGCGTTTCGCGCAGCGTCAATTTGCTGTAAGCATTGCTGGCCTTCACGGCATTGGCATCCATCAGTTCTACCCTGGCCACAGGGACCCCGAGCTGAATGGTTTGTATCACTGTCGCCACAGCATCTTGGACCGTTTTAAAATGGCACACTGCGGCGCTGACGGCTTCAGGCTGCGGATAGAGTCGAACCGTGACTTCGGTGATGACGCCCAAAGTACCTTCACTGCCCACAAACAAACGCGTCAAGTCGTAACCAGCCGAAGATTTGCGAGCGCGACTGGCCGTACGAATCACCTTACCTTGCGCAGTCACCACTTCAAGACCTAAAACGTTTTCACGCATGGTGCCATAACGAACCGCATTGGTACCCGAAGCGCGCGTAGAAGCCATACCGCCCAAAGATGCATCAGCACCCGGGTCAATGGGGAAAAACAAACCCGTGTCGCGCAAGTACTCATTGAGTTGCTTGCGCGTCATGCCTGGCTGAACCGTTACCGTTAAGTCTTCGGTATTTAATGCCACCACTTTATTCATGCCACTGACATCAAGCGAAACACCCCCCTCGATGGCCAGCAAATGCCCTTCGAGTGATGAACCCGCCCCATAGGGAATCAGCGCGATACCGTGTTCAGCGCAAGCTTTAACCACGAACACCACATCCTCTGTTGACTGCGCGTAAACGACGGCGTCAGGCAACATATCGGGATAAGGTGACTCATCTCGTCCGTGGTGCTCTCTGATGGCATGGGCCACAGAAAACCGATCATCAAACCGCTGTTTCAAAGCGGCCAGCATCTCTGGTGGTACGGGCTTTCTCAAACGTTGAATGATCGGTGTGTGTCCCATGCTTCTCTCACTTGCCGGTTGCGGCCAATGCCAAACGTCGATCCCTGACGGATTTGGCCAGTTCATCAAGAACGGCCACCGACTTTTCCCATTCAATGCAGCCGTCGGTAATGCTTTGACCATAAGTCAGTGGTTGACCCGTGACCAAATCTTGGCGACCACCAACCAAGTGGCTTTCAATCATCACGCCAATAATACGAGTATCGCCCGCAGCCACTTGCTGTGCAATATTCTGACAAACCCCAGTTTGGTTTTCTGGTTTCTTTTCGCTGTTGGCATGGCTTGAGTCAATCATGACGCGCTGGGCCAGTCCGGCCTTACTGAGGTCCTCACAGGCTGCCTGAACACTTGCCGCATCAAAGTTGGGGGCTTTGCCACCGCGCAGGATGATGTGGCAATCTTCATTACCTAGGGTCGACACAATGGCCGAGTGACCGCCCTTTGTCACTGACAAGAAATGGTGCGGCTGAGAAGCCGCCTTCATGGCATCAACGGCAATACGCACACTGCCGTCGGTGCCGTTCTTAAAACCAACTGGACACGACAAACCAGAGGCCAACTCGCGGTGCACTTGACTTTCAGTTGTCCGCGCGCCGATCGCACCCCAAGACACCAAATCAGCGATGTATTGCGGGGTAATCATGTCTAAAAATTCGCAGCCTGCCGGTAAGCCCAAGCTATTGACCTCAAGCAGCACTTGGCGGGCTAAGCGCAATCCCTTGTTAATTTGGAAACTGCCATCAAGATCTGGGTCATTAATCAGTCCCTTCCAGCCCACGGTGGTGCGTGGCTTTTCAAAATAAACGCGCATCACGATTTCGAGATCACCCTGGAGACGATCACGCTCTTTCTTCAGCCGGTTGGCGTATTCCAAGGCCGCCTTGGTGTCGTGAATAGAGCACGGCCCAATGACAACAGCCAATCGGTCGTCCATGCCATGCAAGATCCGATGCAAGGACTGACGTGAGTCATGGACCGTGCCGGCCACTGATTCCGAGCAAGGATACTCCCGCATGGTGTGCGACGGCGGTGTTAATTCCTTAATCTCTCGGATTCGCAAATCATCAGTATTGTGTGGCACGCTTGCCTCCTTTTTAGTCAGTTGACTCGCAGTCAACAAAAATTGCCAGCTATTTACAACGGATAACCCACTGCCCAACCAGAAACGAACGGTTATGACTCGAATCATTCAGACCAAAAAAAACCGCCAGCTAAGCTGGCGGTTTGGGGATTCGGTTTGAACTTAGAAACGACTCGAATGCCCTTGCGCCAGTTGCGGTGCAAAGCCAAAAAAGTAAAACCAGAACATAAAGTGGCAGGTTTGTTTGCAGTTCATGATCCTGAATCTAACATAAAAAATGTTTCAGGCACGATAGACAACACTTTTCGAACCCACTTTTCGTCGGAATATCGCAACAAGTCGCGGTGAGCCACGCCTACGCACAAGACATTAAGCCGTGCCGCCCACCGTCAAACCATCAATGCGAATCGTGGGCATGCCAACACCTACGGGCACGCTTTGACCTTCCTTGCCGCAAGTGCCTACCCCACTATCAAGCTGCAAATCATGCCCGATCATCGAAACCCTTGTGAGTGAGTCAGGCCCATTACCTATAAGAGTGGCCCCTTTGACGGGATAGGTGATTTGCCCGTCTTCAATCATGTAGGCCTCTGAGGCAGAAAAAACAAACTTGCCGCTGGTAATGTCGACCTGCCCGCCACCAAAGTTAGCAGCGTACAAACCGCGCTTGACCGATTTAATAATGTCTTCTGGCTCTTCTTGGCCGGCCAACATGTAAGTGTTGGTCATTCGAGGCATGGGCAGGTGCGCAAATGACTCGCGTCGGCCATTACCTGTCGGTGCCACACCCATCAGGCGAGCATTGGTGGTGTCTTGAAGATAACCACGCAAAATCCCGTCTTCAATCAATACGTTGTGTTGTGTTGGGTTGCCTTCGTCGTCCATGTTCAATGAGCCGCGTCGATCGGGTAACGTACCGTCGTCAACAACAGTCACACCTTTTGAGGCCACACGCTCGCCGATACGCCCAGCAAAGATGCTCGATCCCTTTCGGTTGAAATCGCCCTCAAGGCCGTGACCGACGGCTTCGTGCAACAAAATACCAGGCCAACCAGACCCGAGAACCACTGTCATCTCACCGGCAGGCGCCGCTTTTGCTTGCAAATTGGTCAGCGCCTCACCAACTGCTTTGTCGACGTATTGGGTCAGCAACTCATCTGAGAAGTAGTCCAAACCCGTGCGAGCACCGCCGCCGGCATGACCCGTCTCACGTCGCCCGCCTTTCTGAGCGATCACCGTCAGAGACAAACGAACCAACGGCCTGACATCGGCGCATTGACGCCCATCACTGCCAACCACCAACACCACGTCATACTCCATGCCTAAGCCCGCCATGACTTGCACCACATGCGGGTCGCGTTGACGTGCCATGCGCTCAATGCGCTCAAGCAAGGCCACTTTTTCTTGCGCTGGTAGAGACGCCACCGGGTCAATGCCGCTATACAAAGCGTGAGCATTTGCCACTTGAATGGGCGGGGCACGGCGATTTTGCCCGACGCGGGCAATTTCGCGCACCGCGCGCGCAGAACTCATCAATGCATCAGAGGACAGGGCATCAGAATATGCAAAAGCTGTTTTTTCACCAGAAACAGCCCTCACACCCACGCCTTGACTGATCGAAAAACTTCCAGTCTTCACAATGCCTTCTTCCAAGCTCCAACCCTCGCTGCGGGTGTATTGAAAATAAAGGTCGGCATAGTCAACTTGGTGCAACATGATTTCGCCAATCGCCCGATCAAAATCGCGATTTGACAGACCCCAGGGATTGAGCAACAAGGACTGCGCAGATTGCATGGCGGGCATAACGACAGCATTCATCAATTGATCAAATTCCTATGACGCGGTGTTCAAGCGCGGGCAAGTTTTGGCGGACTTCGTCCAAGCGTGAGCGACAGAGCTCGCCCATAACCAATCCTTCACCGAACGTTAAAGATGACATTATCTCACCCCAAGGATCAATCAGCAGGGAATGTCCCCACGTTTTTCTGCCAGAGGGATGTTCTCCGCCTTGTGCTGGCGCCAAAACATAAGCTTGATTCTCGATAGCCCGAGCACGCAGCAAGGTCTCCCAGTGCGCACGGCCCGTGGTTGCCGTAAAGGCTGCGGGCACCAAAATCAGGTCCACTGGCAGCAACGATCGATAAAGTTCGGGAAACCTTAGGTCATAACAAATCGATAAGCCGACCGTTGCGAAACCACAGTCGAACTTAACGGGTCGTTTCCCAGACAAAATTGTTTGGGCCTCGTCATAGCTTTCGCTCGCGGTCTTAAAATCAAACAAATGGATTTTGTCGTAACGCGCAACCACTTCGCCAAGCGGCGAATAAACCAATTGCGAGTTAAAAAAACGACCCGAAGGGTCACGTGGTTCATTCAAAATTGGCACAGTACCACCAGCCAACCAAACACCATATTGCTTTGCCAAAGCAGCCAGCGTCGACTGAATAGGACTCTCGCTCGCCGTTTGGTTAAAAGGCTCGGCCATGCCCAACTTCGCTGAATCACTGGCCCCAATGGCGCAGAAATACTCAGGCAAAGCAACCAATTGCGCCCCTTGTTGAGCAGCTTGCTCAACCAAAACACTGACTCGATCGAGGTTTTCTGACACGACCGCACCAGAAATCATTTGAATGCCCGCTACTTTAAGTTTGGTGCTCATGCCTTTTTCTCAATTAATGGGTCCGATTTCCCGATTTGTATTTTCAGTGTAAATACGGTATTTCAATTATTTCTAAAGTACGCCTATAATAATGGTATTAATTATTTACCTGAAAATTGTCTTGAAGACTCAGCCAAACCAATCCATTTGAATGATTGTAATTTTCGAGACCCGGTTTTAAAAGCAAGAATTAAAATATTATTTAGCCATTACTAGTTTCTTGCATTACCTTACAACAACACGCAATAACTTTTAAAGTACCTCATCACTCTCGCCATCATCTCAAGGAAACTGTATTTTAGTTACCAGCAGCTGGAGGCAAACCATTTTTGACTGGTGATGATTGACTCAATTTATTTTGTTTAATACCTACCCCTAATGGCTGTATTTTGTATAACGCACAACAACTAATCCTAAAAATTTATGGCAATTTGGTAACTATTTATATAACTACCGCATTAACGAAGATTACTTATAATAACTAAGTTTATTTTTAATATTTGATTTTATGACTAAGACGACTTTAAAAGGCAATTAATCATGGCTCGACAACAAAACTACGCGGCTCTTCAAGCAAAAATCCAAAAAGAAATTGAAAAACTCAAAAAACAAGCGGACGCTCTGCATCGCAAAAAACGCAAACCAGTCATCTCGTCGATTGTTCGCTCAATGAAAGAATTCGACATCAAACCTGAAGAAATCGTTGCGGCTTTTGGCAAACCTGCCGCACGCGGCGCAACACGTGCTGTCAAAAAATCAGCACCTAGCACGCGCGCCCCTGTGCCTGTCAAGTACAAGCATCCAGAAACCGGTGCCACTTGGACAGGTCGGGGTAAACCACCCCGCTGGGTCGTTGATGCAGAGGCCAGCGGCAAGTCGCGCAACGATTTCTTGGTGTAACACCAAAACCTAGCCCCCTGGCGCCAATTGTCTATTTAAACCAGGCGGTGCAGTGGGTCGCTACAATAAGGCGCTTACGGTTTACGAACCTTGAACGCCATATGGCAGCGACCCACACGATGACGACTTTACGCACTAGCTACCAGCCCTACCCTTTTCAGATTCCTACCGTTGAATTGGCTTTTGATCTGGACGGTCAACGCACCGAGGTCATGCTTCGCATGCACGTGCGCCGCACCAATCCCAATGCCAACGACGCTTTAACGCTTGACGGCCAGTCGCTTGAGCGTTTGGCTGTTCGCGTCAATGGCCACGCCTGGCCAGAAAGCGCCATTGAGCAGACCGAGAAACACCTAACACTGCTAGAACTACCCGAAATCGCTGACATTGAAATCACCTCTGTCTGCCATCCGGCCACCAACGACAGCCTGATGGGTTTGTACGTCTCTGGCACCAATCTTTTTACCCAGTGCGAGGCCGAGGGGTTTCGCCGTATTTGTTGGTTTGCTGACCGTCCTGATGTGATGTCGGTCTACACCGTGACGCTTAGGGCCAACAAACGCGACTTCCCCATATTGCTTTCTAACGGCAACTTGGTCTCTGAGCGTGATTTGGAGAACGGACGCCACGAATCCTGCTGGCACGACCCCTTTCTTAAACCGTGTTACTTGTTCGCGTTGGTTGCGGGCGACTTTGAATGCCGCGAAAAAATCATTCAAACGGCGGCCAGCAAAGAGGCTTTACTTCAAATCTACAGCGATCCAGGCAGCCTTTCCAAGACCGAATGGGCCATGCAAAGTCTCGAGCGCTCGTTGCGTTGGGACGAAACCAGGTTTGGTCTGAATCTTGATTTGGATCGGTTCATGATTGTGGCGGCCAGGGATTTCAACATGGGCGCCATGGAAAACAAAGGTTTAAATATTTTTAATGCTGCTTATGTCATGGCGGATCCTGAAACCACCACGGATGCCAACTATCAAGCGGTTGAAGCGGTCATTGGTCACGAGTATTTTCACAATTGGACTGGCAACCGCGTGACGTGTCGCGATTGGTTTCAATTGAGCCTTAAAGAGGGCTTGACTGTTTTTCGCGACCAAGAGTTCACCGCCGACATGATGGCCAATGGCTTAAATGAAACGCAGGCTAAGAGCGCACGCGCGGTCAAGCGTATTGACGACGTCGCCACGCTAAAATCCGCACAGTTCCCTGAAGATGCCGGCCCCATGGCGCACCCGATCCGCCCTGAAAGCTATCAAGAAATCAGCAACTTCTACACGGCCACCGTGTACGAGAAAGGCGCCGAAGTCATACGCATGCTTCACACACTGCTTGGTGAAGCGACTTTTCAAGTGGGGATGCGCGAGTACTTCCGTCGCCACGATGGTCAGGCCGTGACTTGCGATGATTTTGTTGATGCGATGCAATGGGCTTGGCAACAAGTCGATCCCTCGCGTGATCTGTCCGTTTTTCGGCGCTGGTATTCACAAGCGGGCACACCAATGGTGACCGTTAAGGTTGAACCGACAGCGACACCCGGTGAAACATGTCTGACATTAAGTCAACACTGCCCTGTTGTGGGTGTTGAAAAAGAAAGCGGCTTACTCAAGCAACCCTTTCATATCCCATTTGCAGTGGGGTTTTTGCAAGCAAACGGCCATCCACTGACCGTTGAAAACGACGGCCAAAAGGCTCAGACACTCCTGCTTGACCTGACGCAAGCCAAACAGCAATGGATCATCAAGGGCACAACAGCCGATGCGATTGCCTCGCTGAATCGGGGCTTTTGCGCCCCAATACACGTTCAAGTCGTTCAAGCGAACACCGAACTTGAAACCTTGGCGATCCATGACACGGATCCGTTTGCACGCTGGGATGCGCTGCAATCTCTCTTTGCGCGTTATCTGCTTGGCAGTGATTCGGAACCATGCGAATCGAGTGCCAACCCCGCGCTTATTCAATTGACTGCCATCAGTGAACAATTACTTACCGATAAAACCCTTGATGCTGGTTACGTCACCCGACTACTGACAACGCCCTCAGATAAGTACCTACTGCAAGCAATGTCGCCCATGGATCCCT
Organism: Burkholderiaceae bacterium; assembly: GCA_017857895.1. Classification (GTDB taxonomy): domain Bacteria; phylum Pseudomonadota; class Gammaproteobacteria; order Burkholderiales; family Burkholderiaceae_B; genus Algicoccus. The sequence continues at coordinate 6,789 of JAFMCG010000049.1, read as the reverse complement.
TGCAGCTGGCCCAGCGCAAGCAATTGCTTGAGCAAGCGTTGGCGCAAGGCCTGGCGAAGACCCTAAAACAGGTCGTTGCTGAGCATGCGGCTACAAGCCCTTACCAACCAGATGCACAACAGTCTGGACCAAGAGCAATCCGAAATCTTGCGCTTGGCTTTTTATGCCAAGCGCGCGATATCGAAGGCAAGCAATTGGCGTTAGCGCAATACAACCATGCCACCAACATGACCGATCGCTTGGGCTCGCTTCGCGCTCTGCTGCAGTTCCCGGAAAAGGACACCGCCATCAGCGCAGCACTCAGTGACTTTTTTATACGCTTTCAGAGCGACCCTCTCGTGGTTGATAAGTGGTTCGCTCTGCAGGCTTGCTCACCGGGCATGACCGTCGAAAGCATCAAGTCATTAATGGCACATCCTGCTTTCTCACGTCGCAACCCCAATCGGCTGCGGGCCTTGTTGTTTCAGTTTTGCTTGAATAACCCCACGGGTTTTCATGCACCTGACGGCAGCGGCTATCAATTCTGGGCTGAACAAGTTTGTTTGATTGATGAGACCAACCCAGAAGTGGCGGCGCGATTTGCACGCGCGCTTGACCACTGGGCCCATCACACGCCCACTATCAAATCCATGATGCAATCGGCCTTGAATCACGTGGCCGCCCAACAAAAACTATCAGCAAACACACGCGAAATCATCACCAAAGCACTTTCCCTCTAAGGTTAGATTGACATGAACAAACGGACATCTTTAACGCAGTATTTGGTTGAAAAACAACGCCATGACAATGCCTTGCCGGCCGAGTTGCGACTTTTGATTGAGATCGTTTCTCGAGCCTGTAAAACCATTAGCCACGCGGTTAGCAAAGGCGCACTTGGTGAGGTTCTGGGTAGTTTAGAAACAGAAAACGTTCAAGGTGAAGTCCAGAAAAAACTCGATGTGATTTCAAATAGTGTGCTGCTTGAAGCCAACGAGTGGGGCGGACATCTTGCTGCCATGGCCTCTGAGGAAATGGAAACCATCCATTTGATTCCCAATCGTTACCCCAAAGGCGAATATCTACTTTTGTTTGATCCCCTTGATGGCTCTTCGAACATTGACGTTAACGTGTCGATAGGAACGATTTTTTCTGTGCTTAAAGCACCTGCTGATGCCTCTGGTCGTGAAATTGCTGAAGCTGATTTTCTTCAGGCGGGATACACGCAGGTGGCTGCAGGCTATGCCCTGTATGGCCCACAAACCATGCTGGTATTAACGGTCGGTGATGGCGTTGTTGGGTTTACGCTTGATCGCGAGATGGGCTCATGGGTTTTGACACATCAAAACATCACGATCCCCGCTGACACCAAAGAATTTGCCATCAACATGTCAAACATGCGCCACTGGGCGCCACCAGTCAAGCGCTACATCGACGAGTGCTTGGCAGGCAAGGCTGGTACCAGAGGCCAAGACTTCAACATGCGTTGGGTGGCATCCATGGTCACCGACATTCACCGATTACTGATGCGAGGCGGTGTTTTTATGTACCCTTGGGATGCCAGAGAGCCCAACAAGCCCGGCAAGTTGCGATTGATGTACGAGGCCAATCCCATGAGCATGCTGGTTGAACAGGCTGGTGGCATGGCCACCAACGGCTATGATCGTATCCTAGCGGTCAAGCCGAGCAGTTTGCATGAAAGAGTCAGTGTGGTGATTGGCTCAAAAAATGAGGTCGCTCGAATCACTCAATACCATCACGAAGCAAAACAGCAGTGATTTGATCCAGCCCAAAAAAGAAGCCCGCATGATAAGCGGGCTTCTTTTTCACAGCACAATTATTAGCAATTACTCGAGCACAAACACCGAAGCACCCGTGGTTTTACGGCTTGCCAAGTCAGTATGTGCTTGACCCACCTGATCCAAGGTGTAACGCTGATCAATGCGCAATTGAATCTTCTTTTTCAAGACCAAGTCGAACAATTCATCGGCGGCAGCCTGCATTTTTTCTTGCGTGGTCACGTGTGTGGCCAACGTGGGGCGCGTGACATACAACGAGCCTTTAGCCGCCAAAATACCAATATTGACATTATCAACGGCACCAGAAGCATTGCCATAACTCACCATGAGTCCGCGAGGCTCCAAACAATCCAAAGACATCTCCCAAGTGTCTTTGCCCACACCGTCATAAACCACTGGGACTTTTTTACCTTTGGTCAATTCAAGAACGCGCTCAACCACATTTTCTGTGCTGTAGTTGATCATTTTCCAAGCGCCATGTTTGAGAGCCAAATCCATTTTTTCTTGATTCGACGCTGTACCAATCACCTTAACGCCCAAAGCTTTGGCCCATTGGCAAGCAATCAGACCCACGCCACCGGCTGCAGCGTGAAACAAAATCGTTTCACCACCTTGCAGACGATAGGTTTGACGAAATAGATACTGAACCGTCAAACCTTTGAGCATCATGGCCGCAGCCTGCTCATACGAAATGCCTTTGGGCAACTTGACGGCCTGAACCGCTGGCACGTTGCGCAAATAGGCGTAAGCACCTATCGGGCTTTGACCGTAGGCCACGCGATCACCCACTTTAAAGCGCTTGACACCCTTACCCACGGCGACCACCTCACCAGCGCCCTCAAAGCCTAAGCCATGGGGCAGTGGCGATTTATAAAGTCCTGTGCGAAAGTAAATGTCGATGAAGTTCAGTCCAACGGCTTTCTGTGCCACTGTGATTTCTAGGTCACCTGGGGCTGGTACCTCGACTTCGACCATGTTCATCACTTCCGTGCCACCGTGCTGCTCGATTCTTATTGCTTTGGTTAAGGTACCCATGAAAACTCCTTGTTTTGAAATACGGTAAGGTTTAACGCCAATTCACGACACAACCCGCTGCACAATTGAGCCTTGAAATCTTGATCCAAGTGACCACACAAGCCATTATCCTTCTTATTGAGAATGACCACAGATTCAGGTTTTTTTGAGTTTATCCCAGCGTTTCACATGCCGGCACATGCTCACGATAATAATTTTTGAGTTTCAAGTCCCTCAGCGCCTAAATTCACAACAGTCCTACCTTACTTTGACCTCGATTGAGACAGCACTGACAGTCCACCAAAACCAAGAATCTCAACAAAACCTAAGATCGAAGCCTTTTTTAAGGCCAAGCGCCGCTTTTTTACATCACACCACACCTCAGACAGCCTGTCGTGGGTGCGCAAATCGGTTCCTGGTCGCTTAGCACGGTAAAATCAAAGCTCTTAAACTAACACTGACTTTTATCATGGCCGGACATAGCAAATGGGCCAATATTCAGCATCGCAAAGGCCGTCAAGACGCCAAACGCGGCAAGCTGTGGACCAAAATCATACGAGAAATCACGGTAGCGGCACGCGCAGGCGGCGCTGACCCCGATGCCAACCCCAGACTGAGACTGGCTTGGGACAAAGGCATGGCCGCAAACATGCCAAAAGACAATATTCAGAGAGCCATTTCACGCGGCGCAGGCGCTGCCGATGGCGACAATTATGACGAAATTCGCTATGAAGGCTACGGCCTTAATGGGGCCGCTGTCATTGTTGATTGCATGACCGACAATCGGGTCCGAACTGTCTCAGACGTGCGTCATGCCTTTAGCAAGCACGGCGGCAACCTTGGACAAGATGGCAGCGTGTCGTTTATGTTCAATCACGTCGGTCAATTTCTGTTTGCACCAGGTACGCCCGAAGAAACGGTCATGGATGCTGCGCTTGAAGCGGGTGCCGATGATGTGCTGACCGATGTTGAGGGCGTTATCGAAGTGATTTGTCAGCCGGCACAGTTCGGCGCCGTTAATGCAGCTCTCCAGGCCAAAGGCTTGACCGCTGAGATGGCCGATATCATCATGAAACCTGAAAACGAAGTTGAACTACAGGGCGATGACGCCATCAAAATGCAAAAGCTGCTTGATGCGCTTGAAATCCTCGATGATGTGCAAGAGGTGTACACCAATGCCATCTTGCCAAACGAAGAATAAGGATAAACGTTGAAACTGCTAGTCATTGGTTCAGGTGGAAGAGAACACGCGCTCGCTTGGGCGCTATTGAAATCGCCCCGTGTTTCACACGTTTATGTGGCACCCGGTAATGGCGGAACGGCCACGATGGATAAAGTGACGAACGTCGCTATCAGCGACCCAAAAGCGTTGGTCACTTTCGCGCAAGAAACCGGCATTGAAATGACGGTTGTGGGACCGGAGGCGCCATTGGCCGCTGGCGTGGTTGATCTCTTTAGAGCCGCGAAGCTTAAAATCTTTGGTCCAACACAACGTGCGGCTCAGCTAGAAAGCTCTAAAGATTACGCCAAAGCCTTCATGCAACGTCACCGTATTCCGACTGCGGCCTACCAAACGTTTACCGATCCAGCTCAAGCTCACGCTTACATTGAAGCTCAGGGCGCACCCATCGTTGTCAAAGCCGATGGTCTAGCCGCGGGTAAAGGCGTGGTGGTTGCCACAACGGTCGAACAAGCGCATCAAGCCATTGACAGTATGCTTGGGGATGGCTCGCTAGGCGCTGCCGGTGCACGCGTGGTAATCGAAGCGTGCTTGGTTGGCGAAGAAGCCAGCTTTATCGTGATGGCTGACGGCAAACACACCTTGCCATTGGCCAGCAGCCAGGACCACAAACGCTTAATGGATGGCGACCAGGGTCCCAACACGGGTGGCATGGGCGCTTATTCACCCGCACCTGTCGTGAGCGATGCTCTGCACGAACGCATCATGCGTGAAGTGATAGAGCCAACCATGGCGGGTATGCAAAGCGAAGGCATCCCCTTCACAGGTTTTCTATATGCAGGGGTCATGATTGGCGAGGGCGATGACGCCACGCGACCCATCGGTGTCTTGGAGTTCAACTGCCGAATGGGGGACCCAGAAACCCAACCCATTTTGATGCGACTTCAAACCCCATTGGTTGATGTGGTGGCCTCGGCCATCGACGGACAGCTCGACCAGCAAACCTTGCAATGGGATCCAAGAACAGCCCTGTGCGTCGTGGTGGCAAGCGCTGGTTATCCGGCCAACCCCAGAATAGGTGACGAAATCACCGGCTTGACCGCTGCCGATAACAACAGCGAAGCGCCCCACGACAAGGCAAGTCGCGATCACGTCGTGACATTCCATGCGGGCACCTCACTGGATGCTCAAGGACGGCTCACCAGTGCTGGTGGTCGCGTACTCGGTGTGACAGCCTTGGCTGACTCGGTGACACAAGCGCGTAGCCTAGCCTACGAAACGGTCGCAAAAATTCACTTAAAAGGCGCTCAATACAGAACGGATATTGCTTGGCGAGCCCTGCCATCATGATGCCAACAACCGACCCGTTCAAAGGTACCAGCGCCGTTGACGTGGCCGCTGTCCACCAATACCTGCTTGGCCTGCAAACTGATATTGTCAGCGCCTTAGAGCAAGTTGATGGTGGCCAGTTCAAGTCCGACCATTGGACGCGCGCTGAAGGCGGTGGCGGACTGTCTCGTTTGATTGAAGGCGGTCAGTTGTTTGAAAGAGCGGGGGTCTTGTTCAGTCATGTCATGGGTGAGCAATTGCCAGCTACGGCATCTGCTCATCGCCCCGCTGTCGCTGGACGTCGCTGGGAAGCCATGGGTTTATCGCTGGTTTTACACCCGCGAAATCCCTATGTGCCCACCACCCACATGAATGTTCGTATGTTTGTGGCTTATGCCAAAGAAGGCTCAAACGAAGAAGACATCTTTTGGTTTGGTGGCGGTATGGATTTAACGCCTTATTACGTTTTTGAAGAGGACGCGTCTCACTTTCACCAAACCTGTAAAGCTGCGCTTGACCCACACGGTGCTCATTACTACCCAGATTACAAACGCTGGTGCGATGAATATTTTTACCTTAAGCACCGACAAGAAACACGTGGCATTGGTGGTGTGTTTTTTGATGATTTGAGCGAGCCGGGTTTTGAAGACTCATTTGCTGTGATGCAATCGACAGGCAATGCCTTTCTGAAGGCTTACTTACCCATTGTGAATCTGAGAAAAGACTTGCCGTACGGCTCAAAAGAAACTGATTTTCAGCGCTATCGGCGCGGCCGATATGTTGAATTTAATCTCGTCTTTGATCGAGGCACCTTGTTTGGGCTGCAGTCGGGCGGTCGAACCGAATCAATCCTACTATCGATGCCACCAGAGGTCACATGGCGCTACAACTGGCACCCGCAAGCCGGTAGCCCAGAAGCAAAACTCCATGATTACCTCAAACCCAGGGACTGGGTTTGAGCATCCACAAAAAATCCGGCCAACCCCGCATTGGCTTACTGGGCGGCAGTTTTGACCCCGTACACCACGCTCACTTATCTTTGGCACGCGCAGCCATTAAACAGGCTGGCCTAGACGAGGTGCAATTCATACCCGCAGGCCAACCATGGCAACGGGCTAAGCTTAAAGCCAGTCCCCAAGATCGGGCAGCCATGGTTAGATTGGCTATTGGCAATCAACCTGGCTTTCGTCTAAACACCATTGAAATTGAACGGCAAGGACCAACCTACACTGTCGAAACCTTGCGTGCCCTTCCTCCTGGCCCAGACTACTATTGGATTTTGGGTGCAGATCAATTAAAAAACTTTTGCACTTGGTCAGACTGGGAAACAATCGCTCGCATGGTGACCCTGCTAGTGGCGCTACGTCCGCAGTATGATCTAAGCATTCCTCCCGCGCTCGACTCGCTTATCAAGGCTGGCGCTGCTCGGGTCCAATCTCTACCATTTGAACCCATGGCGACCTCCGCCACTCGCGTTAGAGAACATTTAGC
>JAFMCG010000189.1 GCA_017857895.1 Burkholderiaceae bacterium | reverse complement strand
AGCAGCCAGCTCGGCCGCTCCGATTTCAGGATGAGCAAGGGCCTAATCAATGCATGCCTTCTTTTTTTGGGACTGATAGCACGTGCCATTTTCATTTCCTACAGTGAAAGCAGAATTGCCCACTTTTTGACTATGTACACCGCGTTTCTTTTGGCGGGGAGGATGTCAATCGTGAGCAGCAGTGGCATCCGATGGATCCACCGGTGGATACAAAGCCGACGACGGTTGGTGAAAAGCCCAATCCGATTTGAGTCGGGCTCTCGCTTGGGTTTTGCTTGGTTTTTGTGAGGGTATTCTCGGCCGCCGTTATTTCGTAGCGGTGGCTTTCGTTAGCGTCAACTGGTTTCGTTGATGAGCTTTTGCACGTCGGCGGTGAAAGCTGCCGTGTCTTCTGAATCGGATGCTAAGAGTCTGGCGCGGCCACGGTTATCAAAAATGTAGACGCCTTGGCTGTGGGTGACGTTGTAGACGTTCGGGTCATCATCAGGCTTGGGCTTATCGATTTGGTAGGCGATGCGGTAGCGCTTGGCAAATCGAGCAATATCCTGGGTGTTGCCGGTCAGTCCGATGGCATTGGGGTTAAAAGCGTTGACGTATTCCTGCAGCATGTCGGGGGTGTCTCGATGCGGATCAACGCTCACAAACACAATCCGAACGTCTTTGGCGTCGTCGCCGAGATTGGTCACGATTTCACTCAGCTGCGCCATGGTGGTGGGGCAGATGTCGGGGCAACTGGCATAGCCGAAGAACATGAGAACAGTCTTGCCTTCGAGGTCTTTTTCGGTGAAGGTTTTGTTGCCGGCGGCTTGTAGTTCAAATGAAAGCTTGGGCAGGTGTCCTTTGACGTCGTAAAGATTCCAGTCGGGAGAATGCTCTGAGCAGCCAGCCACAAGCGCTGAAAGGCCAATCGTGATGAAAGCGAGCCAGCGTCTGATGGTGTGTGTGGCGGGCATTAAGTCAGCTGCGGTCATGGCTTCGGTCACGTTTTGATCAGTTAAACAGGGCGTTAACAGAGTTTTAATCACTCTTTTTAGAATGTTAGCAGGCGATTTGGTTCCAGCTGATTGCTGGCGGTCAGTGTGGTGTGACTGACGTTTATTGCTTGATGTTTGATGCCGGCTATTTGGATTTGTGCAGGTGTGGCCAAAGGCGTGCGACCACGGTTCGGCTTTCGCCGTAAGCGTAGCAGCTGTTGACCTTGGCTTGGCGCAGGTGTTCGTTTTCTGGTTGCTCGATTTCTTTAATTCGCTTGGGTGCGAGTCCCTGCAATGCAGTTGTGGCCATTGGGCCAAGAAGCTCCATGAGGTGGCTACAAGAAGCGGCACCACCAAGAAGGTCTCTAACCTTTTTGTTCCACCCGGCGGCGATGCGCAGGCCTTTGATGGGCGCCAAGGTGCTTTGGGCTTCGAGGCAAATACCAAATGGTGTGGCATTCATGGTGGCTTTGATGTCATGCACGGTGAGGTTGTCATCAACGACCATGCGCAGTTCCATGTCATGCACGGGTTCGCCAGCAGCTAGGTCCTTGTCTGCGAGTTGGAGCCGAAATGGGTAGGTTTTTTTGTCGGTCAGGTGACCGACGATTTCGTACAGGCCGTCTTTTCGGCGATAAAAGCGCAGGTCAATTTGACGGTTGTGCAGCAGCTCGAGGTCTTGGTTTTCTGGGTTGGCGGTGTCGGTGACTGTTGCGGTCATTGCTGGGCTCTTGGACATTGGCTTGATGTGAAGTCCTTAATTTAGCAAGATAGCGAGGTGCTTGCGGTAATTGATCGATAAATGGTTGGGTTGGGCACGGTTTTGGCTTTGGTTTGGCTAGAATGCAGTGTGATGATTGTTTTTATTGGATTAGCAAACATGAGTGAAGTGTCAGCGGGTGTGTTGCCAGTATCGACGATGTTGTCGCGACGGTCGGTGAAGTTAGTGGGTGAGCCAGGCCCCAGTGATGTGCAAATTGAGGCGGCGTTGGCCGCTGCGGTGTGTGCGCCTGATCATGCCAAGTTACAAGGCTGGCGCTTTGCGCTGGTTCGTCAACCGGATATTTTGGCGGTTGGTGAGAAGGCGTTTTCTGTTTTAGAAGGTTTGGGCAAGCCGCTCACCCCAGAAAAGCAGGCGTCTACCCGGTTTTGGCTCAAAGACTTGCCGCTTTTGGTGGCGATGGCTTATCAAGTGCATCATGATCATTCCAAGGTGCCTGTTTTAGAGCAGACCTTGTCAATGGGCGCGGCTGTGATGAATTTTGAGAATGCGATGCATGCCATGGGCTATTCGTCGTTTTGGAGCACGGGTCTTGGATCTTACACCGATGAGATGGCGGAGTATTTTGGGTTTGACTCGCTGGATTATCAGTTTGTGGGCTATTTGGGGGTTGGGACGCCTAAGAATCGCGTGATACCGGCTGATCGGCCAGATCCGTGGTCAGTGGCAAGCTGGTTTAAGGCACCGTAATCTTATGCCCGGTGGGATTTCAATAGTTGATGTTATTTATCAAATTTTAAGGTTTAAATAAACGTTTTATATATTTGATTTAATTGGTTTAAGTTAATCAAACACGCCGCTTTTGCGGCGTGTTTGATTTTATCAACCTATTACTTACGCCGTTTCAACCATGCCGCTGTGGCGCAGCAATGCGTCAATTTTGGGATCACGGCCACGAAATGCCCTGAAGGATTCGGCGGCGGGTCGCATGCCACCGACGGCGAGGATTTCACGTTTGAAGTGTTCGCCGGTGATGGGGTCAAGCGTGCTTTGGGCTTCTTCGAAGGCACCAAAGGCGTCTGCTGACAGGACTTCGGCCCATTTGTAGCTATAGTAGCCGGCGCCGTAGCCACCCGCAAACAGGTGGGTGAAAGCGTGGGGAAAGCGATGCCAGCTTGGGGGTTTGATCACAGCGACTTCTTGGCGCACGGTCTCTAACGTGGCCATGACCTCGCCGATACCTAGACCTTTGGGTTGGTGATGCAGCAGCATGTCAAACAATGAAAACTCGATCTGTCGCACGGTTTGCAAGCCACTTTGGAAATTTCTGGCGGCTTTGAGCTTCTTAAATAGGGCTTCGGGTAGTGGCGCTTGGGTATTGACGTGGGCACTGAGGTTTTTAAGAACGTCATATTCCCAGCAGAAGTTTTCCATGAACTGTGAGGGCAGTTCGATGGCGTCCCATTCG
>JAFMCG010000188.1 GCA_017857895.1 Burkholderiaceae bacterium | reverse complement strand
CAGCGGCGCCTCTGGCTCCCGAGTGCCTGACCAGCATCGCCCCGCCCGGGTGGGCACAGCAATATCCATCCGTGATAAAGCGGGTTGAGTCGATGGCGTATTCTGTTCAAGCAAATATTGATAATCTTGCGCCAACTGCAAAAGCTCAGTGCGACCCGTCATGTCATACCGAATGGTGATTTCCGTAATATCCAATGCATCAAGGCGGTCGGCTGCGGCAGGGAAGTCAGCTGGGGTAAACACCCGAGCCCCATCTTGAAACTCTTCCAACAAAGTGGGCAAACCCAAGGGTCCAGGATAGCGCTTGGTCAACGTCATGTTGTCGACTTCGATTTCAAGCGTGGTCTCACCGCACTGATCTGGCGACCACACAAAGCTGTCGTTGGCTTGCATGTTTAAGTTGCTCAGCTCAATGACGGCATCAGCACATTGCATGACCAGCGTGGCGGCATAAGGCCTGACTTTGGCCGTTGGATTAACGGACAGCGGATAGGCCGCCAAGGAGAGTTTGGCTGACTTCTTGTCACTGGCCGCAGCACGCTGCTGTTTAACCAACTGCGAAACCCGAGTGGTGACCGCTTGATTCAAGAAATCCATGAACTCACTCGAAAACGGCATTTGATAATTCTTAAACTGGGTCGCACTAAAGCCGCCAGCACCTCGATTAATAAAATTCTTTCCAGGCCCATCAACAAAAGCCCAAACGGTGCCCTGATCACCGAACAATTGTGTACTGGCCTCTTTGGGACTGGTTGCCAATTGGCTTCTAGAAATGACATTTCTCTCCCAGTCTTGTTGAATTTGACAGGAAGCCTGTTCTAAGACGTAAGTCGCCAAGATGTCGACTGGCCCAAAAATCACCTGCCAAATGACTTCATTTTCTGGTTTGTCGAATATCGAGTCCTTTCTGAATTGCAATAGGTTTTGTTCCAATGCGCGCAACGCTGACAAATCGGTTGCGAGCTCTGCAGTACCAGAAAAGTAAGCTTGAGCCATTTTAAAGTCAGTCCCAATACCACCTTGTGCTTGAACCGCCGCGGCTTGCAAAGACTTGACAATGACTTCATAGCTGTTGATGTCTTTGCTAGCTGCCTGAAAAGCACCAACCAATGAAACACCACCCGTATTAATACCACCCGTATTGATGTTAGGCCGTAACATGCCAGCCGTCGCTGTGTTAATCGCACTCACCATATTGGCCGCGCCTTTTAATGGCGCACTACTGATTGCCCGAGACTGAACATCGTGAAAATGCCGCACAAAGGTGAGCCACTCTGGTGAATCTTGTTCAGGTAATCCTGCAAATTCGTCGTTGACCTTTCGAAAAAACATGTAAAAAGGACTGGGCTTTGTACCCAACGTTGTCACAACATCGCGCCATGCGGGCTCAACACCCACCACGTTGCCACCGTAATAGAAGCCTCGCGCAAACTCACGCCATGCCTCGAAGCGTTTTCGTTGGTAGTCCTTGCGAAATAAATCAACTTGGCTGACCGCTTCAGGGCTATTGTTAAGCGCAGCAAGCAACTGGTTTAAGTACACATCAATTTGTTGACTGCCCGCTTTTGTCAAACCCGGCGCAATGGTTAAGCGATCGTTTTGTAAAACATCTGGACGCCAAAAATCAGAGGCTTGAATCGGCGCAACATTTGACAGGCTGTTGGCCCACTGAATCAACCACGGCATCTGAGTTGTGTCAAAAGCCACCTTGGTAATCAAGGCCCTGTTTTTTTTCAAACTCATCTTGAGATAATAATCATCGCTGTCAGACCAAGCAATGGCTGCCGGCACCATCTCACTTAAACCTGAACGAATCTCGTCATTGAGCGTAAAGTCATCAGCTTTCGAATGCGAAGGCACTTGAGGCATGGCTCTAAGCTGATCGTAATTTGCCCCATTTATACGCGCCGCCAACATATTTGAATAACGCACGGCTCCCAAAATGGCGTAACCTTTCTTGACAGGATCATCGCCTTGCATCAATTGCTGACCGACCTGATTAACCCCTGTTGATTTTTGCTGTAACAGCCGAAATTTCCGGACAAACAATTCCTCTAATGTTTTTTCGAGCTGCCTGACATCGGGGCTAAACGCCAACCAAGTGGTACGCCAGTCCGAGCGCTCAGTCAAAAGCACCCTCACGGTTTGTAACAAGGTCGACAAGTCGTCTATGTTATTTTGATATTCCTTTGGGTCTTGCTCGTCGCTTGACTGTGCACCAACTGTCGCCCCACCTATACTCACTGCACTGGTGAAATCTGCTGGGATTTGGCCTTGAATGCGTTTAATTGTTAAGGCTGTTGTCTGGTAGGAAACCAGCAAAAAAACAGCAAATGCAACACAGACCAGCAACCAAGATGTCAAGGCCATGTTCCGGCTGACCGTGCGCCAACGGCTGACAATCCGACCCGACAAAAACACATAACGTTCTTTGGGCAAAATTCGCGCAAAAACATCATGAATAAACAAACCTTTTTGACCCGTAAGCGCAGATTTATTTGGGGCTGAAGTGCTCCCCATCATCGCACTCAAACGACTCGGCAAAGAGGCTTCCTGTTTGCCACTGGTTAAAAACAGACCCCTTAAATACGGATGCTCGAGGTATGGATTCTCACCAAACACCGACGCCAGAAAAACTTGTAGTCCCTCTCGTAGGCGCTCGACCTCGCCGGGCAACATCAACACCTCAGGCGACATTGGAACGCCTCGAATCGCCATGTCTAGCCGCATCGTGCGCAACCGCTCACTGATCGCTTCAATGGCATGCGCAGCAAACCCACGCTCATCGCGAACGTCTTCGCCAGACTCATGCAGGTAACCCATCGCCTCTTGCGACTCAGCGTCTGTTAACTGAGCAACCCACTCAGTAAAGCCGTAAATACGATCGGCTTTGGTCACCATCACATAGATGGGAAACCGTTTTTCGAACATGCGCATCAAGTGGTCAATACGCTCACGTAAAGATCGTCCTTGACGCTCAAGTAGCTCAATGTCTCCGGACAGCAAAGCATCGGCTGAAACCACCACAACCAAGCCGTTAAGACCCTCACCTGGTCGGTATTTGGTGAAAAGGCTCAGTAGGTAATGCCACTCTTGTATGTCTTGATCGGTTCCATCAGGTGAGACGTAGCGACCCGCCGTGTCTAAAACAATGGCATGGTTAAAGAACCACCAATC
>JAFMCG010000187.1 GCA_017857895.1 Burkholderiaceae bacterium | reverse complement strand
GGACCATACGAGCGCACCTGCCAAATTGCCAATTACTTGAAGAAAAATAAGCCCAAGTCAAAGATCATTGTGGTTGACGCCAACCCTGACGTGTCGTCCAAGGGCAAGCTTTTCAAAAAAGCCTGGTCTGATATGTACGATGGTTTTATCGACTACCGCCCAGCGCATCGCGTCACAGCCGTTGATGCCAAGACAAAGACCATCAAGTTTGAGTTCGAAGAAGATCTCAAAGCGGACGTCTTGAATATTTTGCCACCGATGCGTGCCGGCAATATTGTGCGCAGCACTGGCTTAGCCAACATGAACGACCGCTGGGCCGAAGTGACGTTCTTAGACTTCGCTTCGACTCAAGCCAAAGACATCCATGTCTTGGGCGACTCAATCCAAACGGCACCCAAAATGCCAAAGTCCGGTCACATGGCGAACCAACACGCTAAGGTCGCAGCAGCGGCCATTGTGGCAGAGATCAATGACTTCCCAGTCAATCCTCAGCCTGTGGTCACCAATACCTGCTACAGCTTCGTGAACGATAGCGATGTGGTGCACGTGGCCAGCGTCCACCAGTACGTCCCTGACAAAGCCACCTTCATCCCAGTCAAAGGTGCTGGCGGTTTGTCACCAGCGCCAAACCAACTCGAAGGCATTTATGCTTGGGGATGGGCCAAAAACATATGGGCTGATGCCGTTGCCTAAACCTTAAGGTATTTTCACCAAACAAAAAAAGACCCTTAACTGGGTCTTTTTTTGTTTCGTTCATCGCGATGAGACCTCGCGCTACTTCGGTGTTTTGCCGCGATTTTCTACTGCTCGCAGAAAATCAAAATCCACTCCTTTGTCCGCTTGCATCACCGTATCAAGAAATAGCTTGCGGTAACCCCTATCAGCTGTTGGTGTGACAACCGGATTATTGATGGCGCGTTCATTTAACGCTTCTTCTGATACCAACAGCGTTAACGCTCTGTTGGCCACACTGAGCCGAATCCGATCACCACTTTGCACATACGCCAAGGGGCCGCCTACTGCCGACTCAGGCGTGACGTGCAGCACGATGGTGCCGAAGGCTGTACCACTCATACGACCATCAGAGATTCGAATCATGTCTTTGACGCCTGCTCGAGCGAGCTTTTGTGGGATCGGTATGTAGCCCGCCTCTGGCATCCCCGGTGCGCCTTTGGGTCCAATATTTTTTAGCACCAAAATATCATCCGCTGTGACATCCAAATCATCACGATCAATTCGGGTCACGAGGTCTTCAATGTTTTCAAAGACGACCGCCCGACCTTCGTGCTCCATCAACCGCGCATCAGCAGCTGATTGCTTGATGATCGCACCACCCGGCGCCAAATTACCGCGTAAAACCGCAATACCGCCTTGTGGGTAGATCGGCTGCGCGGCCGACTTGACCACGCCTTGCGCAAAGCCGGGACCAGCGGCCTCGATCTCTTCGCCTAAGGTTTTCCCTGAAACAGTCAATGCATCCAAGTGCAGCAAAGGCTTTAACTCACGCAGCAAAGTTGCCATGCCGCCCGCGTGGTGAAAGTCTTCCATATAGTGTTGGCCAGAAGGCTTTAAATCAAGCAACACAGGGGTTTGGCGGCCCATACGATCTAAAGCGTCTAAATCAATATCGAATCCCATGCGCCCCGCAATGGCTGTCAAGTGGATGATGCCGTTTGTTGAGCCACCAATGGCGAGCAATACCCGCATGGCGTTCTCTAATGACTTTTCGGTCAGGATTTTGTCAATCGTCAATCCCTCCTTCGCAATCCTGACCGCTTGGCGTCCCGTTTCTTCAGCAACTCGCATCCGATCGGCTGTCACAGCGGGTGGTGAGGCGCCACCTGGCACTGTCATTCCCAATGCTTCAGCGATACACGCCATGGTGCTGGCCGTGCCCATCACCGAACAGGTGCCAACGCTGGCCACCAATTGGTCATTGACATCCTCGACTTCAACCGCGTCGATCTCATTGGCGCGGTATTTGCCCCAATAGCGACGACAGTCGGTGCAAGCCCCAACACGCTCAC
The DNA here is from genome assembly GCA_017857895.1 of Burkholderiaceae bacterium. Classification (GTDB taxonomy): domain Bacteria; phylum Pseudomonadota; class Gammaproteobacteria; order Burkholderiales; family Burkholderiaceae_B; genus Algicoccus. The sequence goes on along the minus strand of JAFMCG010000187.1, from coordinate 1,173 downwards.
CACGATGGCTGCCGGTCAGCATCGATCCCGTGATGAGTTGAATGGCGGGCAATCCAGCCGAGGCAGCACCCATGAGCTGAGCGGGTACGGTTTTGTCGCAACCGCCGATCAAAACCACCGCATCCATGGGTTGGGCTAGCAACAATTCTTCCGTCTCCATTGACATGAGATTGCGCAAAAACATGCTGGTGGGCGCTGAGAAGCTTTCGTGGATTGAAATCGTCGGAAAATCCACTGGTAGTCCGCCGGCTAACATCACACCACGCTTTACAGCCTCCAACAACTGCGGCATATTGCCGTGGCAAGGGTTGTAGCCACTGCCCGTGTTGGTGATCCCAATCACCGGACGCTCAAGCGCCTCATTGGTGTAACCTGCACCCTTGATAAAGGCTTTGCGCAAAAAAAGCGAGAAGCCCTGATCACCATAGCTTGTCAGCCCTTTATTCATGCCCGAGGGTATGTTGCTCATTAGATTGCTCCGTTTTTTTCGTGTTTTGAGCATTATCGCTGACCGCGTACGCTTGGCAATGACATTGCGAGACTGGCTAGAGGCACCCACTTGAAAAAATCTGCTAGATGGATGACTAAAGATGAAAAAACCAGCCGCGCAACACACCAATAACAAAACGAGAACACATGCTGACCAAACCCTTATTAGCCGTGCTGCTGAGCGCCACAACCCTAATTTTTGCAACGATCGCCCATGCACAAAGCAATGCTGCCGTTGATGAAATCGCCGGCTATTTAGACTTCAGTGAATACGGTGGGGGTGTGATCTTTGCAGAGCAAATTCCACGCGAGGAATACAAAAACATCACCATCATTGATGCGAGAGACCCCGTACAATTTGCCCAAGGACACATCCCGGGCGCCATTAATATCGAATGGCGTCAAGTACTTAACGAACGCGACCTGATCCCAAAAGACAAGATGGTGCTGATTTACTGCAACACCGGCTCGCTCTCAGCCCAAGGTGGATTGGCGCTGCGCGTGGCCGGCTGGGATAACGTTCGGATTCTTCAAGGTGGGTTTGAAGAATGGCAAAAAAAAGGCGGCTTTGACGCAAGCACCCGTGCCTCAGCACCAGCCAAGCGTTAGAACGTCATACCACCCCTTTGCTTAGAGCCTCGCCATGACAGCCCGAGCAACTGCTGCTGTATCGCTGCGCCCGCC
>JAFMCG010000001.1 GCA_017857895.1 Burkholderiaceae bacterium | reverse complement strand
TCAAGCAAATCTTGTAGCTTTAGTTTGTCTAGAAGTCCTTGAAACTGATCCCAATCATGAAATTCAACGATCAGTTTTCCCTTGCCTTTTGCATTCGCCTTCAAATTCACTGCTGTGCCTAGTCGGTCAGCCAGTGCATTTTGCATTTTGGCAACATCAGCACTTTGGGGCAAGGACTTCTTAGCTTCCTTTGTTTTATCTTTAAGTCCTTGATTTACCAAGCGCTCTGTCTCACGCACAGATAGTGTCTTAGCGATAATTTGGTGTGCGATTTGTATTTGCTCAGCTGCTGTTAGCGACAATAAAGCCCTAGCATGGCCCATATCGATTTTATTGCTAAGCAACATTTCCTGAACTGGCATGGCTAAGTTCAACAGTCTAAGCAAGTTACTGGTGGCAGACCGCGATCTTCCAATAATGTCGGATATTTGTTCGTGGGTTAAAGCAAACTCATCTAATAATCGCTTTAATCCTCTTGCCTCTTCAAGCGGATTTAAGTCTTCACGTTGAATGTTTTCGATAAGAGCCATGACAGCGGCATTTTCGTCGTCTACATCCTTAATGATTACTGGAACGATATCAAGTTGGGCAAGTCTTGCCGCACGTAATCGCCTTTCGCCGGCTATCACTTCGTAAAGACCTTCATTTCCTGCAAGTTTACGAACGATAATCGGTTGCATCAGCCCTTGCTGTTTAATTGATGCTGCCAAGCTTTTGATACTGTCTTCGTCCATTAACGTGCGTGGTTGATACTTGCCTGCCTGCAAAACACTTGTCGGCAATTGCATAAGGTTGCCGGCCACAGCATCCTGTCCCAAATTGTCCAGTGCATTTGTATCTTCCCCCAACAAAGCATCTAAGCCTCGCCCAAGGCCTTTGGGTCGTTTCGGTTTTGTTACCATTGGTTTTACCTCTGTTTGGCTGATTTATTAATTCGATCATTCATTATTTATGATTTAGTCATTACTGCCAACACATGGCTAAACGCTCGCTGTTTTTACACGATCGATTAACTCTTGGGCAAAGTTCAGATAGGCTTTTGCCCCTCTCGAGGCTTTGTCGTAATTGACGCCTGGCATACCGTGACTTGGGGCTTCTGCAAGTCGAACGTTTCTGGGAATAATTGTTGAAAATACTTTTTCTTTAAAGTGTGCATCGAGCTGGTCCGAGACTTGTTGCTGAAGCGTTACGCGCGAGTCAAACATGACTCGCAACAATCCGATCAAGTTCAATTTTGGATTCAAATTGCGATGGACTCTTTTGATTGTATTCACCAAATCTGACAAACCTTCGAGTGCAAAATATTCACATTGCATGGGGATAATTACGCCGTTTGCAGCTGAAAACCCATTAAGCGTTAATAGTGACAACGCTGGTGGACAATCAATAAGAACGTAGTCGTATTGTCTCTGGCTTTCAGATATTGCCAAACTAAGGCGTTTCTCACGGTCTTTCATGCCAACCAAATCAATTTCTGCACCAGATAGCTCTCGATTTGAGGGCAAAACATCGTATTGTCCTGCCTCTGAGTAAACAGTCGCCTCTGACAATGTGGCTTGACTGATCAGAACATCGTAAATGTTGTGCTGCAGGGTTGCTTTGTCTATACCACTGCCCATCGTTGCATTGCCTTGAGGGTCAAGGTCAATTAACAAAACCTTTTGATTGTGTTGGGCCAATGCGGCTGATAAATTGATGGCGGTGGTTGTTTTTCCAACACCCCCTTTTTGGTTGGCAATACAAAATATTTTAGGCGTTTGGCGACCACTGGTTTGACTCACTTTTATTTATCCTTTTGTAACCAAACTAAGCACCGCGCCACATTATTTTCTGGCACGTCGAGTTGTTCTATTGCCGCCACCTTCCAACAAGGAAATCGTTGATTCATTTCGTTAACTTCATCTTCTACGCCTTTGGCTTTCATGGCGACCAAGCGACCACTTTCTGTAACGTGTTTCTGAGCCAACTCAACAAAGTCGCTGATAGAAGCAAACGCTCTTGAAACAACGACATCTGCTTGCACTGGCTCCAATTGCTCAACCCTCGCGTGCTTGGCGCTGAGGTTTTTTAAGCCGAGCTGGCCTTTTACAGCTGAAACAAATGCCGTCTTTTTTTCAACAGCATCTAAACAACAAATTTTATAGTTGGACCTCATAATGGCAAGAACAATGCCAGGTAGGCCCGCTCCCGATCCGACGTCTAATATTGATGGTGACGGGATATTTTTTTTACGAAAGTGCGTCTCTAAATTAGGTATGACGGTAAGGCTGTCAATAATATGTTGATTTAACACAGCCGATACGCTCTTAAGCGCTGTTAGGTTGTATGTTTGATTCCACTTAAGCATCATTGCAACAAAAGATAGAATTTGATCAACTTTATACCTATCTCTCTCTTCATCAGCGCTGTGACCAAGGTTAAGAGCAGAAAGTGCTTTGATCAAAATTTCTTTGCTTGATTGCTCTACCACGTGGGTAGGTGTGTCATGAATCACGCTGTTTAGATCGGTTTTTATGACCGATTTTTTTTAAATGAATCATTAGGCTTGATATGGCTGCCGGCGTAACACCAGATATTTTTGCGGCTTCTTCAAAGGAGCTTGGCCGGTGTTTGTCGAATTTTTGTCTTACTTCGTACGACAAGCTTAAAATATTCATATAGTCTAGATCTTTTGGCAGAACCTGATCACCAACCAGTCGTTGACGATCAATGTCTTGCTTTTGACGTGCGATGTAACCTTCATACTTGATTTGAACCTCTACTTGCTCAGCATCGACATCAGATAGTTGAAGAGCAGTTTCACGTGAAACATCCGTGGTTGAAAAAGCAATTACAGCACCATAGGTGATACCAGGTCTTTTTAACAAATCTACCAGTGCATACTCTCTCTCTAATGGTTGCCCAAAGAGTTGGAGCGCTTTTTCTGGACAAACCTTGTCAGGCTGAACCCACGTTTTCTTAAGTCGATTGACTTCACCACTAACCACACTACGTTTTTTTTCGAAACAACGCCATCGTTCTTCAGACACCAAGCCTAAATTAAAACCTTGTTCTGTTAACCGCCAATCAGCATTGTCTTCTCTCAAGCTAAGTCTATATTCAGCCCTTGATGTAAACATTCTGTATGGTTCAGTAACACCACTTGTTACTAAGTCATCAATCATGACCCCGATATACGATTGGTCGCGAGTAGGAATCAAAAACTCTGTTTCACGTGAAACAGCTGCTGCATTTGCACCAGCAATTAATCCTTGTGCAGCCGCTTCTTCATAACCTGTGGTTCCATTAATTTGCCCAGCAAAGAAAAGGTTATCAATTGTTTTCGTTTCAAGAGTTTGTTTAAGCTCTCGCGGATCAAAATAATCGTATTCAATCGCATATCCTGGTCGAACAACTGTGGCACGTTCAAGACCTTGGATTGAGTGAATCAAATCCAATTGAACATCATAAGGCAAGCTGGTAGAAATACCGTTAGGATAAATTTCATTGCAATCTAGACCTTCTGGCTCAAGGAAGATCTGATGGCTGTTTTTTTCTTTAAACCTTTGAACCTTGTCTTCTACAGATGGACAATAGCGTGGGCCGATACCCTCAATAATCCCGCTGTACATTGGTGAGCGATCTAACCCTCCACGAATAATGTCATGAGTCCGTTCATTGGTATGGGTGATCCAACATGAAATTTGTTTCGGATGCATATCAACAGAACCCATGAAAGAAAATACTGGGGTTGGATTAGTGTCCCCCGGTTGTTCCTCTAGTCGGGAAAAATCTATCGATCGTTTGTCTAACCTTGGCGGTGTACCTGTTTTTAATCTTCCTTGAGGAAGCGCCAATTCTTTTAGACGCTGAGCTAGAGAACTAGACGGGGGCTCTCCAGCACGGCCAGCAGAATAATGGTTTAAACCAACATGTATTAAGCCATTGAGAAATGTACCAGCTGTTAAAACAACAGCACGAGCAGAAAATACCAAGCCAAGTTGCGTTTTAACACCTGTGACTTTATTACCAGTGACCAACAGGTCATCAACAGATTGCTGAAAGAGAAAAAGATTCTTTTGGTTTTCTAAGGAGTGACGGATGGCACTTCTATAAAGGGATCGATCAGCTTGCGCCCGAGTTGCGCGTACCGCCGGGCCTTTTGAACTGTTAAGCAAGCGAAATTGAATACCTGCTTTATCCGTCGCCAAAGCCATTGCACCACCAAGTGCGTCGATTTCACGCACAAGATGGCCTTTGCCGATACCGCCTATAGATGGGTTACAGGACATTTGACCGAGTGTGTCAATATTTTGTGTCAATAGCAAAGTTTTTGCACCACGCCTTGCCGCGGCAAGCGAGGCCTCTGTGCCAGCGTGGCCTCCACCGATAACAATAACGTCAAAATCAAAGTCTACAGACATGTTTGATCTGCCCTATTTATCACAATTAAACGCTGTCAAAGCAATCGGATGTTTCACGTGAAACAAAGATATCATTCTGAAGAATCTTTAGAAATAAATTAAAATGTGGATACGCCTGGGGGCAACTTAATAACAAGTTGTGGATAATTTTAATTGCTTGGCGGAAACAGTTTTTTTTCCATGGGCTCTACCACCCGATTGTAGAGCCATCCCGTAATGACTACAACAAACACCATCCGTGTGACCTGCAAGGCTGTAACCATAGGAACACCCAGCATAAGAACCTTTGCTGTAATCGCCATCTCAGCCAACCCACCTGGCGCCAAGCCCAACCAAATAGTGGCGAGCGGTAGTTCACTGTACAGCGCGATGATACTTCCAAACATTGCTACTATAAACAAACTACCAAAAGTAAATATAAGCGTTGCTAGTAAAAATCTAGGTGCTGCTTTAAAAAAAGCAGGTCTGTATCGATCTCCAAGTGACCAACCTATAAGAAGTTGGCCAATATTAACGACTTCTGATGGCATGGATGTCGCAACGACACCCGTTAAAGTTAAAAGCATCGAAATAAACAGTGGTCCCAGTACCCAGGCGTTCGGTAGATCATGTCTTTGAAATAACCACCCCGCAAGAGTTGTACCTAAAACTAATGTAGCCAAATCCTCTACATTAAAAACCGACTGTGTAATTAAAACAGTATTCCCACCAGCAATGTTCCAAAATTGGAAACCAAAAGGGATGACAATAACAACAGCCAATATACGCAAACTGTGAGCACTTGCAACCAAGTCTACTCGACCACCATAGCGTTCAGCCAAGTGACTCATTTCACTGGCGCCGCCGATTGCCGCTGAGAACCAAGCCGTTTTTAAGCTTGTACGGCCCACACGCCACAATATCCAAGTACCAAACACACTCAATAACAGAGGAATAAACATGCCAACAATGATTACAAACCAATGTTTAACGACCAAGTCTAAGATCGAAGGTGTGAAGTAAAGTCCTAATGAGGTACCAATAACCCATTGCCCGCTGAACCGAAGTGTTTTTGAACTAGCGATCGGAACGGATCCCAGACGTAACGCCGCAACGGAAAACAAAGGACCGAGTAACCAAGGTAAAGGTATCTCTAAATAGATTGCAACCAATGCTCCAAGCAAGGCTACACAGCCACCAAAAAACTGCCTTAACAAAGATTTACCAATCATAAAAAAGTTCTACATCAATGTATGGCATAACAACTCAATTGATAAGTTTTGGAGTGCTAGGATGTTTTTTATCTTTTGTTAACTTCTTTTATATATAAAGATAGTAATGGATAATACACCCTGTGGACAAGTGGAAAATAATTAAAAACCCATAGAAATCAATAACTTAAATGATAAAAAGTTTGGGATAACTTCTGTTTGAGTCAGTGGGCTTTTATGAACAACTTTTCAAAAATTGCTTTTTTCGGTAGTTGCCCTCAATTGGTCAACCGCTTATCAACAGCCTTATCAACAACATAAATTTGAACATTGTTGTTTACTTTCCAATGCAAAACGATGAAAAAATTTGTCCAAGTAGTTCATCAGCGCTCATTTGACCAGTGATGGTACCAATCTGAACATGACACAACCTAAGCTCTTCAGCCAAGAGGTCTAGTACCCGATCGTCTTCACATGCAAAAGCATAAGATACTTTGAGGTGATCTAAGCCTTGTTCAATGGCCATGACATGGCGCTTTCTAGCCAGCCATGGTGACCTTTCGCCAAGTTGTCGACCAGTCAACTTCAGTATGGCTTCTTTTAGCGCCGAGAGGCCTTCTCCTGTCATTGCAGAAACTGTCACACAATCATTTGCAGATAAAGTTCCAGCAGTGGTTTCTAACAAGTCGACTTTATTAAAAACGGTAATAACATTTTTGTTAGACAAAGAAATAGATGGCGAAAAACTCATTAACACAGACTCTGGTTGACGGATGTCCACGATATCAAGAATGACATTGCTTGATTCGATGGCAGCCAATGTACGTTCGATGCCTAACTGTTCTATGACATCTCTAGTGATACGCAATCCAGCCGTATCAGTTACAGTAATTGGTATGCCGTCTAATTGAAGATTGTCTTTAATGCTGTCACGCGTTGTTCCTGCGATATCACTAACGATCGCTATATTTTCACCGAATAAGGCATTCATTAAGCTAGATTTACCAACGTTAGGCTCACCAGCTAATACCACGCTTAAGCCCTCAGACAGGTAGACACTTCTTTTCGTGGTTGTTAAAAACAACTCAAACTGTTGAATAAGTACTCCAATACGCTGCTTGACTTGGTACTTTTCAATAAACTCTATTTCTTCTTCTGGGAAGTCTAAGGTTGCTTCAACCAGTGTTCGCAAAGCAACAATTTCGTCAGTTAAAGCGTTAACTTCGCTAGAAAACCGGCCGCTGAGTGACAAAGCAGCTGCTTGAGCGGCTTCTAAAGAACTCGCATTAATCAAGTCAGAGATTGCCTCAGCTTGAACCAAATCAATCTTGTCATTTAAAAAAGCCCTTAACGAGAACTCTCCAGGTTCAGCCAAACGCAAACCGATTTTTTGGCCTTGTTTTATGACATTGCTTAGAAGGGCCTGCATGACAGCAGTACCACCATGACCCTGAAGCTCTAACACGTCTTCACCAGTGTATGAGTTAGGCGAACTAAAAAAAATAGCAATACCGTTATCTATCAATTCACCGTCTTGATCTGTGAATGAGAGGTAATGCGCTTGACGAGGTGTCGGCTCGATTTTGAGTAATTCTTGAGCGAACGATGAAAGATCCTGACCCGATATCCTAATGACACCAATACCACCACGCCCTGGTGCCGTTGCTATTGCAGCAATGGGCGCGGTGTCTTTTTGAAACATTAGCGGTGGGGTTCAGCAGCAACTTTTGCCATTTTGCGAGTGATATGCCACTGCTGCGCAATTGACAGAATATTGTTAACACACCAATACAGTACCAAGCCTGCTGGGAAAAAGAACATCATGCCACCAAAAACAAGAGGCATCAGCAACATGACTTTGGCCTGCATTGGATCAGGTGGTGTTGGATTAAGCTTAATTTGTAAAAACATCGTTGCCATCATGATTGCTGGCAATAAAAACAAAGGATCACTGGCTGACAAATCGTCAACCCACAAAACCCATGGTGCGCCACGCATTTCTACGCTAGCTAACAATACCCAATAAAGCGAAATAAAAACGGGTATTTGAACAACAACAGGTAAACAGCCACCGAGGGGGTTGATCTTCTCTGTACGATACATCTCCATCATGGCAGTATTCATTTTTTGACGATCGTCACCAAACTTTTCCTTCAAGGCTTTCAACCGTGGAGCAACCAATTTCATTTTAGCCATTGAGCGATAACTGGCCGCTGACAAGGGATAGAAAACAAGTTTGATGAGGATGGTTAACACAACAATCGTCCAGCCCCAGTTACCAATATAGGTGTGCAACCAAGTCATTAAGCCAAAAAGTGGTTTGGCAATAATGGTTAGCCATCCGTAATCAACCACTAAGTCTAGACCTGGCGCAATGGCTTCAAGCGAATTCTGATCTTGGGGTCCAACCCAAAGCGTAGATCTAATATCAACAACAGCTTGGGGTAATAATTGCCCAACAGCTTCAATACTTCTGACAGCAAACAGCTCAACACCGACTGAAGCCATGTCGTAAGTTCTAACGGCGCCCTGAGGTGGAACCCACGCGGTAACAAAATAATGCTGAATCATTGCAAACCAGCCGTTATCAGCTGATTTGATGTAATCACCTTTCCGGTCACCGATATCAGAAAACGATACTTTTTGAAACTTACCTTCTTCGGAGTAAATAGCAGGGCCAGTGAACGTATGATAGAAACTTGATGTGTCTTTGGGATCCTCACTATCACGAGTCATTTGAAGATAGAGTGATGGACTAATCATCTGATCAGTCAAGTTCTCGACGGTATGGGTTACTTCAATCGCGTAAGAGTTGCGACGCAAATTAAACGTCTTCGTAACACGTACGCCACCAGACTCTCCAACAAATTGAACAGGTAATGTCTCACCTGTCATGTTTTTTTCTGTAGAAGCTAACTTGAACGGCGTCAAATGAGTAGGATAGCTTTTACCCTCTGGCGCGCCGACAACTCCAGTTTGCACAACATAAGTACCCTCAGCATCTTGCTGAAGAAAAACAGTTGGTTTCGAAGGATCGTTTTTACTTGGAAACTTAAGCAATTCAGCCCGAATGAGTTGCGCGCCGTTGAGGTCAAAAACCAAGCGATAAACATCGGTTGTAATTTCTACCGTCTCAGTGGCAGGTGCAATCGCTGGCGGTGCACTAGGCATGGCGCCGCTGCTTGACGGCTCACTCACAGCAGCAGGTACAGCAGTCGGGCTAGCAGTAGCAGAGGAACCAGTACCGCCACCCATGGGTTGCGATCGATCACCAGCAGGCGTTGTCACTGTTGGACCAAAAAGAGACGTTCCACCTTGATGCAGCTGCCAGTTATTCCAGAGCAAAAAAAGTGAAAACGCAAAAATCATCAAAAGAATTGTGCGGCGGATATCCATCGGAACCTAATCTAAAGGTAAAAACAATCAAGCCTCGGAGTTTACCGTCAATCAGGACTTGTGTTTGTGAAAGTGTTTTGTGGGGACGGGATCTTCACCACCAACTGTCCAGGGATGGCATCGCAACAATCGCCGAAAGGCAAGCCACCCACCTTTAATGCCGCCCCACTCATTCAAGGCGTCAATGGCATAGTTTGAGCAGCTTGGAGAGAAACGGCAGTTGTTGCCTACCCAGGGGCTAAGAAAAAACTGATAGAAACGAACAATCTTTATTAAAAGCCATTTCATGATTGTTTTTGTCGATAACGACGATCAAGCAAAAAAATTAATTGATCGAGTTCAACGCGTAGTTGCGCTTTAAGTTCTGTTAGGGAGTCATATTTTGGTGATTTAAGCAAACGAATAACGAAGTGCCCAGTTCTTAGCCGGTATCGTTGCTGACGAAAAGCCTCTCTAAATACCCGTTTAACGGCATTTCTGGCTGTGGCAAGACGAAGTAAGCGCTTAGGAACAATTACGCCCAATCGTGCTGTTAATGCAGGATTGGGTGAAAAATGCACGAAAATATGCTGCCCACGCGCAATAGGCTTGGTCTTAAGAGCGTAGCCAAACTCAGCAGAGTCTGTCAGTCGGGCTGACGGTCCAAATTTTGCGCTTAGCTCAGTCATAACGAGCCTTGGTTAATCATCGCGCGCTGACTCAATAATATAGCCAGCGCACAGCAAAGCCAAATTTAGACAGCTAAGCGCTTGCGACCTTTAGCACGGCGAGCGTTAATAACAGCGCGACCCCCACGGGTTTTCATGCGAACACGAAAACCGTGCGTGCGTTTACGGCGGGTAACTGATGGTTGGTAAGTACGTTTCATTTTGATGAACCCAGAAAAATTCGGGAAAGCCCTCTATTGCATCAAAAAAGAGCCGATAAGTCAAACAGCTACGATATAAAAGAACAATACAACGCCTAACTCAGGTCCAGCCAATGTAAAATCAGGGTTTACAAGATCGGTCGATATGGAAGAATTTTGGCAATCCTGCCTAACGCAGTTAGAGCAGGAACTACCGCCTCAACAAGTTAACGCTTGGATTAGGCCTTTGGTACCTGTTGGATACGATGAATCCACAGGAAGCTTGCGCTTGTCTGCGCCTAACCGTTTCAAGCTTGACTGGGTCAAGAAAAACTTCTCTGACAGAATTGAATTAATTGCGCAGTCTTGGTATGGGCAAAAAACGGTGGTTACCCTCGAGCTCGCTGCAAGCGTCAGTCAAAACACCAGCCAGCCAAGCGCTCCAACTGTAACGACAGATCAAAAAGCTCAACAACCTCCTACTACTCAACAAAAACCTGTGTCAGACCAACGGTTTGGCGCAATACCTGCAGCTGTCGTCTTACCCAACGACCGATCACGATTAAATGACAATTTAACGTTTGAAAACTTCGTAACGGGTAAGGCCAATCAATTGGCACGTGCAGCCGCGCTCCAAGTATCAGAAAACCCCGGTACTTCTTACAACCCCTTGTTTTTGTATGGCGGCGTTGGATTGGGTAAAACCCATCTGATTCATGCCATTGGCAATGCCATGATCGCAACACGATCGCAAGCAAGGGTAAGGTATGTTCACGCAGATCAGTATGTCTCAGATGTTGTGAAAGCCTATCAACGCAAAGCTTTTGACGACTTCAAGCGCTATTACCACTCCCTAGATTTGTTGCTGATAGATGATATTCAGTTTTTCTCTGGGAAAAGTAGAACCCAAGAGGAATTTTTCTACGCATTTGAAGCCATGGTGGCGCAGCGCAAGCAAATTATCATCACCAGCGACACCTACCCAAAGGAGCTTTTGGGAATTGATGAACGACTGATATCCAGATTTGATTCAGGACTGACGGTTGCCATTGAGCCCCCCGAGCTTGAAATGCGGGTCGCAATTTTGTTACGAAAAGCCGATGTTGAGGGCGTTGAAATGCCTGAAGAAGTCGCTTTCTTTATTGCCAAGCATTTGCGCAGCAATGTTCGAGAACTAGAAGGCGCACTACACAAAGTTTTGGCCTACTTGCGTTTTCATGGCACCAGAGAATTAACGGTTGAGTTTTGCCGTGAGGCACTCAAGGATCTACTGTCTGTTTCGACTGGGCAAATCACCATCGAAAACATTCAAAAAACAGTCGCAGATTTTTACAAAATCAAAGTGGCTGACATGTACTCGAAACGTCGACCTGCGAACATAGCAATGCCCAGACAAGTGGCCATGTATTTGGCAAAAGAATTAACCCACAAGAGCTTGCCAGACATAGGCGATCTGTTTGGCGGTAGAGATCATACGACGGTGCTGCATGCCGTTAGAAAAATAAGTGATTTAAGAGGCAAGCAAGCGGATTTAAACCACACGCTTCACGTGCTCGAACAAACATTAAAGGGATAGTCGATGCAACTGATAAAAGCCCCAAGGGACACATTGCTAAAACCATTGACAACAGTCGCTGGTATCGTTGAGCGGCGACATACATTGCCAATCTTGGCAAATATTTTGCTAAAAAAACAAGGCTCAAAAGTATCGTTTATTGCCACCGACCTTGAAGTACAAATCACCACATCGACAAGCTTTGGTGTTGGCGATGGCGATACAGCAGTTACTGTTGCAGCTCGCAAGCTCCTCGACATTTTGCGCGCCTTGCCTGATACCGGTGATGTCACCATTTCCCAAACAACCAACAAACTGACAGTCCAAGCAGGTAAGAGTCGGTTTGCATTGCAGACATTGGGTGCGGGTGATTTTCCAACGCTTTCTGAGCCTGAGTCTGTAACGGTGTCTGTCACCATGACCCAAAAGGCATTGAAACATTTGTTTGCCATGACCCACTTTGCCATGGCTCAGCAGGATATCCGCTATTACTTAAATGGCACGCTGTTGGTTTTTGAACCCGGCATTTTGCGCGCAGTCGCCACCGATGGTCACCGACTGGCACATTGCCAAAGCGCTGTTGACACAGACAAAGAAATCACCGAAGTCATTGTGCCTCGCAAAACGGTGCTTGAAATGCAAAGATTGCTTTCAGATTCTGATGAACCAGTCACCATTGAGGTCGGCACAGGACAGATCCGCTTCAACTTCGGAGAGGTCGAGCTGATCTCTAAACTCGTAGAGGGGAAGTTTCCTGACTATAAGCGAGTCATACCAACCAATTACACGCGTCATTTTGATGTTAGTCGCGAAGCTTTGCTCGGCAGCTTGCAGCGCGCAGCAATCTTAACAACCGACAAACTTAGAAGTGTGCGTTTTCAAATTGGTGCTAACACATTGATTGCCTCATCAACTAACGCAGAACAAGAAGAGGCGCTCGAAGAGATTGATATTGACTATGCGGCTGAAGCGCTTGATGTTGGTTTTAACGTCAGTTACTTGCTTGATTTTCTATCAAGCCTAAAAGAAGAAACCGTGAGATGGTCGGTCATGCCAGACGCCAATGCATCAGCTTTGCTCACTTTGCCTGACGATGATTCGTTTCAATATGTCGTTATGCCAATGCGGATTTAAAAATGTCAGAAACCCAAGCAACACCAAACGAAGGAAAGTCTATGACACAGCCCGATCAAGGCAATTACGGCGCCGACTCCATTAGGATGCTTAAAGGTTTGGAGGCGGTACGAAAGCGCCCAGGCATGTACATTGGCGACACTTCTGACGGAACGGGCTTACACCACATGGTGTTTGAGGTGGTGGACAACGCCATCGATGAGGCATTGGCTGGGCACTGTGATGATATTGTGGTCACTATTCATGCTGACAACTCGATTTCTGTGACGGACAACGGTCGTGGTATTCCAACTGATATTCACAAAGACGACGAATTCGAACGTAGCGCTGCGGAAATCGTCCTGACAGAATTACATGCAGGCGGTAAGTTTGACCAAAACTCGTACAAGGTATCGGGCGGATTACATGGTGTTGGCGTGTCATGTGTCAACGCTTTATCAAGTTGGTTGAAACTGACCATTCGTCGCAATGGAGAAGTCCATCAAATGGAGTTTCGCCACGGTGAGCGTGTGTCGCCCTTGAGTGTTACAGGGAAGACGGAGCGCCGGGGCACGGAAGTGCACTTTCTTGCAGACACTGATATTTTTTCTAACGTTGAGTACCACTACGATATTTTGTCAAAGCGGTTACGCGAACTATCATTTTTAAATAATGGCGTTAAGATCAGATTGATTGACCAGCGCGACGGCAAAGAGGAAAACTTTGCGTTTGCTGGTGGCGTCAGGGGTTTTGTTGAGTACATCAACCGCACAAAGACCCCATTACATCCCAATCCGTTTGCTGTCGCCACTGACTCCGATGCTGGTGGCACGAGCGTGGGCGTGGAAATCGCAATGCAATGGAACGACGGCTACAGTGAACAAGTTCTATGCTTCACCAACAACATTCCTCAGCGCGATGGCGGTACACACTTAACAGGCCTGCGCGCGGCAATGACGCGAGTAATCAATAAGTACATTGCTGACAACGAAATCAGTAAGAAAGCAAAAGTTGAAACCACTGGCGATGACATGCGCGAGGGCTTGTCTTGCGTATTGTCAGTCAAAGTACCTGAGCCGAAATTTAGCAGCCAAACCAAAGACAAATTGGTTTCTAGCGAAGTCCGTCCAGCAGTAGAAGACGCTGTTGCCCGCTCGCTTGAAACATGGTTGTTAGAAAACCCCGTTGATGCCAAAGCCGTTTGCGGCAAGGTCGTCGAGGCTGCCAGAGCCCGCGAAGCGGCTCGACGCGCGCGTGAAATGACACGCCGTAAAAGTATCTTAGAAGGCGCAGGACTGCCCGGCAAACTAGCGGATTGCCAAGAAAAAGATCCAGCGTTATGCGAGCTCTACATCGTCGAGGGCGACTCAGCCGGTGGCTCTGCCAAACAAGGTCGTGACCGTAAGTTCCAAGCCATTCTTCCTTTGCGCGGCAAAGTGCTTAACGTTGAAAAAGCCCGATTCGATCGGCTGGTTGCAAGTGAACAAATTGCCACCTTAATCACCGCGCTAGGTACTAGCATTGGCCCCGATTTCAATTTGGAAAAACTGCGTTATCACCGCATCATTATCATGACCGACGCTGATGTCGATGGCGCTCACATCCGAACGTTGTTGCTCACATTGTTATATCGCCAAATGCCACAGTTGGTTGAACATGGTCACATCTATATTGCGCAACCACCGCTATACAAAGTAAAGGCTGGCAAAGAAGAGCGTTATTTGAAAGATGAACACGAAGAAACACAGTTCATGCTTGGTTTGGCCCTAAAAGAAGCGGTACTCATACCGCGAGAAAACGCGGCACCAATCCAAACGGACGCCATCAGTGAGTTGGCCCGCCAATTTGCATTGGCAGAGGCGGTGGTTGGTCGACTAACACGATTTAAAGACCACGGAGCACTTCATGCCTTCGTACAAGGTGTTCCGTTAAACCTCTCATCAGAGCAAGCCGCGCAAGCCAGTGCGCAAGCATTGTTTGAAAAACTCGACGACCCAATGCTACCCGGCAGCGTTGAGGTTAAAGCGGAATACAATGAAGAGACGGAAAAGCGGCGTTTGGTTGTTTTGCGTAAACATCACGGCAACATGCGTGTTAGCCACTTCGATGAAGACTTCGCCAATGGTTCGGACTATGAGATTTTGCGTAAGAGTAGCGAAACTTTCAAGGATTTGATTGGTCCTGGCGCGGTAATTGCCCGTGGCGAAGGCGAAAGGCGGAAAGAAGCGGCCGTTAAAGATTTTGGTGACGTGATGACATGGTTGCGTAGCGAAGCTGAAAGAGGCGTGAGCAAGCAGCGCTATAAAGGCTTGGGCGAAATGAATCCAGCCCAGTTGTGGGAAACCACCATGAACCCAGCGGTACGCCGCTTACTTAGGGTTCAGATTGAGGATGCGATTGGCGCAGATGCGATATTCACAACGCTGATGGGTGATCACGTTGAACCAAGACGCGAATTTATCGAAACTCATGCTCTTCAAGCCGCAAATATAGACATTTGATAAGTCGATGTATTCCGTCTTTGGTTGCGGAAAACGCAACCAAAGACGGCCCAAAAGGCCACAGCAAAACGGGCTCACGCCAACCCCTGGGTTTGTGTGTTACCAACCAGAACTGGTTTCCCACATGACGCTGGTTTTGGCATCGCGGGCTTTTCTAAGCATGGCGAGTAAAGGGTAGATTCGCTGAGCCAGCAACACGGTTACGGCTTTGGGTTTTTCGTGATCATGATCGTCGTCAATGTCTTCTTCTGACGGCAACTCAGCAGCAGCCGCAGCTTCTAATCGGCTGATACTTTCGTCGAGCTGTTCGTAAGAAAACACACCGCGCTCAGGCACGCCTTGGGCGACATCCTTGCCAGCCGCACGTAACACAAGTTCGGCATGGTTGCCCATCATGAGTACGTCGGCATCAACATTACTGGTGAAGGTGACAAGCATTTTATTTCTCCTGCAGTGTTAACAGCACCATTTCTAACCCTGTACTTAAGCAGCACCAAATAGAAACAGGCTATCATTATTTTCTTTTATTTTTCATGGCAGACCCCATGCTCCCCGAGCAATCTAGTCAGTTATTAGCCGTTTTAAAGCAAGCCGCTCAAGTTTTAGCCCCAGAGGCTGAGCCTGCGTTGACCCTTGAGCGCCCCAAAGTGGCGGCTCATGGCGACATTGCCAGTAATTTGGCCATGCAACTCGCCAAACCCATCGCGCGCGCGCCAAGAGAGTTGGCGCAATTGATTATTGACCATGTGATGGCTGATCCACAAGCGAAAACGTTAATTGAATCGGCTGAGGTGGCTGGCCCAGGCTTCATTAATTTTCGCCTCTCGCAAACAGCTTTGATGGCGGTGCTTGACCAAGTCGCAAGCCGTGGCAGTCAGTTCGGGTCACAACCGATCAACAAAACCAAAGTACTGGTTGAATTTGTTTCTGCCAATCCAACGGGCCCTTTGCACGTTGGCCACGCGCGGCAAGCCGCATTGGGCGATGCCCTTTGTCGTCTGTTTACTGCCGATGGTTATGCGGTTAGTCGGGAGTTTTATTACAACGACGCCGGCAATCAAATCGACAACTTGGCCATCAGTGTGCAAGCCCGCGCCAAAGGTATTGAGCCTGGAAGTGATGAGTATCCAATCGACGGTTATCGTGGTGATTACATTCTTGACATCGCCCGCGATTATCTCGCTGGGCTGACTGTTCAGGCGAGCGATGGTCGGGCGGTTACCGGCAAGGGTGATGTGGCAGATTTAGATGCCATTCGGCAATTCGCTGTGGCTTATTTACGGCGAGAGCAGGACCTAGATTTACAGGCTTTTGGATTGTCGTTTGATCAGTATTTTCTTGAAAGCTCACTCTACTCTTCAGGCCAGGTTAAAAATACCGTTCAACAACTTAACGACAGCGGCCATACCTACGAGCACGAAGGGGCACTTTGGCTGAGAACAACGGCGCTTGATACGGGTGATGACAAAGACCGCGTCATGCGCAAGCAAGACGGCGGGTACACCTATTTTGTGCCGGATGTGGCTTATCACCTCAATAAGTGGGAGCGTGGCTATCAAAATGCCATCAATATTCAAGGCAGCGACCATCATGGCACCGTTGCCCGTGTCAGGGCTGGTTTGCAAGCACTGAACCTAGACATACCCAAAGATTACCCATCTTACATTTTGCATAAGATGGTCAAAGTCGTGCGTGACGGCAAAGAAGTTAAACTTTCAAAACGTGCTGGCAGTTATGTAACCATGCGTGATTTGATTGATTGGGTCGGGCGAGACGCGGTTCGGTTTTTCTTGATACAACGACGCGCAGATACGGAGTTTGTGTTTGATGTCGATCTGGCACGCTCGCAAAGCGAAGAGAACCCCGTTTATTACGTCCAATACGCCCACGCGCGAATATGCTCAATGCTTTTGCAAGGGGCAATACCTGAGTCAAAGTTGCGCGTTGCTGATGCGATTTGTCTGACCGCACCAACCGAGCAGCGTTTGTTACGCCGTTTGGCTGAGTTACCAGCCATGATTCACCAGTCCGCTCGCGAACTATCGCCGCACTTGTTGGCATTTTGGTTGCGAGATTGTGCGTCAGACTTTCACGCTTGGTACAACGCAGAGCGCGTTTTGGTTGACGATCCAGCGCTCAAAGCCGCTCGTCTGCGATTGGCTGATGCAACCCGTCAAGTAATAGCCAACGGTCTTAACTTGCTCGGCGTTTCTGCGCCTGAACGGATGTAACATACGCCATGGCAAAGCAAAAGCGGACTTCGACGGGCAGTACTTTTTACGGCGTTATCGCAGGATTGCTGATTGGCTTGTCGGCAGCGGCAGCGGTTGCGTATTTTGTGATGAACTCGCCAATGCCGTTTGTTGACAAGGCCAGCCGATCGGCCGCGGATTCTCCCATGGATCCGAAGCAATCGCCCGATCCCAATGTCGGCCTTGTGCCGGCAACGGCGAGTAAACCCGCACAACAAGATCAACTCGGGGAGCTAATCGCGACTTTACCGGCCACCCCCAAAGCAGCACCACCATTGCCACCGCCACCGCCACCGCCACCACCAGCACCCAAAGCACCGTTAGCTTCGGCGACAGTTGTCGCGCCGCCAGGGGACAACAAGACTTATTTTTTACAGGTTGGGGCTTTCAGTGTTTTAGAGGATGCGGAGTCGGTGCGTGCGCAAATGATTTTGTTGGGCTTGCCGGTTC
Source organism: Burkholderiaceae bacterium (assembly GCA_017857895.1). Classification (GTDB taxonomy): domain Bacteria; phylum Pseudomonadota; class Gammaproteobacteria; order Burkholderiales; family Burkholderiaceae_B; genus Algicoccus. The sequence continues at coordinate 41,427 of JAFMCG010000001.1, read as the reverse complement.
AAATTCAACGGGCCGAAGTCAATGGCATGCAAGTTAATCGTGTGCGAGTGGGTCCTTATGAGCGACTCGATGACATGAACAAAGCACGGGCCCGTCTGGCTCAGGAAAAAATAACCGCGAACGTCATTCGTCAGTAACGGTCAATAGTATTTGGAACGATTCTCACAATAGGTGCCTAATATGTTGAAGTCATTCATCAAAGTCTTGTTAGTCGGTGCGTTGAGTTTGTCGGGTGCAGCATTTGCCCAGTCAGCCAACAAATATGTCAATGTCAATCCGCCGCAAGCCACTGAACCAGACAAGATTGAGGTGTTGGAGTTTTTTTCCTACAGCTGCCCTCATTGCGCCGTGGTTGAGCCCATGATTGCCGAATGGAAAAAAACTTTGCCCGCTGATGTGGTGCTTAAAGCGGTGCCGGTTGCTTTCAACGCCGCCATGAAACCGTTGCAAGAGCTTTTTTATGCGCTTGAGGCTGTTGGACGCTCAGACCTACATCCCAAGGTATTTAATGCCATTCACCAAGAGAAAAAGCGCATCTTTACCAAGGATGCCATCGTGGCATGGGTAGCGAGCCAAGGGGTGGATAAAACAAAATTCACAGCAGCGATGGATTCGTTTGGCGTGAAGTCAAAAGTTCAGCGTGCCGATCAACTGGCCAAAGGTTACGCCATTCAAGGCACACCTTCTCTAGCGGTTGATGGGCGCTTTTTAACCTCACCAACAGAAGCTGGTGGCTATCAACAAATGATTGATGTGGCCAATGACTTAGTCAAACAAAGTCGTTAAAAAAAGGGGCCTCGTGAAGGCCCCTTTTTTAACGGCTATCGGACATTGCGTCAAATGCCTGATCCAAATCTGCAATCAGATCATCGACTGACTCAAGCCCAATGTGTAGGCGTACGACGCCTCGATCGCCTTCATTCCAATAGCGGTGGCTACTCAAAGCGCTAGGCGAAACCCACTGCACCAAGCTCTCAAAACCACCCCAAGAAAACCCAATACCAAAAAGCTTTAAAGCATTGACAAACGTTTTGGCGTCATTGGCTGAAGCGTTTAAGCTCAGACTTAAAAGACCATTGCCGCCGCTGCAATCGCGTTGCCAAAGTGTGTGACCAGGATCTTTGTGCCATGGTGGAAAGTAAAGACGGCTGACCTTGGGGTGTTGATCCAAATAGGCACAAATAGCCAAAGCATTTTCAGTGTGTTGTTTCAGTCGAATTGCCAAAGTTTTAACACCGCGTAGCGCCAACCACACATCGTCAGCACTAACCGCGTTACCCATGGCGTATTGCGTTTGATGAAGCGCTTGGGCCAAGTCGTCTCTATTGGTGACCACAGCCCCGAGCAGCAAGTCCGAGTGCCCGCCAACGTATTTGGTGCCCGCCACTAATGAGATATCAGCGCCCAGAGCCAGCGGTTGGTATACGTGAGAGCCCCACGTGTTATCGGTGGCTAAAACCAAGTCATGCGCACGCGCCACGGCTGACAGCGCTCGCATGTCGAGCATTTCCATGAGCAAAGAGCCTGGTGACTCGACGTAAATCATTTTGGTGTTTGGACGAATGAGTGAAGCAATATCGTCTTGTGAGGGTGAAAAAAACGTGAGGTCGATATTTAGGCGTTTTAACAACGTTTCATTCATGGTCCGGACCGGGCCATAGACACTGTCTGAAACGAGCACGTGGTCGCCTGAGCGCAAAACGCTCATGAATACCAAATAGATGGATGCAAGGCCAGATGGGTTTAAGACGCAATAAGTGCCGTTTTCGAGTGCCATAAACACTTCTTCCAAAGCGCGATGTGTTTCAAGCCCTGAAATACCATACGTCACGACCCGCTCGCCGCGGGCCCGTCGCTGTTGGGCTTGTTCAAGCGCATCTAGGCTCTTAAAACGAACCGTACTGGTGCGTATAGAAGGCAAGCCAACACCAGCCGTCTGCGATTGCGCGTCAAATGGTGCGCTTCCAATATGCAACAGTCGGGTATTTTTACTGTGTGTCATGTGTCATCTGGACCTAGTCAAATTAGTAGACAGTAGTTATCTCTAAGTTTTGGTGAAAGAGGTCTAAATAGCCTCATCTGTTTAAAGCCCCAATAGGCCCACGATAACGGAAGTCTCCGTGTTAACCCAGCAAACGCTCCCAGCCCTTGGGACCAAGCTCGCGCAGTGTGCGGATATTACGTGCCACGATGGCGTCAGCGTCTCCTCCCGCGCTGTGTATGGCACGCGCCACGCTGTCTTCACGCAGCAGGTGGAGGATCGGATACGGCGCGCGGTTGGTGAAGTGGCTCATGTCGCCCTCGGGCTCACCGTCGAACACAAAGTCGGGGTGGAAATGAGCCACCTGAATCACGCCTTCGAGGGAGTGCTCTAGCAAGACCTCATCGACCACACCTTGAAAGTCGTTAAAGACTATGAAATCGGGAAACAGTGTGGTGTGCACGAGCAGCGTGGTGTCGGTTTCTTCAGCGCTCACGGCCTGCAAGTGAGCCAACTCGCGGTCGAGGTCATCCAAAAAAGCATCGATGTGTCGCGCGCTACTGACCACGATGCGCACTTGATTCTTGACATAAACCGCCCGTGCAAATGGGCACAGGTTTAAGCCGATGACAACTTGTTCTAGCCAGCGGCGGGTGTCAATGATAATAGTGTCGATATTGCTATTGGGACTCATGCTCAAGCTCGGTGGTTTCGTCGTTGACACACCCCCGTCCAAAAGGACGGGGAGGGTGTCAAGTTAGTGACAGCGTTTGTTCACTTTTTTGTCTGGACCAATTCGAATCGAACCACGCCATCAGCTTGCACGTGACGGTTTAATTTACCCGCGAAATAAAGGGCATGCAGGTGTGCCAGCGCCTCGCCCATGGCAAAAGTCATTTGATGCAAATCTAGCGTTCGCTTGAACATGATAGGCACAATATCCATGGCGCTTTTTGGGGTGTCACAGGCGACAAGCACTTCATCAAGGCGCTCTTTATGGTGGGCGTGTTGTTGAGCGATACGCTCATGCAAGCCTCTAAAAGGTTTGCCGTGAGAAGGCAGCACCAGCGTATCAGCAGGAAGGGGCCGGTAAGCATCTAGGGAGTCTAGGTAGGCAGGCAAGGGATTGCCAAGCGGTTCATAATTAAACACGCTGATGTTGGTTGAGATTCGTGGCAACACCATGTCACCAGAAATCAAGACTTTCTTGTCTGCACAGAACAAAGAAAGGTGCTCAGGCGCATGACCAAATCCGGCAATCAGCTGCCACTCAACGCCATTAATACGAATAGATTCGCCACCGCGTAGGCGTACAAATTGATCGGGCACTTCTGGTACAAGAGTAACGTAGTAACTGCCGCGGGCACGAATTTTTTCTAGTGACTCGTCATCTTGCATGCCATGACGTTGGAAATGTTGCACGGCGCTTTCACCACCCGCAGCACTGCCTTTGCCAGCGGAAGACCACAATTTAGCGGTCATGTAATCGGTCATACTGATATATAGAAGAACATTCCAGCGCTGGCAAAGCCAATGTGCCAGACCGATGTGGTCAGGATGCATGTGGGTTACCACCACGCGTAAAACCGGCAAGCCCTGGAGGACGTTGTCAAAGACGGACTCCCATAAAACCCGTACATCATCGCGTGCGACGCCGCAATCGACGATAGTCCAGCCTTCTTGGCCATCAATCTCGTCTTTGAGTAGCCACAGGTTAATGTGATCCAAAGCAAAAGGCAGCGGCATGCGAAGCCAGTGCACCCCGGGGGCAACTTCGATGCTATTGCCGGGTTCGGGCAAGCGATCAGCCAATGGATATGTCAATTCGTGTTCTAAAGGGTTCATGTGGTCTCGTCACTCCGGCCGTTATGTCTTATGATTTTGATCATCATAATCGCCCGTCTAGCAAACGCCAACGCATTCTTAAGTTTGGGTAATCATGCAAAGTGCTGACACTGTAAAGATCGAACCAAAACCAAGCCGACTGGATCCGCTGAGTGTGGCCAGCTTGATTTTGCAGGGATTTGATCGACACTATGCTTTGTTTCGCTACGGCGCTCAGCGAGCCAAGTCGTTGTTTGAGTCAGGCGACTGGCACGGCATTCAGCAGCTCTCAAAAGAACGTATCGAGTATTACGACATGAGAGTGCGGGAGTGCTTAAATCGGCTAGAGCCATTGCTGCAACGCCAGAATCAAGAAACCCAGTGTTTGCCACTTGACCATTCGACCGTGGTTTTAAGCGCAGAACAAACGCAGTTTTGGCAATCGGTGCGGCAAGCGTTTGTCGGATTGCTCACAGACCATCGCCAGCCCGAGTGTGCTGAGACGTTTTACAACTCTGTGTCTTGCCGCGTGTTGCATCGTGATTATTTCCGTAATGATTTTTTGTTTGTGCGTCCTGCCGTGGCCACGGATTATCTTGATAGTCAGCGCCCGGTGTATCGCGTGTACTACCCAACGTCCCAGGGGTTACGCCAGTCTTTGAACAAGATGGTGGCGGATTTTGGTTTGGCCTGCGGCTTTGAAGACTTACCCCGTGATACGCGCCGTTTGGCAAAAGCGGCCGTGATGGCTTTGGGCAAAAAAATTGAACGGACCAGTGGTCACCGGCTGGCCAGTGACTGCCAGTTGCATGTCTTGGGAAGTTTGTTCTTTCGAACCAAAAGTGCGTTCATCATTGGTCGGCTCATCAATCAAGGCAAGGTCTATCCTTTTGCCGTTTCACTGGTACGCAATGTGGCAGGGCAAGTGGTTTTGGATGCCTTATTGAGTGATGAGGCCGACCTGAGTACCTTGTTCAGTTTTACGCGGGCGTACTTTCTCGTGGATATGGAGGTGCCCGCCGCTTATGTCGAGTTCATCAGCAACATACTGCCTGGCAAAGCCAAGGCGGAAATCTACACCATGCTCGGCCTACAAAAACAAGGCAAGACTTTGTTTTACCGTGACTTCTTGCAGCATTTGGCGCACTCTCACGACGTGTTTGATGCCGCACCTGGTATCCGTGGCATGGTGATGTTGGTTTTGACGCTACCGTCTTACCCGTATGTTTTTAAGCTCATCAAAGACGACATCACCAAAGACGGCATGACATGTGAAACCGTGCGTTCAAAGTATCAGCAGGTTAAATTGCATGACCGTGTGGGACGGATGGCAGACACTTGGGAGTACACGCAGGTGGCTTTGCCCCTTTCCAGATTCTCTGAAGCGATTATTGCCGAACTTGAGCGTGTGGCGCCAAGTCAAGTTGAGCGCCGTGATGACCAGCTGATCTTAAAGCACGTCTACATTGAGCGGCGTATGACGCCACTTAACATCTACCTTGGCGATGCCCCAAAAGCACAGCGCCATCGGGCGATAAAAGAGTATGGCGATGCCATCAGAGAGTTGGCCGCCGCCAATATCTTTCCCGGTGACATGCTCTATAAAAACTTTGGTGTCACAAGATTTGGACGCGTGGTTTTTTATGACTACGACGAAATTCAAAAAATGACAGAAATGAAGTTTCGTCAAATTCCGCCAGCGCCTAATGAAGAAGCGGAAATGGCCAGTGAGCCTTGGTACGCCATTCACCCCAACGATGTCTTCCCCGAAGAGTTTGCAACCTTTTTGTTGGGAGATGTCGAAATCCGCGAGGTCTTTACCAAACATCACGCGCCACTATTAACAGCCCAATGGTGGTCGGCTTGTCGCGAACAAATCGCGCGAGGTGTCATGCTTGACCCGCTACCGTATGAAGACAAGCGGCGATTGCATCACGTCAATAAAGCGTCGTCATCGAGAATCTGAGCGGTCACCGCAATGTCAAGGGTGTGCATGCCTCCGCCCTGAATCACACCACGCAAGGGCGACACATCCCCAAAGTCCCGACCTTGTGCCAACAAGACGTGTGAAGTGTCAGCGATGGTTTGGTTGGTTGGATCGAGCTCAAGCCATTGTCCTGGGGCGCCAGGACAATAAACACTCACCCAAGCGTGAGAGGCGTCGGCGCCGCGTAAGCGCTCTTGACCTGGTGGCGGTGTCGTCAACAAGTAGCCACTCACGTAGCGTGCAGCCAAGCCAACACTGCGTAAGCACCCGAGCATGATATGGGAAAAATCTTGGCAAACGCCGTGCCTGTTCGCAAAGGCCTGTGAGAGCGGGGTGTGGATTTCAGTTGATCCAGAGGCATACGTAAAGTCTTGATAGATTCGCTGGCACAACGCAAGGGCGGCACTGCCGATTGGACGTCCCGCAGGAAACGATGGCAGGGCGTAGTCTTTTAGTTCGGCCAGCCAAGGCACAAACGGGCTAGGCCAAATAAACTCTGAGGCCGCCACGAAAGGTTGATCAAGGCCATAGGTCATTTCAGCTTGTAGGTCGTTCCAAGCCGGTGTCTGCGTCGGATCAAAGTTGGTATAACGTGCGCGCTTATCAACACGGCTGTCACTGTTGACCGTTAACTCGCGGTGTGGCGTGGTGAGGCTAAAAAAAGTACGCGTATTGCCAAAGGCATCGATCTGATCCGAACGAGCGTCAACAGGTGGCGAAATGTTCAAGCGATGCGTCAGCACCGTCTGCCAGGGTGTTTTTAATGGGCGCAGGTGGGCTAGGTGCTGTGCAAGAACCACATCATGGTCGTAAACATACCGTGTCTCATGCTCGATGTGGATATGCCTCATGATGCAAAGTGTTGCTGTTTGACGTGCGCGAAGAAGCGTCGACCGATCTCATCAGAGGCCTCATACCCAAACCGCCCCGCTTGATTCACCTGTTCGATCAGACCGCTGGTGTTGTCCTCTTCAAAAGTCAATTTTGGAAAGACAGGAAACAAGGTATCGCCAGACGGTAACTCGGCGATTTCGATGGCTAAGGCATGAAGTGCGCTCGCAATGCTGCGAGGATTGGTGGTGTCGAGCACTGTCAACTCAAGCAATGCAGGAATGTCCTGTTGCCGCTGATAGCGCGTGCGGTAGGTGATTGCGCTGTCAAACAACACCAACAAAGCATCAAAACCACGAGAGGTGTAAACAGCTGCCGAGCCAAAAAATTGGTCAGTGGTTTGGCTTTGATTAATCAGGCGTTCGATCATTCGTCCCGCACTTAGCATTCGCCAGCCCAGATCACGGGTCATGCGATCTAACTGAAACCCGACCAATGCAGCCAAGGGGATTTCCATCGAGTCCAAGGTCTCGAGCACATCAAGACCTGATACGAGGCCCAAAGACGCACGATTTGTTTGCGAGTGTTGCGCTTTAAGCAACAATTGTTTTATTCGCCCCGGTATTTGAACGTGTTCAGCCGGTAAACGGTCGCGCACCTCACGGATGGCCCGCTCAAGGGCATTTAGGCAATCGAGTAACCCACGACCGTCAGGTTGTTGCAACTGGTTGATCAATGCTTGCCCAAAAGCCACTGGCGACATTGACATGGCAGGCGTGTCAAATGGAACCAAGCCATGCAATCGCGCAAGCTCACCCACCGCATCACGCAACGCTGGTTGGCTATCACGACGATTGGTTGTGAGCAGAACCAATACTTCCCTTGCCAGACGCATTAAAAACTCGGCTCTTTCGGTATAGCGCCCTAACCAAAAAAGATTTTCCGCAGAGCGGCTTGAGACTAATTCATGGTCACTGTGCCAACGCTGCCTTTTGGGGCGCTTGGGCAGCATGGAATAAGTGTCAACCTGATCGTCAGTGAGTACCCAGGTGTCTAGCGTACTGCCACCGCTTCGCATCGAAACCACGTGAGGGTCGACGGCCGCTACTCTCGTCATACCCCCAGGCATGACCTCCCATCGACCATCTTCACCAATAATGGCGTACAAGCGAATCATGGCTGTCCGAGGCTCGATATTGCCTGCGCGCCAGATGGGCACCTGGGAAAATGGTAAATAGGTTTGGGTGGTGTAAATTTCGGGCCGACGCGAGATCCATTGGCGCCACTGAACCAATTGCGACTCGTTAAGCAAGCTGGCAATGATGGGCTCAAAATTGGTTGTACTGCGATTGGCAAACGTGGGTTTGATGACTTGAGACGTCAAACGATTAGAGACGTCCTTCCAAGCGGCGTCTTCACCACACCACCAGGTGTGTAAGGAAGGCAGCATAAGCGGCTCACCAATCAAATGCTCACACAACGACGGCAAAAACCCCTGAATGGCAGGCGACTCTAAAAACCCAGTGCCTAGGGCATTGGCCATGACGACGCCACCAGCACGGATGACTTCTACCAGCCCGGGTACACCGAGTGCAGAGTCGGACTTGAGTTCTAGAGGATCACAAAATTCGTCGTCCACACGTCGTACCAAACCATGAATTCTTTCAAGGCCATGAATTGTCTTAAGAAACAATTGACTTTGTCGCACGGTCAAGTCGGGACCCTCAACCAGTGGAATACCGAGGTAACGCGCAAGGTAAGCATGCTCAAAATAGGTCTCGCTCAGTGGCCCAGCCGTGAGCAAGGCGAAGCGAGGTGTGTCAGTGGTGATTGCGCGGGCTTGGGTTTCAAGTGCCTCAAGCAAACGTCGATAACTTGATGCGATGTGCTGCACCCCCATTTCGCGATAAGCCTGTGGGAAAAGCCTAGAAATGATAAGACGATTCTCGAGCACGTAACCCAGTCCCGATGGCGACTGGGTTCTTTGACCCACGACCCACCATTGCCCATCAGAATCGCGCGCCACATCGAAGGCCACCACATGCAAATAGGTTTGTGACGGCGGTGTGACACCGTGCATGGCATGCATATAACCAGGATTGCCAAGAACCAAGGCGCTTGGTAAATAAGCGGCTTGCAGCAGTCGGCGCTCATGATAAACATCACGCAAAATTTCGTTTAACAGATGAGCACGTTGCGCTAACCCTTGGCTCAGTGTTTGCCATTCCCTAGGCTCAATGAGCATGGGTAACGGGTTTAGTGACCAAGGGCGCGTTTGTTCTTCTTTTTCAGTGAAGATGTTGTAACTAATCCCGTTTTGCGCAATCACACGATCAACCGTTTGTGCGCTTTCGGCCAGCCCTTTAAGGCCTTGTGCGCCGACATGATCGAAAAAACCCGACCAAACGGCACGAAGGTGACCATTGGGTGTTCGCAGCTCATCAAAATGGCCTGATTTGGCTGCCAATAAGCGGCTAGCCAATACATCGCCCACACTTTGGTCGGCGCAAAGCGCAACTGTTGACTTGTTGTAAGGTCCGTCCAAGGGCGACATCATGATGGCAACTTTAAAGACAAATGTTTCGTTTGCAGTGTATCGACAATTAACGCGTTCATTAAAACGCGAAACCACTTAACCCGCACCAGAAAGGTGAGTCGTGAACCGTTATGGTGCATGGGTAGCGCGCTTTGCTTAGAGAAGCTAACCAATAACGCTTCTTGACCACTGAGCAATAACTATGCCACGATCAAAACGCAACAGGCATCGTGATCGTTTTTTGTCCAGTAGTATCAATGGCATAGATATTGCTAAGTCCAAGTCATCGATAACCTGAACCTTTTTGGGTTTTGCACCAAGTTGTCGATTTTTACGCACGCCAATTGAGCACGGAAATCGAACCATGTCTGCCCACCCCCCGCTTGCACGCCCTACCTTTTTTGATGAGTTTTTACTGCACGCCCATGCCGGTGACAATTACCTGTCAGGGCCAGTAAGACCCCATTACCAAATGATCAGCCAGTGGTTGCGAGAGGCTGATGTTGACACTTTGCGCGCACGGCGCGAGGAATCGGAGCTTTTGTTTCGTCGGGTGGGCATCACCTTTGCGGTTTATGGCGATGATGATGGCACCGAACGGACCATCCCGTTTGATATTGTGCCGCGTATATTTCCGGCCAAGGAATGGGATACCCTACAAAAGGGCTTGCGTCAGCGCGTGCAAGCCTTGAACTGTTTTTTGCATGATGTTTATCACCAGCAACACATCTTAAAAACCAATATCTTGTTGCCAGAGCAGGTTTTACTAAACACGCAGTATCGGCCAGAGATGCAAGGCATGGATGTGCCTCTCGATATCTATGCACACATTGCGGGGATTGACATCGTTCGTGCAACGCACGGCGACGAAGAAGGCGCTTTCTTTGTGTTGGAAGACAATCTGAGAGTGCCTTCGGGTGTCTCTTACATGATCGAAAACCGCAAAATGATGATGCGATTGTTTCCTGAGCTATTTGCCAAACATCGGATTGCGCCCGTTGAACATTACCCCGATCTGCTTTTGGATACTTTGACCCAAATGGCGGTTTCAGAAAAGCGCTATTCAAATGTGGTTGTTTTGACCCCGGGGGTTTATAACTCGGCTTACTTCGAGCACGCCTTTCTAGCTCAGCAAATGGGTGTTGAGCTGGTCGAAGGACAAGATTTGTTTGTCGAAGCCGACGTGGTTTACATGCGAACCACACAAGGCCCTAGGCAAGTGGATGTGATTTATCGACGGGTTGACGATGATTATTTAGACCCAGAAGCCTTTCGGGAAGACTCGACATTGGGTCCGGCCGGGTTGATGCGTGCCTATCGTGCGGGTAACGTCACCATCTGCAATGCAGTGGGCACGGGCATCGCCGATGACAAGTCGATTTACCCGCATGTGCCAGACATGATTCGGTTTTACTTGTCTGAAGAACCGATTCTGCATAATGTGCCAACCTATAGCTGTCGTGACCCCAAAGCATTGAGCCATGTGTTGGCTAACTTAGCTGACTTGGTGGTTAAAGAAGTACACGGCGCTGGCGGGTACGGCATGCTGGTTGGGCCGACCGCCAGCAAAAACGAACTCGAAGCATTCAGCCTGCAGTTAAAAGCCAATCCGGCCAACTACATTGCGCAACCCACGTTGGCCTTATCGACATGCCCGACTTTTGTGGGTGCTGGCGTCGCGCCGCGCCACATTGATTTACGACCTTTTGTATTGTCCGGCCAAGAGATCCGCTTGGTTAGTGGTGGTTTGACGCGTGTGGCACTCAAAGAGGGGTCGCTGATTGTGAATTCCTCACAAGGCGGTGGCACTAAAGACACTTGGATTTTGGAATAAGGAGCGCCTGAGATGTTATCGCGAACCGCCGATCACCTCTACTGGATGTCGCGCTATACAGAGCGCGCAGAAAACACAGCACGCATGCTCGATGTCAGCTATCAGATGTCTTTGTTACCGCAGTCTGACCAAGCCGCGACGGCCGCTTGGCGCGCCATGCTTGAAATCTCAGAACTGTCAGAAGACTTTGCCACCAAATACAGTGCGGTTACGCCCGCGAATGTTTTGAACTACATGACGCAAGACATGGACAACCCCTCGTCCATCATGCAGTGCTTGCGGGCTGCCCGAGAAAACGCCCGGGCGGTCCGCGGCGCCATGACCACTGACCTTTGGGAAACGGTCAACACCACGTGGCTTGATGCCCAGCGCCAGGTCGGACAGGGCTTGTTAAAAATTGCCCCGACAGCGTTCTTTGAATGGGTTAAGTTCCGATCTCACCAAACGCGAGGTGTTCATATCGGCACCATGATGCGAGATGAGGTTTATCACTTTATTGCTTTGGGTACATTTGTCGAACGGGCCGACAACATTGCGCGGTTGCTTGATGTGAAATTTTTAGCGGCCAAGGAACACACCGGTGATACCTTGGCGCACGTTGAAGAATTTTATTTTTGGGCGGCGATTTTGCGTTCCTTATCCGCCTTTGAAAACTATCGCAAGGTTTATCGAAACGTCATCACGCCGGAGCGGGTTGCCGAACTTTTAATTTTGCGCTGGCAGAACCCGAGATCACTAACGGCGTGTCTAGGGCAAGTGGTCGACTTATTGCATAAAGTGCGTAATTCGCAGTCGGGAGCCACAGAACTAGAAGCCCGATCGATTTTGGCTGAATTGCGCGACCTGGAAATCCACGAAATCCTTGAACGCGGTGTGCATGAGTACTTAACGGCGTTTATTGCTCGAATCAGCGTTTTGAGTGCAAACATCAGCCATAATTTTTTGCTACCGCTTGAGCCTGAGTCTAACCAGACGAATTAAAATTAGTACTAACCTCTGAGGCATGCAGACCGATAGCCTCAACGATCGTCGCCAGATAGGTGTCGCCTTAGCTGGGCTGGCGGGTTTGGCCTTGGCCATTGGCATCGGACGTTTTGCTTACACCGCGATCTTACCCATGATGCAAGCCGACCAAGGCCTGTCGCTCGCCGATGGCAGCTTGCTGGCATTGGTTAACTTAGTCGGTTATCTCATCGGTGGGCTGACAGCAGCGCGGTTGCGGCATCAGCCTGTGTTTTTTGCGCGCTTAGCCATTGGGTTGATCGTCGTTGGCATGGCACTGATGGCTTTTACCGATCAACTGTGGTGGTGGGCGGTTTTGCGTTTGATCACTGGCGTGGCGAGTGCCTGGGTCATGGTGATGCTCTCAATCCTTTGCTTGCCCCAACTGAACACGCGACCAGCCTTGGTTGGCTGGGTTTTTAGTGGTGTGGGCACTGGTATTGCACTCGGTGGTCTGGTTTGCTTGGCATTGGTTGCATCAAACTTCAGTTCGTCGTTCGCCTGGGGCATTTTGGCGCTACTTTGCGCGGCCTTGGGATCGGTTGTTTGGCGTCGATTCCCCAATATTGCCCCAAGCCCCCACCCGCCAAATAACAATTCGACCGATGTGAATGCCACGCACAACGCCCGAGCGGGCAGTGCCGTTGATCAGCCCCGTTTGTGGCGGTTGGTGATTTGCTATGGACTCTATGGTTTTGGTTACATCTTGCCTGCCACCTACTTGCCAGCACAAGCCCGCATCCTGCTACAAGAAAGCTGGATTTACAGCTTGGCGTGGCCGGTGTTTGGCTTGGCGGCCGCCGTATCGACATTGTTGGCAGCGGCTTTGGCGCATCACTTTGGCCGACTACCCACGTGGGTAGGTGCCCATGTATTGATGGCGATTGGCGTGGTTTTACCGGTTTTCTTACCCAATTTGGTGGCCATCGTTTTGGCGGCAATGGCCGTTGGTGGAACCTTTGTGGTTATCACGCTTTTGGCCATGCAGGAGGCGCAACGCCATGGGGGGCAACAAGCCCCCATTTGGATGGCGCGCCTGACCACCGCTTTTGCAACTGGCCAGCTGTTTGGCCCTTTGTTTGTGATGGGATTGGGCGAGCGGCTGTCGCTTAGCTTATTACTGGCCGCCGGCGTGTTGCTCGTGACTGCGGTGGTGTTGTTCAAACAGTGGCGGTTGGATAAGAAATGACCGTTCGTCTTGCCCTTGTGCGAGCCGTGCGCACTACAATCGGCGCATGCAACATTTGGATGATGCCTGGCGCTACGAATTGGTTCGGTTAAACGAGTCGGAATCGACGTGGCTTAACGATACGCTCGCCAACCGAGAGGCTGTCCAGCAGACTGACAGTGGCTTGCCCCGTTTGTGGCGACGGGCTCAGCTGCTTGGACCTGGCTTGGCCGCAGCCGATACCATGCAGCGCGTGTCATCAACACTTAGAACGAGCGCCATGGCTATGGGGCTGCTAGCCTTCGTGCTTGGTCTTAGCGCTGGGCTCGCTGCCTTGGGTGATGTTGGTGAACCCGTCAATGTGATTTGGGCGCTTTTGGCGGTGCTGCTCGTGCCCACGCTGTCTTTGCTACTGTGGATTGTTTCTTGGTTATTGCCTCAGGCCAAAGGTGGTTGGCTGGGGCAAGCTTGGGAGTGGGTGGCCAACCGTTGGTTAAGCCAGGGCAAAGCTGCTCGGGCTTGGCGGGCTTGGTTAAACGTGGCCGAACAACGGCAAGCCACGCGATGGTGGCTGGCGGTTGTCACGCACAGCCTCTGGGTTGCCACGTTGGCTGGTGCCTTGCTGGCGCTACTCGTGGCTTTTAGCTTGCGGCACTACACCTTCGTGTGGCAAACCACTTGGCTTGAAGCCACGGTGTTTGTCGAGTTGGCCCAAGCGATCAGTGCCGTCCCGGCTTGGTTGGGGTTTAACGTGCCAGAGGCACAGACCATATTGATCAGTGGTAACCAGGCCATTGATCAGTCGACTGTTCGAACGCAATGGGCACATTGGTTGGTGGGGGCGGTATTTGTATGGGGGTTGTTGCCACGATTGCTCGCCTTAATGATCAGCGCGTACTTTTTGCGGCGCTGCTATGCCAAGGTTGAACCACTACCCAAAGACGCTTATGCATTATTGGTCCAAGAGCGCTTAGACAAGGCCGCACGAACCATCTCAGTCGACGGCCCACCCGGTCAGTTGGATCAATGGCCGCAAGCGGTATTTCTTTCGCCTCAAAAATGTCGCGACACGCGTGCGGCGATTCCATTGGAAACTGTTTGGCTCGATGAGTCACGGGCGGCTCTGACCGATGCGGTTCACGTATTGGCCCCGATCGATGATCGCAGCTCACGACAAGAAGCGTTGGTTCAGCTGCAATCGCTGGCGCCCAGTCACCTGCTGATCGTTGTTGATGCCCAGCAAACACCGGATCGGGGGTTGCTCAACACCATCCTTGCTTTAACGCCGCTCACGGGGAGTGCGCGGGTGTATCTCAAGCCCGCCGGTGGCGCACGCAATAGAACGACTCAGTGGCAAGACAAGCTTCAAGCGATCGGTCTTGGCAAACCCCTACTTGAATGGCCAAGCGCCTTGCAATGGATGACAATGAATGACTGAGGCTGACGCACTACGGATTGCCATTGTCGGCCACACCAACACCGGTAAAACGTCCCTGTTGCGAACCCTGACACGTGACCGATTGTTTGGTGAGGTGGCTGATTCAGCAGGTACCACCCGGCACGTACAAGCGGCAACCGTCACACTAGAAAACCGTGACGCATTGGTTTGGTTTGATACCCCTGGTTTAGAGGACAGCATCGCCTTGTACGACTGGGCAGCTCAACTAACGGCACCGGGGCATCGGTTAGACGGCCCCGACCGAATCGCCCAGTTCTTGCAAGACCCGCAAGCCAGCCAACGCTTTGAGCAAGAGCACCGGGTTCTCGCGCAGATCACCCAAAGCGACGCCGTGCTTTACGTGGTTGATGTGCGTGACACAGTGTTGGCCAAACACCGTGATGAGCTGCGCTTGCTGCAGTGGTGTGCCAAACCGGTTTTGCCCGTTTTAAATTTCACGGCCAGCGGTCAGGCACAGGCACAACCTTGGGTTGAGGCGTTTGCCCGACTAGGGATTCATATTTACGTCGCGTTTGATTCGGTCAGCCCACCAAGTGATGGTGAGCAGTTGCTTTTTGACACCTTGGCGCAAGTGTTGGCTCAAGCGCGCCCGACGCTGCAAGCCTTGAGTCAACAAGCGGCCAAGTTTAAAGGCGAGCGCCGAGTAGCGGCACTCGAGCGGATTGCGCAGTTGTGCGTGCGGGTTGCGGCGTTGACAGTGACTGTTGCCAATGATCCGCAAACTGTGACGGCAGGACAACGAGAGCAACAAGCTCGGGTGCGGCATCTTGAGCAACGCTGTGTGACAGACTTGTTGGCGCTGTTCGCGTTTGCCCCAGACGATTACACCGCTAGCGAGCTACCAGTAACCGACGGCCACTGGCAAACCGATTTGTTTTCTAAAGAGGCCATCACCGAGGCGGGCTTGTCGGTGGGTAAGGGCGCCGCCGTGGGTGCGGTAGCCGGTGCTGCCATTGATGTCTTTAGCGCCGGGCTCACGCTGGGCACGGGTACCTTGTTGGGAGCGGCAGCGGGCTCCATTTGGCAAGGCGTTGACCAATGGGGGTCAGGCATTAAAGCCAAGCTCTTGGGTCAAGAGACGTTACGCGTGGGTGATGACGTGTTGCAGGTGTTGGCTGCTCGACAGTTGCGGTTAGTCAAAGCACTTGAGCAGCGCGGCCATGCCGCATCACACCGTGTCAACACACAAGACAAGAGCGGCGAGTCTGTCGAGCCCTTCGATCAAAAGGTCTTTTTGAAGGTCATGGCGGTGGCACGTTTGCATCCAAGTTGGTCTGACAATACGTCAACTGTTCGCGCGCAACAAAACGCGGTCTTGACCCTTCAGCAATGCTTAGCAGCATCGCCCTTGTTGGCGACCTGAGTCGGACGCTAGGCACTTGATCGGTTACACTGAAGGTCGATGTCATTTTGTTCCAGTCCACATGACATGCTCGGGTCAGTCCTGACCCAACACAAGAGAGTGTCTTTCTCCTTGCTTCGCTTGCCCCGATTGGAGTCGCGTAAATACGCTGACCGGCATAGCGATGGAGTTTTTATTTGTCTACCGAAATTTCTTTTGCCAGTCTTTCACTGGCCGAACCCCTTCTGCGTGCTATCGAAGAAGAGGGTTACACCGTACCCACGCCGATTCAAGCGCAAGCCATCCCTCATGTTCTAGCCGGCAGCGACTTGATGGCGGCAGCGCAAACCGGGACTGGTAAAACCGCTGGTTTTACTTTGCCGATTTTGCAACGCCTCATTACCCAGCCATTGACACAACAAAAGTCTGGCACGCCGCGGGTTTTGATTTTGACGCCCACGCGTGAGCTCGCAGCCCAAGTGCAAGAGTCCGTGCGCACTTATGGCAAGCACGCGCGGGTGTCGTCATTTGTGATGTTTGGTGGTGTCAACATTAACCCACAGATCAGCGCCCTGCGTAAGCCTTTAGACGTGCTGGTGGCCACACCGGGACGCCTGCTTGATCACGTGCAACAAAGAACACTCGACTTGTCAGCCGTGGAAGTTTTTGTGCTCGACGAAGCCGATCGCATGCTTGACATGGGTTTTATTCGTGACATCCGCAAAGTGTTAGCACTGTTGCCTAAGCTGCGACAGAATCTTTTGTTTTCTGCGACTTTCTCGGAAGAGATTCGCACACTGGCGCGCGGCGTGTTGAATAATCCGGTTGAAGTCTCAGTGAGTCCTCGCAACACCACTGCTGAACGGGTTGAACAAAGTGTGCACATGGTGCCGCAGGCTCATAAGCGTGATGTTTTGAGTCACATCATTCGCGAAAGCGGCTGGCATCAGGTGTTGGTCTTTACCCGCACCAAGCATGGCGCCAACCGGTTGGCAGAAAAACTCGTTAAAGACGGGCTGCAGGCCGCTGCTATTCATGGCAATAAAAGCCAAGCGGCTCGAACCAAAGCCCTTGAGGGCTTCAAGTCGGGCAAGCTCTCGGTTCTGGTGGCCACTGACATTGCGGCTCGCGGCTTGGACATTGACCAGTTACCTCAGGTGGTAAATTTCGAACTGCCCAACATGCCAGAGGATTATGTTCACCGCATTGGTCGCACCGGTCGCGCTGGGGCCGCAGGCAACGCCTTGTCGTTGGTCGATATTGACGAGATGAAATACCTCAAGGCGATTGAGCGCTTAACACGACAGACCATCACGCAGGTGCCAGCACCGACTGGTTGGACGCCCAGCCCAGCGGCAGCCCGTGCTATCGACGATGCGCCGCGTGCGCCCCGACGTCCCGACCCACGCGCGCGTTCTGGTCCACGGTCAGCACCCAAAGCTGGCGCTCGATCCAACACAGGGTCGCCCGCTCGCGCCGGAACCCGCACAGAAGGCCGAGCAGATTCGCGCCCTGCCGCCCGTCCGACGTCTCGACCCACCCCCAGAAAAGTTGCATAAATCCAGGCGCTAAAACGCATGAGCCAATTATCCATTCCAGAAGAAGTCGCCCGAAGGCGAACGTTTGCCATCATCTCTCACCCAGACGCCGGTAAAACAACCCTAACGGAAAAAATCCTGCTGTTTGCGGGTGCGATCCAAATCGCTGGCAGTGTCAAGGCGCGTAAGGCGTCTCGGCACGCGGCTTCCGACTGGATGGAAATCGAAAAGCAGCGCGGTATTTCCGTGGCCTCTTCGGTGATGCAAATGGAATACCAGGACTGTGTCATTAACCTTCTTGACACGCCAGGCCACCAAGACTTCTCTGAAGACACGTATCGCGTGTTGACAGCGGTCGATGCGGCGCTCATGGTGATTGACGCGGCCAACGGTGTTGAGCCGCAAACGATTCGATTGTTAGAGGTTTGTCGGGCTCGCAATACGCCAATCATCACATTCATCAATAAGCTCGATCGTGAAGTCCAACCCCCCTTGGATGTGCTCGCTGAAGTGGAGTCACACTTGGGCATGGATGCCGTGCCATTTTCTTGGCCGGTGGGTATGGGGCGCTCGTTTGGTGGGGTGTTTGATATTCCCAATGATCGAATGCGCTTGTTTAAGTCTGGCCAAGCCCGGCGCGGCTCCGACGCAGACGACTTTATCGATGGTTTAGACAACCCAGAGATTGCCAAACGCTTTCCCGACACTTACGCCCAAGCCCGCGAAGAGATTGAATTGATCAAAGAGGCGGCACCAGCCTTTGATCATCAGGCCTTTTTAGAAGGACGCCAGACACCGGTTTTTTTTGGGTCGGCGATTAACAATTTTGGTGTGCAAGAAGTGCTCGAAGCCCTGGTGCGTTATGCGCCACCGCCTGGCCCACGCCCAGCGACTGAACGCGTGGTACAGCCCGATGAGCCCGAGTTCACAGGCGTTGTTTTTAAAGTACAGGCCAACATGGACCCGGCACACCGCGATCGCGTTGCTTTTGTGCGGGTCAGTTCGGGTCGTTTTACCCGAGGGATGCGCCTGAAAGTCAGTCGCAGTAAAAAAGAAATCAGGCCCAATAACGTGGTGTCGTTTTTGTCACAAAGACGTGAGTTGGTTGATGAGGCGTTTGCCGGTGATGTGATCGGCATCCCTAACCATGGGGTGTTGCATTTAGGCGACGTCTTGACCGAGTCGGAAACCCTGCACTTTAAGGGGTTGCCTTTCTTTGCGCCTGAGCTGTTTCAAGCGGTCGAAGTCGCTGACCCGTTGCGTACCAAGCAACTGCGGATTGGCTTGACTCAGCTCGGCGAGGAAGGGGCGATCCAAGTGTTTCGTCCGGTAGCGGCCGGTGGCGCGATGCTGCTCGGTGCGGTGGGTGCACTGCAATTTGAGGTGGTGGCGCATCGCCTTCAGAGCGAATATGGCGTGGCGGCACGCATGATGCCCTCGCGCTTCACATTGGCGCGCTGGGTCACATCGGATGACCCCAAGGTGTTACGACAGTTTTTAGAGACGAACGCTGCACAGATTGCTTATGATGTGGTTGAGGCGGCTGCTTATTTGGCCAGTTCTCCTGCCCAGTTGCGGGTTGTTCAAGAACGCTATCCAGCGGTACAGTTTCACACCATGCGCGAGCACGGTGGTATGGTGTTTGAATAAAACGCCCACGGGCGACTGACAGGATTTAGAAGATCACAACATGTCTTGGCGCGTCTTAATCGGTTTTGTGGTGTTGGTGATGGCAGGTTCTGCCATGGGCGGCGTCGCCCTGGGCAATTGGTTGGTTGACCAATCGCCTGGCGTGACGGCTGAGGCCCGAACCAATACGGGCCAAAGGCTGGCATTGGTTCGCGATGCCGCCGGCCGGACGATTTCGAGTCTCGCACCCCAGCCCTTGGTTGATGGTGGCATGGGTGTGCCGCCATTGCCGATGGCGACTGACTGGCAGGTTCAAGGTGTTTCTTTATTTGACACGGTTTTGGATCCCATGGTGGTTTTGGCCCGAGGCGATCAATCGTTTACGGTTTCAGACATGCTGAGTTCGGCGGGCCAAGGCTTGGCTCAAGGCCCAAGTGATGTGGCAACCATTGACGTGACAACGACTCAGCCAGCGGCTAGCCCACCCCAAGTCG
Source organism: Burkholderiaceae bacterium (assembly GCA_017857895.1). Taxonomy (GTDB): domain Bacteria; phylum Pseudomonadota; class Gammaproteobacteria; order Burkholderiales; family Burkholderiaceae_B; genus Algicoccus. The sequence continues at coordinate 21,802 of JAFMCG010000001.1, read as the reverse complement.
TGGCAAAAGCACCTGTTGCGGCGACCCCCACGGCTGTTGATTGGCGTGGGCAGTTAAGCCAAGCCATCAACGCTTGCAGCCGTGTGGGTTTTTTCTCGCGACCCAACTGCATTGAGCGAGCCCGCAAGAAGTTTTGTGAGCCCAACAAAGCTTGGGGCCAAGACGAAAACTGTCCCTCACCCAATAGCTGGTAGTCGCGCCATTTGGCACAGAAATGAATTGGTTTTGACAGCGCTCAAGACGCGATACGTTGACCGTGAGCGTGTGATTTGCGTAATGAGGCCGTTGGTATACGCATCAGTTCGCGATATTTGGCCACGGTGCGCCGAGCAATCGACACCCCTTCTTCATCAAGCAATTTGGCCAATTGACCGTCAGAAAGTGGCTTTAAGCGGTCTTCACCATCGATCAGTGCTTTGATTCGTGTCTGCACAGCAGTCGATGATGTGGCCTCACCGCCCTCGGTGGCTAGACCCGCCCCAAAAAACCGTTTTAATTCCAGTGTGCCAAAGGGCGTGAGCATGAACTTTTGGGTGGTAGCACGAGAAACGGTTGATTCGTGTAATCCAAGTTCACCAGCGATATCGCGCAATGTCAGGGGCCTTAAAGCACCCCAGCCCTCTTCAAAAAACAGTTGCTGATGTGTGACGATGGCCTGTGAGACCCGTAGGATGGTTTCAAAGCGTTGTGCCAAGTTACGAATCAGCCATCGAGCCTGTTGCACTTGGTCGTGCAAGGCCCCGTATTCGCTACCTCTTGGATTGCCCAAAGCTTGGGCATAAACGGTGTTGACCTTGAGTTTAGGCACAACCGCATCATTGAGCGAGGCTTGCCAGACACCATTTTTTTTGCGTACCAACACGTCAGGTACCGCAAAATCAGCGGCAGGGCGTGTCCATTGGCTGGCTGGGCGCGGGTTTAAGTGCAAGATAGAAGTGTGGGCTTGTTGCAACGTCTCAGTGCTGCAGCCAAGCAATTCCTTCAGGCGGTTCATGTTGCCTGAGGCGAGCACATCGAGGTGCGCTTCGCAGATGACCTGGGCAGCTTTTAGAACGATGGGGTCGCGTAAGGCTGGCAGACACTCAAAATCAGGCCTTTGCAGTTGTAAGCACAAGCTCTGCGCCAAGTCACGGGCGCCAACACCGGCAGGATCAAACGATTGCAACAGGGAAAGCGCGGCTTGCAGCTCATCGAGCTCGACATCCAGTTCTGGTCCGAGCATGGTCTGAATCTCCACCAAACTGGACTCTAAAAAGCCGTCGTCGTTTAAATCCTCTATCAGCAGGCCAACAAGCGCAGCATCTCGCGCGCTGGCGCGGGTGGTGCCGAGCTGCCCTAGCAAATACTCCCGCAAAGATTCAGTGGCTGCGCTTTCGGGTCGCTCCCCAGCCTCATCATCGCGGTGGTGCTGACCGACACGAGCCATTTGCTCGGCCTGTGGTCGAGGCACGTCTTGTGCCGCAATGGTTTGAACGGTGGGTTGTGCGCTGGCTTCTGGTGAAGAAAGGTCGGTGACCTCACCCTCAAGCATGGGGTTTTCATCGAGCGCTCGGGCCACCTCGGCCTCGAGGTCGAGCGAAGACAACTGCAACAACTTGATCGATTGTTGCAAAGCAGGGGTCAGCGCCAAGTGCTGACCAAAACGAATTCCAATACTTTGCCGTGACATGCTTAAAATATCGCTTATGACTAAAAATTCTGACAGCCTAACCCCAGAAAGCGACGCTCGAGTCTTAAGCGCCGCACTTCGTAAACTCTGCCTACCCAAGTGGTTGTGGCGGTCCGGCGTTGTCGCCGCCACAATTTTTGTTTGGATCTGGCTTGCAAAGCAGATTTTGACATTCGGCAATCTGATTCGCTATGACGGCTTAGAGCCGCTAGGCGAACAGGTTGTGAGCTTTATGACGCGATTCAATCCATACCTCTGGATTGGCGTCATCGTCATACTCTCATTAATTTTACTTTCTGTCTTGCGAACCTGGCTCAAGGCTAGCGTTATGCGCGGGCGCGCATCGATTGTTTCGGTTTCCACCGTCCAGCAACTGGCTCAAAACCTCTCGGTTGATGGCGTCGATGTTTTCAAATGGGTCTGGCGTCATGAAGAGGGGCCCGTTACTGTTGGGGATTTGCGACGCACGCGTGATCAAATCCGTTCAGGTCGGGTTCGCAAGCTTGCCATGGCACGTGCCCAACATCGGGCTCTAGAAGAGGTTTTAGCGGCAAAGCCTGCTCATCCAATCGATGCCATTCAAACACCTGAAGCAATCCAGCCAGTGGGTTTATCAGAGCCCCGGTTGGAGCCCATTGTGTCAAATCTAGAGCCGAAGATTGAGCCCGAACTGAAGCAAAAGCCAGACCCAAGGGATGATTCAATACCCACTTTGAAGACAAAGCAATAAGCAGTGACAGGCAGCAAACAACGCCCGGTCAGCATGCAAATGGCTTGCAAAAACCTGGGTTCTGTGTTCTTCTTAAATCTATGAATGGCGACAGAAACTTCTCGAGCAATGGCACAGCGACACCCGTCGCGGTAAGTTTTCGCGCCATTGATCTGCCAGCAAACACGCTCGGCCTCCTGTCCCTACTACTACCGATCGGTTGCCGGGCCTAGCGCCCTGTGGCTGTCCGGCAACCCACTTAGCCACATTCAAAGCCGCGAGAGTTTAGCGCGTGCGAGTCAGCACCGATAAAGATTAAACAAAAAATAGTGCCTTCGATAGAAGGCCTTAAGAGGTTAAAAATGCTTGCCAATCCTTCAACAAAATATGTCCCATTTAAGCCCTTTGAGCGAGACTTCGCCGAGCGCACTTGGCCCAGTAAGCGCATCACTCACCCGCCCATTTGGATGAGCACAGATTTGCGCGACGGCAATCAATCACTGATTGAGCCCATGAGTGTTGAGCGCAAGTTGCAGTTTTTTGAGTTGCTGATCAAAATCGGGCTTAAAGAAATTGAGGTTGGGTTTCCATCGGCATCACAAACCGACTTTGACTTTGTGCGTAAGTTGGTCGACGAAAACCGTATTCCGGACGATGTCACCATCATCGCGCTCACGCAGGCGCGCCCTGAGTTGATTGAACGCACGGTTGAGTCCGCCGCGGGCGCTAAGAAAGCCATGATTCACCTCTACAACGCTTGCGCACCGGCGTTCAGAAAAATCGTGTTCAACATGTCTAAGCAAGAAGTCATGGCGGTCGCGGTAGAAGGCACACGCCACGTCATGGCTTGCATGAAAAAGCACCCACAGACCGATTGGTTTTACGAGTACTCGCCTGAGGTGTTTAGCACCACTGAGCCAGAATTGGCGCTGGAAGTCTGTAACGCCGTGACAGCCGTCTGGCAGCCCACGCCAGAGAAAAAAATCGTTTTCAATTTGCCTGCCACTATTGAGGCCACCACGCCCAATATGTATGCCGACCAAATTGAATTCATGCATAACAAGCTTGATAAGCGTGACAGCGTGGTGATCAGCGTGCACCCTCACAACGATCGCGGTACGGCGGTTGCGGCCGCTGAGCTCGCCTTAATGGCTGGTGCTGACCGTGTGGAAGGCTGCTTGTTCGGCAATGGTGAGCGCACCGGTAACGTGGATTTGGTGACTTTGGCCTTGAACTTGTACACACAAGGCATTCACCCTGGTTTGGACTTTTCAGATATTGACGAGGTGCGGCGCTGCGTTGAGCATTGCAATCAGTTGCCCGTGCACCCACGCCACCCTTACGTCGGTGACTTGGTGTTCACGGCCTTCTCAGGATCGCACCAAGACGCGATCAAGAAAGGATTTGCCGTTCAAGCGCCAGACGCGGTTTGGGAAGTGCCCTACTTGCCCATTGACCCCGCTGATTTGGGGCGCAGCTACGATGCCGTGATTCGTGTTAACAGCCAGTCCGGCAAAGGCGGCGTGTCTTATTTGCTCGAGCAAGAGCACGGTTTGGCATTGCCGCGCCGGTTGCAAATTGAATTCAGCCGCGCCATCCAACGGGTGACTGACGAGACGGGCAAAGAAGTCAGTGCGCGTGACGTTTATGGGATTTTTGAGCAAGAGTACTTGGTTAAGCAAACCCCTTGGAAGCTGATTAAGCATCGTATTACTGGCGAACCCGAAGCCGGTGAAGGCAAGCAGTTCAGCATTGAAGTCGAGTTTGAGGTGGACGGTATTCGTCAAGTGCTGACCGGTCAAGGCGATGGTGCTATTTCAGCTTTTGTGAACGCTTTACATTTGCCCGTTCGGGTCATGGACTATCACGAACATGCGCTTGGCACGGGCACAGAGACCCAAGCGGCTTGCTACATTGAGGTCAAGATTGGTGACGCACCAACAGGCTTTGGGGTAGGGGTTGATCGTGACATCGTGACGGCATCGTTTAGAGCTGTGCTGTCATCGTTGAATCGGCACATTGAAACCCATGGCATGCCAGTATCGACGGCAGCAAGCCTCGCCTGAACGGTATAGTGTCACCTAAGTATCAGTCAAGTTCAGCCAGCCAAGCGGGCGAGTTCACGCTCATCAAATCCCGCTTGGCGGCGCGCTTCCCAATTAAAGGGGCCGCGCAAAGTTGGGGCGTTGTATTGCTTTGCGAGCAGCGCGTAGGTCTCAAATGCATCCAGTGACCGCGCTCGGCATACGTAGCGGTACCAGCGATTTCCAATGGCCACATGGCCGATTTCGTCTCGCAAAATCACATCCAATATTTCGGCGCTGCGCTCATCACCGGCATTGGCTAATTTGTTTCGAATCGGTAACGATGCGTCTAAACCACGGGCTTCTAAGGTTCTAGGCACCAGCGCCAAACGAGCCAGTAAATCATCGGCGGTTTTGGCGGCCATTTCCCACAAACCGTTGTGCGCCACAAAATCGCCATACTCATAATTAAGCTCGTGTAGACGGTCACGCAGCAACCCAAAATGCATGGCCTCTTCTTTGGCCACATCGAGCCAATCAAGATAAAAAGCCAGTGGCATATTGGGGAATCGCCAAACAATATCCAGCGCCAAGTTAATCGCATTGAACTCAATGTGAGCCAGTGCATGCAATAGCACCGCTCGGCCTTCGGGCGTGGACATCTTGCGCAATTTAAGTGCCGTAGGACTCACCAGTTCAGGTAACACAGGGCGGCCTGGGCTGTGCGGCAGGGGAGGCGACTCAATGAGCGCTCGCACGGTATCAATGGGTTGGTCTAGATCAATGGCATCAACGAGCTGGCACTTATGCGTCACATCGGCGCATAAGAGTGCCTCGAGTGCCGCAATACGTGGATCTTTAAAAGCAAACGTTTGGGGTGGCGACGATGGTGTCATATGATTGAATCTTTGATCTTGCTATTCATAGCTCACAGTAAAACACGTTTGGAATGTCTTTAACATGACGCAGAACCACGCTAGCCCCAACCCCACGCTCACCGAGTCCACCATCCCCTTGGCCGCCTTGCTGCCAGGCTTGGCCGGTCTTATCCCTTTCTGGATATTTGCCCTGTCTGGTGTCTTGCCATTTGGGCTGTCACCCCTCTTGGCATTAATTGCCTTTATCACTTATGGCGCGGTGATTTTAAGCTTCGTGGGGGCGATCTGGTGGGGTCTGGCTGCTGCTGCAGGTCCCACAGCACCCAAAGCTGTGATGTTCCTTTGGAGCGTCACGCCAGCCTTAATTGGATGGTTGGCTACGCTGGTGTCTGCTGACCTTGGGGTCTTGATATTGGCAGTGGGTTTTTTGTTGCAGTGGTCGCTTGATGCGGGTTTGGTGACGCGCTACCCTGAGGTCATGCCGCGCTGGGTATTTAGACTCAGAACGATACTTACCGCTGGTGTGTTGATCGCGGTGACAGTGGCTTGGTGGTACTTGGTGTGAGCACAATCAGGCCTCGTGTTTTCTGATTTATTTCTTGGCTTTCTGCACTTTCTGCGACTTCTTTGCTGGCAGTGCCAGCATGGTCCCCCGGCAATTGGTCGAGCCACAGCGGCAAGCGTATTGCGATTTAAGGGTCTTGGTGATTTTGCCTGCCATGACCAAGCCATAGTCGTAGTTCAACTCCTCACCACGAGCGATATCGCGTTTGGCCACGATATAGACCCGTTTGCCGCCTGAGCCCTCTTCGCTATCACAGTTGGGGTCGCAGGCGTGATTGATCCAACGGGCATCATTGCCATTGTCATTGCCATCGATGACTTTACCCGAGCTCACCACAAAAAAGAACGTGTGAAAGGGGTCGTCTGGATTGGTGGGGTGACGTCGGTCGGCCTCCTTGTGACTGATACGCGCCCCGTCATATTCAATGACGCGCGTCCCAGCTGGAATCTTGCGCCGAGCGAACACACCCGAACCGTGCACGGGTGATTGTTTAACGGTGTGCCAAATGATGGGTGTTGTCGGTTTCTTACGCATGGGTGTTTATTTGGTTTTTGGTTTGACGCCAAAGCAATGGCTGGATTCGGGAAACGAGCCAGCACGAACATCATCGGCGTAACGCTCAACGGCTTTTTTAACATCACCGGCCAAGTCTGCATAACGCTTAACAAATCGAGGCACTTGTGCGCCGTTTAGTCCCAACATGTCTTCCGTGACTAAGATTTGGCCGTCGCAGGCTGCTGACGCACCGATACCGATGGTCAGAATATTGACTTCAGCGGTGATCTGAGCCGCAACTTGTTCGGCAACACCTTCGAGCACCACGCCAAAGGCACCCGCTTGGGCAACAGCCATGGCATCGCGTTTGACTTGAGCAGCGGTTTCGTCATCAAGGCCTTGTGCTTTATAGCCACCCATGGTGTTAACGTGCTGAGGCATCAGACCCACGTGTGCGAGTACCGGAATGCCTCGCTTTACCAAGAAAGCAATGGTTGGCGCCATGACCTCACCACCTTCGAGTTTGACCGCGTCAGCACCACCTTGGGCGAGCAAGAATGCTGCGCTTTCAAAGGCTTGTTCGGGGCTGCGTTGATAACTACCAAATGGCATGTCAGCGATCACACAAGCGTGTTTGGTGCCGCGGACAACCGCAGCAGTGTGTGCAGCAACTTGTTCAACCGTGAACGACAAGGTGTTGGGCAACCCATAGGCGACCATGGCTGTCGAGTCCCCAATCAAAATGAAATCAAGGTACTCGTCAAGCAAGCTCGCAAACACGCTGCTGTGCGCGGTAAGTGAGGCAATTTTGCGTTGACCTTTACAAGCCCTTAATTGAGGGACTGTCATGCGTTTGACGTTTTGATGAATGCTCACGGATCAATCCAGATAAAACCAAACAGGAATTGACACGCGAGAACTGATAATTTCTCACGTGCCTTGATTTTTACTCAGCGCTAACTTTCTTGGTTGCTTTTTTAGCGACTTTCTTGACGGCTTTCTTAACCGCTTTCTTAGCAACCTTTTTGGCGGCCTTCTTTGGGGTCGCTGCTGTTTTAGATGCCGCCTTGGTGGCTTTCTTGGCGGCAGTCTTACCCGCTGCCTTGCTGGCCGCTTTTCCGGCCTTCGGCGTTTTCACTTCGAATTCAAACCCAACTTTGCCACCTTCGCCAACTGATAAATAGGCTTTGAATTTACGATTGGTTCGGCTTGAAACAAAGTTCTCCAGCAAATCGGTTTTACCGCTGGCCAGCAGCTTGGCCACCTGATCGGCGTTGATCTCTTGCTGCAAGATCACCTTACCAGTGCGGAAGTCGCAGGTCTTTTCTGGGCCGACAGATTTTTCGCAGACGTAATTCATGCCGTGCTCAAACACTCGCGACAGGCATTTTGGGCAGGTGCCCAGTGGTGTTGCGCCAGAAAAGTCGACCGGTTCGGTGTCCTCTTCTTCACGCTGACCAAAATCAAACGCAAGCCGGTGGTCGTTATCGATACGAAGGATCGCAGCAAAAGGACGCCCCATTTTACTGATGAAGCCCTGTAATGGTCCGAGCTCGCGATCTTTCAGCAAAGTTTCGACTTCACTCGGCTCAAAGGTACGACCACCTGGGTGTTTGCCAATAGAAAAATCGCAAGCGGTGCAAGCGTAGCGCCGATAGTTCTCTTTGACCACGGCCCCGCACTTGGGACAAGGGGTTTGGAGGGTGACGTAATCACCGGGCACGGTGTCGCGCTCGTATTCTTTGGCGCGCTTGACGATGACTTGAGTCATCTGCGCGATCTCTTGCATGAACGCTTCGCGGGCGAGTTGGCCTTGTTCGATCTGTTTGAGCTTGTGCTCCCACTCACCGGTTAGCTCGGGAGAGGTCAGTTCTTTGACGTCCAACCCTTTGAGCAAGGTCATGAGCTGGCGTGTTTTGGCGGTTGGTACCAAATCACGGGCCTCGCGGCGCAAATAGCTTTCGTTTAACAAACCCTCAATAACTGAGGCGCGTGTGGCTGGGGTGCCCAAACCACGCTCAGACATGGCTTCACGTAGCTCGCCGTCATCGATGAGCTTGCCAGCTCCTTCCATGGCCGAAAGGAGTGTGGCTTCGGTGTAGCGTGGTGGCGGTTTGGTGACCAAGGCTTTGCTGGCAATGTCTTCAGTGCGCACTTTTTCATTGGGCGAGACGGGCACCAGCATGGCGTCGTCTTCTTGCGTTTGACGACCATAGACGGCCAACCAACCGGGTGAGACCAACACCTTACCGTCCGTGCGAAAGCGGTATTTTTGCACTTCCGTGATGCGGGTGGTGACCCGATATTCAGCGGCCGGAAAGAAGATCGCCAAAAAGCGTTTGACGACCAAGTCATAGAGCTTGGCTTCAGCCTCACTTAGGTCCTTAGGCACCTGTAGTGTGGGAATGATGGCAAAGTGATCAGACACTTTTTTGTTATCAAACACGCGCTTGTTGGGTCTGACCCAACCTTCAGCCAATACCTTTTTGGCGTGAATAGCCAAGCCCTTGACGACATTGCTGTCACCAAGTGCTAACGCTGCCATGGTTTCTTTGACCGTTGCCACATAGTCTTCAGGCAAATGGCGAGAATCTGTTCTGGGGTAGGTCAAGGCCTTGTGGCGTTCGTACAAAGACTGCGCCAAAGATAGCGTGGCCTTGGCTGAAAAACCAAAGCGTCCGTTGGCTTCGCGCTGTAACGACGTTAAGTCAAAGAGCTGGGGCGAGAGCTGGCTACTGGGTTTGGCTTCTTCGCTGACTGAACCGACTTGGTCACGACAAGCCGCTTCAACGGTTTTGGCGGCGGCGGCACTCCAAAGCCGGCTGTCACGCTGTTCTGGATCACTCGGGTCTTTTTTGAACGCAGGATCGAACCAGCGACCTTCGTACAAGCCAGCGGCGGCAACAAAGGTGGCGTGAACCTCCCAATAGTCGCGCGACACAAAGTCGCGAATTTTGGCTTCACGGTCAGCCACGATGGTGAGAGTCGGTGTTTGCACTCGGCCCACGGTGGTTTTAAAGAAACCGCCGTCTTTGCTATTAAAGGCGGTCATGGCGCGGGTGCCGTTGATGCCCACCAACCAATCAGCCTCAGCCCTAGAGCGCGCCGCCTCTTCAAGCGGCTTTAGCGCCTCGTCAGGGCGCAAGTGCTTGAAAGCCTCACAGATGGCGTCACGCGTCATGGATTGCAGCCACAGACGCTGTACGGGCTTCTGTGTGCCAGCATACTGTTCAATGTAGCGAAAGATCAGCTCACCCTCGCGGCCTGCGTCACATGCATTGATCAAGCTACTAACGTCTTTGCGTTTGATCAGCTTGACCAGCATCTTGAGTCTTTCGGCCGATCGTTTGTCCGAGGGATTCAGGCCAAAAGCTGGTGGGATGACGGGCAAATGCGCAAAGCTCCATTTGCCTTTGACCGGATCGTTAGGGGCGATCAGGCTTAACAAGTGACCCACACTTGAAGAGAGCACGTACTGATCGTTCTCAAAATAATCACCCTCGCGGGTAAAGCCGCCCAAAGCACGGGAGATATCCAGTGCCACCGAAGGTTTCTCAGCAATAATTAGTACTTTTGTCATTCCAATCCTGAGTCGCAGATCGCGACGTTAGCGGCGATCATACGGGCGGAGTTCACTAAGGCGCAAGTCAGTTGGGTTTAAATCGACCAGCCCACTGCTTTACGGCCTGCTCATAAAACTGGGCTAGCGAGCTTGCTTGAACATCGTAAAACCCCAAATGACGCCACGCGGCTTGTAAAACAGGCAGGGGATCTTCGGTGTCTATGGCGAGCGCACCATTTTGTTTGGACAACTTTACACCGTTGTCGTCAATGACCAAGGGGACGTGCATCACGCTTGGGGTGTCTAGCCCCAAAACGTGGGCCAGCCATTGCTGTCTCGCGGTGCTCGACAGCAGGTCTTGACCCCTCACAATATGGGTGATGCCTTGGGTGGCATCGTCGACCACCACGGCCAATTGGTAAGCCCAGTGCCCATCGGCACGTCGCAGTACAAAATCACCCACCTGTTGGTGTACGTTTTGAGATTGGGGGCCGCACCAGCGATCCACAAACGATATGTCGCCATCGTCAACTCGCACGCGCCATGACTTGGCTGTTCTGCCTGGCGGCAAGTCCTCGCGGCATGTCCCTGGGTAAGGTCTTTCACCCTCAGGAAAGCCGCCGTGGCGACTCAAAACAGAATCAGCAATTTCGCGTCGAGTGCAACCGCAGGGGTAGAGACGGTTTTGTGCATGTAAGTCATCAAAGGCGGCTTGATAGTTTTGTCGGCGGTTCGACTGGTACAACACCTCACCGTCCCAAGACATGCCTAGAGCGCGCAACTGTTGCAGTATGACGCGGTCAGCGTCTTGGACCATGCGTTCGGTGTCAAGGTCTTCCATGCGAACAAGCCACAGCCCGTTAGCAGCCCTAGCATCCAGAAAACTGGCCAGGGCCACCACCACAGAGCCGGCGTGCAGGGGCCCGCTCGGGCTAGGGGCAAATCGACCGATGTACTGCACGCGAAATCAGTGGCAGCGTTGCTCGCCGTCGGGCCGCAGCAGCTCTTCTAGTATCAAGTGGTCGACTTCGGCCTCTTGACTCCACAAGACCATCAAAGCAATAACCTTGATGCGCTCCAGCGAAATCGGCTCACTTTCGCAGGCCATGGCGCGTTCAATCACGATCTCGCGTAACGGTGCCGGCAAAACGTCGCTGTTTTCTAAGAAAGTGATAAATCCGATGGCGTCTGCACCGAGTTTGCGCTGCTCAATGGCTGCGTAAAAACGCGTGCCGTTGGCGTCGTGATGAGCCAAGTCGACGCAGTGCTCAGTGACTTCGGCCAAACCCAAAAGCCAGCCTAAGGCATCATCGATGTCGTCGTGCTCAAAGCCAGCCGCTACCAGCCGTTTGGCCAACACATCGGCCGTCGGGCATGCTTGGGGCGTGTAGTAATTCCTAAACAGGTAAACCAAAACATCAAACATGGTGCGCCCCCCTGTCGTTGAACTGCTGGTTAAATTCAACATTACCATGACCGGAAGTCTTGGTGCACAAAACCACTTTCGCTGTGACGGACACGCAACAGACGGCAGGACCTATCAATAAAAGACGACTTATGTCACCCAACCAAACGAAACACCGGCTTTGTAAAACATGTAGGCTGCCAACCCAAACAACAGAAAAGCGAAGACGCGTTTTAACGTGTTCACCGGTAATTTATGAGCCACTTTAGCACCGATGGGCGCGGTGACCACACTAAAGGCCACCAAGACCAACAGAGCAGGCCAGTAGATATAACCAAACATACCGTCAGGCAAGTCCTGAACTGACCAACCCGACCAGACGTAACCCACGGTGTTAGCCAAAGCAATGGGAAAACCCAAGGCCGCCGAGGTGGCAACCGCATGATGAAGGGCAACGTTACACCACAGCATAAACGGCACTGACACAAAACCGCCGCCCGCGCCCACCAAGCCAGACAAGAAACCGATGCCAGCACCCGCTGCTGTTGTTCCCACGGTGCCAGGCATCTGACGGCTTGGTTTGGGTTTACGATTGATCAGCATTTGGACGGCTGAATAGCCCACAAAGATCGCAAAAAATAGTGCCAACCAACCGGTTTTAAGCGCGGCAAAAACAGCGCCACCGGCCAGCAAACCACCCACCACGATGCCTGGTGAAAACCGAATAACCAAATCCCATCTCACGGCGCGCTTTTGGTGATGCGCGCGAACGCTAGACATCGACGTAAATAAAATTGACGCCATCGAGGTGGCAATCGCAGCATGCACAACCAACTCGAGCGGTAAGCCCTGGAGTGTTAAGAGAGCCGTAAGGAAGGGCACCAACAGCATGCCGCCACCAATACCCAAAAGGCCGGCAGCAAAACCAGCCACGCATCCAAGGACGGCATAGGCGAGAATGAAGAGGGGATCCATGGATTATTGAACCGCGTTGATCAGTGAAGATTTCAGTATAACTAAGCGGCGAGGGTCACTTGCGCCAGAACCCAGAGGAAAAAAGCACCAACACGGTAAAGAGCTCAAGGCGACCAATCATCATGGCAAATGACAGTACCCAGATTTGAAAATCATTCATGCTGAAATAATTGTCTGCAGGGCCCACTTGGCCCAAGCCCGGTCCGATGTTGTTGATGCACGCCAAAACGGCCGTAAAAGCAGTGGTGGCATCAGCCCCACTGAGAAGCATTAAAGCCGTCATCACGGCAATCGAAAAGCCGTATAAAAGCATGAAGGCAAGCACTGATGCCAGTACCTTGGCAGGAATCAGGCGGCCCTTTAGCAACACGGGTGTGATGGCGTGAGGGTGCAAGATGCCGACCATTTCTTGGCGGGTTTGTTTGACGAGCATCATGGCACGAATCATCTTGATGCCCCCGCCGGTAGAGCCTGAGCTGGTGCAAAACATACCCAGCATGATCATGGACAATGGCGCAATCAGTGGCCATGCGCCAAAATCGGTGTTAGCAAAGCCAGCCGTGGTGGCAATCGAGACGGTGTTAAACATGGCGTAGCGTATCGACGTCAGCAGATCGGGATAAACATCCATGATCCACAAATAAACGCCAATTAAAGCGCCCATGCTCAATACGATAACGACAAAAGGAATGGCCTCAGGGCAGCGTTGGTAGGCCTTAAGACTGCCCACGCGAAAAGCATTGAAGTGAGTGGCAAAGTTAATGCCAGACAAGAGCATGAAAACAATGCAGATGGCCTCGATCAATGGCGAATCAAAATACCCAAAACTGGCATCGTGGGTTGAAAAACCCCCAAGGGCGACGGTTGAGGCCATGTGACACCAGGCGTCAAACCAAGTCATGCCAGCGGCGCGATACGCCAAAAAGCAGGCCATCGACAGTCCAAAATAAATCGCATAGAGTGCCTTGGCAGTGCTTGCAATCCGAGGGGTGAGCTTTTCTTCTTTCATCGGCCCCGGTGTTTCGGCGCGAAACAACTGGTGCCCACCCACACCCAACAACGGCAAAATCGCCACTGCCAACACGATGATGCCCATACCACCGACCCAGTGCATGGTCACGCGCCATAAGTTAATGGTGGGTGCCAAGGAATCAAGATTGGTCAGCAGTGTGCCACCGCTGGCGGTCAGGCCAGACATCGATTCAAAGTAGGCGTCGGTAAAGCTCAGTGGATGACCCGTGCCATTGAAATAAAGCAACAACGGGATCGTGCCCAATATGGGCAGGAACGCCCAAACGGACGTGACCAACAAAAAGCCGTCGCGCGGGCGTAACTCAGCCCGGAATCGCAAGGTACCCAGCCAAAGTCCACCGCCCAAAGCCAAGGCAATGATGAAGGCGTGAACAAAGAGCATCAACTGACCGTCGCCCAAAATGATGGACCAGACCATGGGCACGATGAGCGTCGTGGCGAACAACGCCATGGTGAAACCCAGCACGTGTACGACAGCCAGAATTCGCTTCATGATGCTTAGAAAAAAGAGGCCGAAACTTGAAACAGTTTCTCGACCTTGGCGATTTGAGTGCGCGATGAGACAAACACAATGACGTGGTCGTCCGGTTCGATAACAGCGTGCTGATCGGTGATGATGATTTCCTCACCGCGCACCAGTGCGCCCACGGTTGCCCCTTTTGGAAGGTCCAGCTCATGGATGCGACGGCCTACGGCCTTAGAAGATTTACGATCGCCATGGGCAACAAGTTCCAATACTTCGGCCAGACCACCACGTAAGCGGTGGGCGGCCACGATATCGCCGCGACGCACGTATCGCAACAGCTCGCTCATGGTGGCTTGTGCCGGCGACACAGCAATATCAATGTGACTGCCTTGCATCAGTTCACCGTATGCTTGTCGGTTAATCAGCGCAATCACACGGCGTGCCCCCATGCGCTTGGCCAGCAGCGACGACATGATGTTGTCCTCGTCTTCGCTCGTAAGAGCGAGCCATGTATCCATGTCCTCAATGCCTTCGCGTTGCAACAACGACTCATCAGTGCCATTGCCATGCAGCACAAGAACGTTATCGGGCAGGGTACTGGCCAGCTGTTCACAGCGATCAAGGTTTTGTTCGATGATGCGCACGTTATAGCCGTTTTCACCGAGTGTCTTTGCCAGGCGCGAACCAATGTTGCCGCCGCCTGCGATCATCAGACGCCGTACGGTCGGGGCAGATTTGTGCATTTGGTGAACGGCTTGGTGCGCTGAGCGTGTGTCAGCGATCAGCAGCAAGTTGTCGCCTGGTCGCAGAATGGTCTCGGGCGAAACGGCAATGGTTTGACCCAGACGCATGATGTCAACAACGCGGGCATTGACATCCGGGCTCATGGCGCGCAAGTCTTTGAGTGCATGGTTGGCCATGGAGCCACCAATATCAACCCGCATGGTGATCACACTGACTTTGCCACTAGCCATCTCCACGACTTGTAGTGCCTCAGGGAATTCGATCAGCTTTTGAAGGTAGGCGGTAACGCTGGCTTCGGGGCTAATCAACGCATCAATCGCAAACCCATCTTCTTCAAGTAGCTCGGGAATACCAGGTAGCTCAGAGGACCGAATGCGAGCAATCCGACGCGGCACATTGAATAGTTTGCGTGCAATTTTGCAGGCCACCAAGTTGACCGAGTCACTCGCTGCACAAGCAATCAACAGGTCAGCGTCTTCAGCACCGGCGCGGCGTAAAGCGGAGACTTGTGTGCCGTCACCCACCACGCCGCGTAAATCAAACCGCTCTTGCAAGTCAGCTAGGCGACTTGGGTCGTCGTCGATGACTGTGATGTCGTTGTGTTCAGACACTAGGTTTTCGGCCACGCTTGTGCCCACCCGGCCTGCGCCAACTATTAAGATCTTCATGAGTTTCGCTTGCGCGATTCGATGCCCAGTTGTTTGAGCTTACGGTAAAGGTGCGTGCGCTCAAGTCCTGTGCGCTCTGAAACACGCGTCATGCTGTGATTTTCTCGGACCAAGTGATACTCAAAATAGACCCGCTCAAAAGCGTCACGCGCATCCCTGAGCGGTTGATCCAAAGAAATATCACCGGACACACCGGCGGGGGTGGGTGCCGGTTCCAACTCACCGGCGGCGGCAACCGGCGTACCCGTGCCCGAGCCAGTGGGCTGACCCGAGCTCAAAGGTTCGCGCGCACCAATGGCATTGATTGGTTTGGTGCGATTTAAACCATTTGAAATCGTTTTAAGCAAACGCTGTAACGTGATGGGTTTTTCTAAGAAATCGATCGCGCCGATACGGGTCGCTTCAACAGCGGTGTCGATGGTGGCGTGCCCGCTCATCATGATCACTGGCATGTCTAGTAGGCCTTGAGAGCCCCACTCGCGCAACAACGTCACGCCATCGGTGTCTGGCATCCAAATATCAAGCAAAACAAGATCAGGGCGCATGCGTTGCCTGACGGCACGCGCTTGTGCGGCGTTTTCAGCCAGCTCTACCGTGTGCCCTTCGTCATATAAAATTTCGAAGAGCAATTCACGGATGCCGATCTCGTCGTCAACCACTAGGATTCGAGCCATATTATTTGTTCAACCTATTGCGTTTCATGATTATCGTCCCCTTGTGCGTCGCCGTCCACCTTACTGGGATCGGGGACCAACAGAATAGTAATGCGTGCGCCACCTGAACGGCGGTTAGAGATGTCGATATAACCCCCGTGCTCTTCTACAATTTTACGAACAATTGCCAGTCCTAAACCGGTGCCGTGTGCCTTGGTGGTCACGTAAGGTTCAAAGGCGCGTTGTAGTAGCTGCGCAGAAAAGCCGGGCCCATTGTCTGTCACGGTCAGGCGCACGGCGGGTTGGCCCGCTTGCCCACCAATGCTGGCGGCGATGGTTTCGGTGGCAACGGTGATGACGCCATCACTTGTGGTTTCAACCAAAGCATCACGTGCGTTCGCCAAAAGATTGTGAACCACTTGGCGCAACTGCGTGGTGTCGCCACGAATTTCGGGCAAGCCCTGCTCAAGCAATGCCTCAAAGCGCACCGGACCCGATTCATGGGCTGAGCCCTCAGCAGGGTCCCATCCGTACAGTGTCAACACGTCTTCGACCAGCGTATTGAGGTCTACGCGCCCAAACGCCAATGGTGGCTTGCGTGCAAACTCGCGAAACTCTTCGACCATGTGTTTCAGAGAGCCAACCTGATTGACGATCGTGTTGGTTGAGCGTTCCAGTAAGGCGGCATCCTTGGCATCAAGCTTATCCATGAGTTTCATGGCCAAGCGTTCGGCTGACAGTTGAATGGGTGTCAGAGGGTTTTTGATTTCATGGGCCATGCGACGGGCTACTTCGGCCCAAGCGACGCTTCGGTTGGCAGAAATCACATCGCTGATATCGTCAAACACCACCACATAACCATTTCCACGCCCCTCGGCGCTTAGATGGGTGCCGCGTGCCAATAATGTCAGCGTCTGTGTGCCTTCTGGCATGTCGGGTCGCGGCAAGGTCACCTCGAACTGCTCTTGCCAGTGCAAGCGCTCAGACTCAGAGGCGGCATGGTGAGAAAAGCCGCGTCGAAGGGTGTTGGCCAACGCTAGTAAGCCATCAACCGTTTCGAGGGGGCGACCTTTGACGCCCCGAAGGTCAGCGCCAAGTATGGCTTGTGCCCCTTGGTTAAAGAGAACCACTCGGAATTGCTCATCGAACACCAGCACGCCAGCTGAGAGGTTCGCCAAAATACCTTCGGTGAAAAGCTTAGATTGCTCGATTTGTTTGCGATTCAAATCGACCAAGCGACGCGCTTCTTCGAGTTGCCGAGTCATGTCATTAAATGAGCGAGTGAGCTGTCCGACTTCGTCGTTTTGGGGAGGCTCAGGCAATTGCCTAAAATCCCCCACGCTGACGGCTTGGGTCCCAGAGGCCAAGGCCAGCAAAGGTTGTACCAAGCGACGCGATAAAAACAAAGCCACGGCCATGGCCGCAAACACAGCCAATAGCAACGCCAAGGTTAGGGTGACCACAAACAATTGACGCAAACCCTGGCGTGAGAGCGCCAATTCTTGATAGTCACGGTAGCCTTGGCGCACTTCTTCGGCGTTAGACACAATGGACTCAGGCACGGGTTTCATGAGCTGTAACCAGCGCACTTCGGAAGTCGCCATGGGCGAGGCCAGACTCAAAGAGTTGCCAAGCGGCACGATGACCCTTAATACCAAACCTGAGGGGTCTGTGCTCAGCGCATTTGGGACAACGTTTTCAGCGGCGGCGTAGCTGCCAGACACCCGAAGTTGATTCAAGACGCTGACCGGTGGGCCTTGGGGCAGTAATTGCCCGAGTTGATCGGTGACAAAGGCTATCGGCCGCCCAGAGCTTGTTAGCACCATTGCTTCAGACACGCCCGTGATTTCTCGTACGCGGCTGAGTAATCCCCTCAGTTCGCTGTCATTGCCTGCAGCATCTGAAAGCGCTGGAATCATGGCGCGAGCTCGGGTATCAAGCTCATTGAGCTGGGCATCTAGCGCGGCGCGGCCGAGTGCGAGACCTGCATCAAGTGCCGTGTCCACGCGAACGTTAAACCACGACTCAATGGAGCGCGACATGAACTGAATAGAAACGGTGTAAATCAGCGCCCCTGGCAGTACACCGATCAAGGCAAAGGCGATGGCAAAGCGGCTCGTGAGTCTGGCACCGAACTTACCCCGGCGTAGCCGCCGGAAAAGTTTGATCGTTAAGCCCAAGACCCAGGCCGCTAAGCCGAACGCCAGCGCAAAATTCAAATACACCAACAGTTGATGAAACTGGGCCAAACGAGAAGCGCTACCGGTGGACCAGGCCAAGAGAATGAAAAGCCCCAGGCCAAGCACGATTCCAAGCGCGATCAAGAACCGGTTGCGCCGTCTCATGGGGCGCCCGCTGTTGGTCGACGGATCATGAATTCAAACGCTTTCCAAGGGCTATTGAGTGTCCATTCATTGCGATTGGCTGGGTCTAGCTGTAGCGGTCGAGCCAGTTGGGTGGTGTCTAAGCGAATCCTGACTCGGCCTTCAAAGGTGGTGTCAGGGTTGAAACGGTCGCTCAAGGCCACGGGCCAGTTTCGCACCCGCCGCAATGCCGCTTGCACCTGAGCAAAACTTGAAAACGCGACCGATAAATCACCGGTGCTGATTTGCCATTGCTGCGTCAAGTTGTTAAACGATAGGCGTCGAGTCAAGCGGGTGTCGACCAAGTCTTTGTCAAACCACCACCACCGTGGCTGGCTGATTTTGACTTCAATAGAAAAAAACAAAGGCAAGCCCCGATTCAGCGCTTGTTGCATGGTGTTGTTGAGTGTTAGCTGGGTGTCGATGTTCATGGACAGTTGGCCATCGACCACCATAGGCTCGATGCGCAAGACTTCCGCCTGAGCGTCAGACAAAGGCTGGGCGCCGGCGTTGGCACCAAACCCAAACCATATGAGTAGCGCAGCCAGACTCAAGCCTGCGCGATGCCAACGCGCAGGCTTGAGATTGATCCGGTGGGTCACAAACATCATCATGAGTACATTATGGAACAAATTAATGCAGTCGCGGCGCCTTGGCTCACAACACCGCTCGTTCAAATAACCCGTAAAAAAAGCCATCTTGTCCGGGCTCATCACCCAAGCTTGCTTTGGGTAATAAATGACCCGGTGCGGGCAGTCGGCGTGCATCAGGGTGACGACTCAAAAAGTTCACCGCTTGTTGTTCGCCTTCTTGCAAAAACACCGAGCAGGTCACCATTAGTAAGCGCCCGCCCGGCGCCAAGGTTTGCCAGAGCGCGTCCAGTATTTTTGCTTGTTGAGTGACTGTTTTGGGGAGGTCGGCCACGCGTCTAAGCCAAGCGATATCGGGGTGGCGTCGAACCACGCCTGAGGCGGTGCATGGCAAGTCCGCCAAAATAGCGTCAAAGGGTTTCCCGTCCCACCATTGCTCGAGGTTGCGCGCATCCACCGCTTTTAGCGTGACGCCTGAATGGACGAGTCGCAAACGGCTTAAGGTGTCGCCCACGCGGATCAAACGGTCTGGGTCTTGATCCAAGGCCGTGAGGGTGATGGGGGCAAGCTCAAGTAAGTGGGCGGTTTTGCCACCCGGTGCGGCGCAAGCATCGAGCACCCGCTCGCCAGATTTTGGGGCCAAAAGCGTCGCGGCACGCTGCGCGCCCAAATCTTGGACTGACCACCAACCCTCGGTGTAACCGGGCAGTTGGTCAACCGAGCCGGTCTGTGTGACAGCAATGGCTGACTCACCCAAGTGAACCGCTGTGACGCCAGCCTCGCTGAATTCGTGCAGCACTTCAGCCACGTCAGTCAACCGCGTGTTCACACGCAATACCAACCGTGGTGCAAAGCAGCTGACAGCCAGAATTGACTGCCAGTCATGGGGGTAGTCGGCTTGCAGCTGCTTTTGCCACCAAAGCGGGTAGCCCCAGCGGGCTACGGGGTCGGTTTTGATGTTGTCGAGAAACTGGCGGTGCTCGCGCTGAAAACGCCGCAAAATGGCATTCAGTAGGCCGGGCAAAACCGGTTTGGCCCGACCCTCGCGGGCGGCGTCCACGGCTTGCGTCACCAACGTATGGGGGGTGTAGCGTGGTGCGTCGGTGCTGCTTGATTCCGGGGCAACAGCCACATCAAGCAGCAACAAAGACAGCGCAATAAGACTGTCGACCCATGGCTGACCGGTTGGCTTTTTCAATGTCATGGCCCGCCAAGCGCGAGCGCGGCCCCAGTGGCGCATGGCGTAGAGCGTGACGGCTTGTACCGCCGAGCGATTGGCTGAGGGCACCTTACCCAAGGCTTCGGTTAACGAACGACCACCTTCAACCGCTGCCAAGCAGCGCGAGGCAAGCAACAGGGTTAAAGACAGCGGCGATGTGGAAGCTTGGGCAAAAGCCTTGATTAACGGCATAAGTTCGATTGTAGAAGCATCCGGCGCGTTAAACTCAATCTTCACTATTTTTTCTAGAACAGGCGGTCATGTCGGCACCAAAAGTTGGTTTTGTGAGTCTAGGCTGTCCCAAGGCACTGGTTGATTCAGAGCGTATTCTCACCCAGTTGCGCACCGAGGGTTACGACATCGTGCCCGATTACGATGGCGCCGATGTGGTGGTGGTTAACACGTGCGGCTTCATTGACAGTGCCAAGGCGGAATCACTGGATGCCATCGGTGAGGCGCTCGCTGAAAACGGTCGCGTGATCGTCACGGGTTGCTTGGGCGTGCAAGAGGATGTGATTCGCAGCATTCACCCAGGTGTGTTGGCCGTGACCGGCCCACAGCAATACGAACAGGTGGTGCGAGCGGTGCATGAAGCAGCCCCGCCCTCACTTGAGCACAACCCCTATGTGGACCTAGTGCCACCGCAAGGGATCAAACTCACCCCTCGCCACTATGCGTACCTCAAAATTTCCGAAGGCTGTAACCACCGTTGCAGCTTTTGTATCATCCCCTCAATGCGAGGCGACTTGGTGAGTCGTCCGATTGGCGACGTCTTAGACGAAGCTGAGCGCTTGGTCAAAGCCGGCGTAAAAGAGCTTTTGGTGGTGTCGCAAGACACCAGCGCCTACGGGGTGGATGTCAAGTACCGAACGGGGTTTTGGCAGGGTCGCCCGGTTAAAACACGCATGACCGAACTGTGCGAAGCCTTGGGTGAATTAGGGGTGTGGGTGCGCTTGCACTACGTTTATCCCTATCCGCACGTTGACGAAGTGATTCCGTTGATGGCCCAAGGCCGGATTCTGCCCTATTTGGATATTCCGTTTCAGCACGCCAGCCCAAAGGTGCTTAAGTTAATGAAACGCCCGGCATTTGAGGATAAGACGTTGGCGCGCATTAAGGCATGGCGTGAAATCTGTCCTGAACTCACGATTCGATCGACCTTCATCGTCGGGTTCCCTGGTGAAACCGAGGAAGATTTTGAGTATCTGCTCAATTGGATGACCGAGGCACAACTCGATATGGTGGGTTGCTTCCAGTATTCGGCCGTCGATGGCGCCAGCGCCAATGCGCTACCCAATCCGGTGCCAGAAGATGTCAAGCAATCCCGTTGGGATCGTTTCATGGCTCATCAGCAAGCCATCTCGCAGGCGCGCCTGGCACTAAAAATCGGTAAAACAATGGACGTGTTGATCGATGAAGTCGACGAAGATGGCGCCATTGGTCGCTCTTTCGCCAACGCGCCAGAAATCGACGGCAATGTGTTTGTGGACAGTGACAAAACACTCACACCGGGTCAACTGGTCCGTGTCACGGTCACCGATGCCGATGAGTATGACTTGTACGCCAAGGTGGTGGACGACTGAAACCCAAAAAACCGCTGGGCCCATTGATTGCTATTAACTATCGATAATTAATTATCAATCAATTGTACAAATATCCATGACAGGAGGAAGATGGTTCAAAGCATGTAAAAAAGGGCTCGACCATGACCAAGTTCATCCAGACGAATGCCTTCACCCTGAAGAAAACCGTTTCTTATTATTTCACCCACATCACAGTTGCCGT
>JAFMCG010000048.1 GCA_017857895.1 Burkholderiaceae bacterium | reverse complement strand
CCAAATTACATAACATTATAAAGCAAAATTTAGGAAAATTGTTGGGGTAATCGTTGGACATTTACGGTCAGTCGCTCGGGCGTTTGTTCTGGTTTTTCTTGGTCATGCGCATTTCGATAGCTGAGTAAACGCTTATCACAAACACTGGATGCTAAAACTGCCTACATCATGACAAACAAACCTGCGCTTTTCATGCCCACCCCTTGGCAAACGCCTGCAGAGCTCATGCCTTGGCCGGTTCAAACGCCATTTAGAGTGGCGCCTGGACTGAGGCGTTTGGACGATCCAGAGTCTGACCCTGACACCCTTTTGTGGCGGCACGATCGATTGCCGGACTATCGAGCGTATAAAGCACTGCGTTTGGGCCAAAGTGATGGCCAAGCGGGTGAGCCTGATCCCCGAGTCTTAGACGCCATCGCCACCCAAGAAAATCAACAAACTGGACAGTTTATTGCGGCTGATCCCATGGCATTGTCAAAACACCTGCCCGAGGATTTTGTGATTCTTCACGATGAGCCTGAAGTGGGGTTTGTGGTGCGATATTTGTCGGTGTGTTTTGCTTCCAATTGGTCGCCTGCTGACAAGCTAGGCCTTGGGTTTGCGGCGGTGCATGCGCCAGTGGCTGATAACCGTGCTTTGCTTGCGGCGCGAGCAGGTATTGAAACGATTGCATTTCGCCAAACGCCCATGCGCCGTCATGTCTGGTTGCTCAGTCCAAGCCCTGATCTCTGGCAGGCGCCCAATGAAAGGGCCCCCCGTTGGGCCCAAACACTGACCAATGCTGCCCAGGGTGAACATTCACTGCTGTCGCAAGTTTATTTTCGCGTTGAACGACAAACCACCCTACCGTTACCGGCAATAAAACGCGCGGTGTTTTTTATTCACGTCATGGTTTGCCCACTGATTGAGGTGTTGCGATTAGACGCTTGCCGCGCTTGTGCGTTGGCCGACGCCCTTGATTCAATGTCACCGGCTTTTGTGGCATATCGAGGCATGACAACGTTGCGCGATCCCTTGACGCGTGCATTGCGCGCATTTGCCAGTTGAGCGGCAACGCTGTAATCTGAATCGAACACTCTTTTAGGAAACGGCCATGTCATATCAACACCTGATTTCTGTTGCTCAGCTCTTGTCGTTGCAGCAAAGTGACCCCACCCATGTGGTGGTACTTGATAGCAGCCATGATTTGTTTGACCCGCAGGCAGGCGCCCTTGCCTACGCCCAAAACCATCTGCCCGGCGCACACTTTGTGTCGATGGAAAAAGAAATGGGGGGCGTTAAGGAAGGCAATAACGGCCGCCACCCTTTGCCTAAGCGACAGGACGCCTTGGCTGTGTTTCGCCGATTGGGCGTTAACGACGATACCCAAGTTGTGATCTACGACAACAGCCAAGGCACCCACGCCTCGCGAGTGTGGTGGACTTTACGCTGGCTAGGTCACCAATCAGTCGCTATCCTCGATGGTGGTGTGCAGGCGTGGCAAGCCCAAGGCCAGCCTTTGACGCAGGTCGTGCCCGCAGCACCTCATGAGGGTGCCTTAACGGATCGCCCGACCACGGTTAGCGTGGTGAGTTTTGAGGAGGTATTGGCCAACGTTCACAGCCAAGACCGTTTGGTGGTGGATGCGCGTTCAGAAGACCGCTTCCGTGGGGAAAACGAAACGCTTGATCCCGTGGGTGGACACATCCCGGGTGCAGTTAGTCGGTTTTATCGCCACAACCTCAACGAAGACGGGACTTTTAAAACCCCTGAGGCACTCAAGCAAGGCTTTGCCGCTGTGATCGGTGCGCGTCGTGCCTCAGATCTCATCATGCAATGTGGATCCGGCGTGTCAGCGTGTCACAACCTCTTAGCCCTTGAGCTTGCCGGTCTAGGCACCGCACCCCTTTACGTCGGCTCTTGGAGTGAGTGGTGCTCGCGCGATCAGGCACCGGTTGCAACGGGCCAAGCGTAAAACGCCGCCACGGCAGGTTGGGCTTGGGTTGAGCCCGCCTGTGCATTACATTGCAGTCACCTTCTAACTCACCGGGTTTGAACATGACTCAAGTTACTCGCCCCAAAGTATTATTAACCAATCCGATTCACCCCGTCGAGCAAGCGCGTTTGGCCCAAGCGGTTGATGTGGTGGTGGCCCCCGATGTGTCACACCAAACCATTGCGCGCTTGATTGCCGATTGTGATGGCATCATGGTGCGCAGTCATTTGGCGGCTGATGTCTTTGATCACGCCCCCAAAATGAAATACGTGGTTCGCCATGGTGTTGGGCTTGACATGATTCCAATGCAAGCCGCTGCTGACAAAGGCATATTGGTGGCCAACCTGCCAGGCAGTAACAGCCAAGCAGTGGTTGAGTATGTGCTGGCCGCCATGTTTGCGGTCTCGCGCGGCTTGGTGCTGACAGACAGTACTTTGCGCGCTCAGGGCTGGGCGGCTGCCAAGCCCATGTCCAATCACCGCTTAGAAATCGGCGGCAGCACTTGTGGCATTGTCGGTGTGGGCTCAATTGGACGACGGTTGGCAGAGATTTTAAATGCCTTGGGTGTCAACGTTTTGGGGTTGACCCGACGACCTGAAACGTTGCCCGATGGCGTTAAGGCAGTCGACAAAACCACCTTATTCAAATCATCAGACTGGCTGGTGTTGGCCTGCCCACACACCCCGCAGACGCATCACTTGATTGATGCGGCAGCCTTGGCACAGGTCAAGGCCAGTGCGTGCTTGATCAACGTGGCTCGAGGCCCAGTGGTCGATACGCCTGCGCTCATTGCAGCGCTCAAAGAAAATCGCTTGGCCAGTGCCGTTCTTGACGTGCATGAGCCCGCCATCTTGAGTGGTGGAGAAGCCATCTTTGACACACCGAATACTTTACTCACACCGCACTTGGCGGGCATCACGGCCACCAGCCTGACGGGCATGAGCCAGTGGGCGGTCGACACCATGTTGGCCTTGTTTAACGGTGAGCGACCCAGTAATGTGGTGAAGAACCAAAACAAATAACCAAAGACCATTCCCATGAAAATCAAACACATCAAAGCCTACCCCGTGTCGTTTCCTGTGCCAGCCGCACAATCTGTTCGGCTGGGCATTGGGCGCAGCGTGAAACGCGATGCGGTGCTCGTGCAAGTGCTCACCGATGAGGGCTTGGTGGGTTGGGGTGAGGCTCATCATGGCCGTTGTCCTGGCGCCATTGCCAAACTGATTGACACGACCTTGTCTGAGTTGGTGGTGGGTCAAGACGCCACGGATACCCAAGGCGTTTGGCAATCGGTTTATAAGATGCAAATTGCCAGTCACGGCTTGGGGGCGGGAGCCGCCATGGCCTTGAGTGGCTTAGACATGGCATTATGGGACATCCGCTGCCAAATGACCGATTGGCCGCTTTACCGCTTGCTCGGTGGTCGCTCAAAACCAATCAAAGCCTACGCTGGTGGCATTGCCTTGGGTTGGCAGCCCACGGCCGCTCTCGTTGAAGAGGCGCAAGCCCATGTGGCCAGCGGCTATCGAGCCATCAAACTGCGCGTGGGTGACACGCCAGCACTGGACATTGAACGGGTCATCGCCGTCAGAAAAGCCCTTGGCAACGAAATTGACATTCTCACAGACGCTAACACCAACTACTCACTGGCTGACGCTCGGCGCGTCATGCCCGCCTTCGCCGAGTGTGGGGTGGTTTGGTTAGAAGAACCGTTTCCAGCGCATGACCGCCATGCTTATCGTTCTTTGGCCCGCTTGGCACCGGTAAGCCTGGCCAGTGGCGAGAATCACTACACCCGTTACGAGTTTGAGACGCTCTTAGAAGACGACTGCGTGGGTTATGTGCAGCCCGACATTTCCAAGACGGGTGGCATTACTGAGACGATGCGCATCGCTGCCATGGCAAGCGCCAAGAAGCTGACCTGTAATCCCCACACATCACTAACGGCACTGAACATGGCAGCCAGCTTGCATGTGTTAGCGGCAGTTGATAACCCCGGCTACTTCGAAGGCGACGTGACGACATTGAACCCATTTCGTGACTTGCTTGGCGGCCAATGCCCTTATACCTTGGACGCCGCCGGCTGCGTAAAGCCAACCGAAGGCAGTGGTGTGGGCGTGGGTTTTGGTGTGACAGTCGATGTGGACTTCATTAACGCTCACCCCCTGATTGAAGGACCTTGCTATGTCTGATGCTTTAGTCCTTGCGTTACAAACCGGCTTGGGCCAGGCCCAAGTGTTGGTGGGTGAGCAAATCGATGCGCGCTATAAAACCGATTGGTCTCGTGCCCTGGTCTGTGAGCCCGTGGCGGTGGTCAAACCACGCCACACCGAAGACGTGAGTGCGGCGCTGGCGATTTGTCATCAGCATGATCAACCGGTCACCGTCCAAGGCGGGATGACTGGGCTGGTGGGTGGCAGCCAAGTCAACAATGGTGAAGTGGTGATCAGCCTAGAGCGTCTGCAAGGCATTGAAGAAATTGATCAAGCCGCAGGCACCATGACGCTCTGGGCCGGCACCCCATTACAAGTGGCCCAGCAAGCGGCCGCGGATCAGGGCTTGTATGTGGCTGTTGATCTTGGTGCGCGCGGCTCCTGCCAAGTGGGTGGCAACATTTCGACCAATGCGGGTGGCAATCGAGTGATTCGCTACGGCATGATGCGTGAACAAGTGTTGGGCATGGAAGTGGTCATGGCTGATGGCACGATCGTCACGAGCTTAAACAAGATGCTTAAAAATAACGCCGGCTACGACTTGAAGCATTGGTTTATTGGCAGCGAAGGCACGCTAGGCGTGGTGACACGCGCGGTTTTGCGCTTGCACCCGATGCCAGCGCAGACCACTTCAGTGCTGTGCGCCTTGCCTGATGATGCGAGCGTGTTGGCTTTTTTGAGGCGCGTGCGACAAGCCGCACAAGCCTCGTTGTTGGCTTTTGAGGTGATGTGGCCAGACTTCTACGATTTCATGACCACGCGCGTGCCTGGCAACCCACGGCCGCTGCCGGCACCGGATTCGATGCTGGTGTTGATGGAGTGCACCACGGGCGCCGGGGGGCTCTCGGCAGAGGCCTTGGAGTCGCTATTAGAGGCGGGACTCGAGAGTGGCGAATTAAGCGATGCGGCGGTTGCCCAATCGGGCAAAGAAAGCGATGCGTTCTGGCGGATCCGAGATTCGGTGTCTGAGTTTCCGCTCATTTGGTCGCCCTATACGAGTTTCGATGTGAGTCTGCCGATTCAAACCATCGGCACATTTGTGACGACGTTAAAGCAACAGTTCAGCCGCGCATTGCCGAGCGCTGAATCGGTTTACTTTGGGCACATCGGTGACAGCAATTTGCACATTGCCGTTCACGTGCCTGGCGACCGTGCCACGTTTCCTAAGGCCCGTATCGAGCAGATCATTTATGACTTGGTGCAGCAGTTTGCCGGCTCAGTGTCTGCTGAGCATGGCATTGGCACGCGCAAAAAAGCATGGCTTGGTCACACGCGCAGTGAGGTGGAAATTCAACTGATGCGCACCATCAAATCGGCGCTTGACCCCAAGAACATCCTCAACCGTGGCAAGGTGATCTAAAACAGCCACACTTGTCCACGGACGACGGATATTATTGGCCGGTCAACGGATGAATCTGCCACTTGGTATTCAGGTCAAAGAAGCGAATCGCAGTGGCATCAAGATCAAGATTGGCCATCTCAATGGATTGGATCGAGGGATTGTCATGCGTGCGGATGTAAAACACTTTGTTTTTAAGATCCGAGACTGCGGCGTAATAGGTGATTTCATAGCCACCGCTGCTGCCACCGAAGCCACTGCTTAGCGACACCAAACCTGGTGGAATATCAAAGTTATTTAAAAAATGAAAAGTAGTACCCACCTGCTCGCGGGTGGTCATGTTTTTTGGGGCGTTTTCTTTCATGAAGAAGGCCCGCACAAATCGTGAAGGCGAAGAAAAGTCGCCGGGCAAGCCCATCATGCCGCCGCCCGAACTTGGTGGCCCGTACTTCGCGTCACCGACCTGCATGGGTTTGGGATCTGACGTGGAGAGGCCTGCGTAATTGCCAAGTCCTGCTAGGTGCCAGGAGAATTGAGGGGCGTTGGTCAGAATGCTGGTCGGGTTATCAGAGATTTGTAACTCCCCACCGATGTATTCAATCACCAAGCTCTTGCCACTGGCGTCGTGCAAGGTCAGGTGCAAGGGCACCACGCCTTTGAAGTCTTTTTGTGGTGAGCGGTTCACTTTGATATTGCGAAAGCCTTCGCGCACTTCATTGACCGTGGCAAAGTTGGTCAAGGCGTAAACCAGCATTTCGTAAGACGCAATCGAATTGGCTGATTCGGTTGGGCTGACCTCTTGATATTCAGAAATGCCAGGCAAATAAAGCATGCCACCGGCCAAGCCTTTTTCATTCATCCCATCGACCATGATAGGCAATCCCAGTGCAGAAGCGCCAAAGGCCGCGTACTTGGTTGTCCATTTCAAGCCCGAGCCGACTGTGCCGTCAATACCGGTGCCTTGCATGGCTAGGTTTCGAGGCACAGCAATGCCTCGGGACTTGATGTCCATGCCAAACTCAAGGGTGCGACCATACACAAACCCACCGTCAGAGCCGGGCAATAAAAAGCTGGTACACGCCAAAGAAACCGTAGGACTGGCCATCATCAAACCTGCCAAGGCTGCACAAACCCAACGGTTGAATTTAGAAATCACCATCACCACACTCCTCTGAAGCCCTTGTCTGAATTGAAAGTGTAAGACATTACGCTCGAGTTACAAGTCAGACTCAAGAGAGCTTAGGTTTCAAGCATTTCTTGTAATCGGGTTTTGATCCAAGTGGTTTCTAGCTCACTGAGTTCAAGTGGCAATTCAGCCAGTCCGAGCGCCACGCGTTCGAGCGCATCCTCTTGCGTGATACCAAGGGTCCATACCTTCTCTTTGACGGTTTCTTGAAGCAGTGAGCAGAGGTCTTCGCACAGATCGTGACGCTCTTCGAGCCACTCGCGCGGTGGTGTCGGTCGCACACGACCCGCAGGGGTGTAGAGCTTGAGAAATGACGCGGGCACCACAATTTGACGTTCGTCGGTCATCTCATGTCACCGGCGCGGGGTTAAAAAGCGCCAAGCTATTGTGCAACTGCCATTGCTCGGCCCAAGTGCGGCGCCGACCACTGGCGACATCAAGCAGCAACTCAAACATGGCCCAACCCATGGATTCAATGGTTTGCTTGCCATCGGCAATTTCACCCGCGTTGACATCCATCAAGTCGTGCCAGCGCCGCGCCAAGTCACTGCGGGTGGCGACTTTGATCACTGGACAGGCAGCCAAGCCGTAAGGCGTGCCGCGGCCTGTGGTGAAGATGTGTACGTTCATGCCGGCAGCCAACTGTAAGGTGCCACAAATAAAGTCGCTTGCCGGTGTGGCGGCATACACCAAGCCGCGCTGGCCATTGAGCCGTGCGCCCGGTGACAGCACCCCAGAGATCGGGGCGCTACCGCTTTTACTGATTGAGCCCATGGCCTTCTCGACGATGTTTGAAAGCCCACCACGCTTATTGCCTGGGGTGGTGTTGGCACTGCGATCGGCACCCCCTCGAGCCAAGTATTGGTCATACCAATCCATTTCATTGATCAAGGCTTGTGCCACTGCTGGGGTCGCGGCGCGTGCGGTGAGCTGAGCGATACCGTCTCTGACCTCAGTGACCTCAGAGAACATCACCGTGGCGCCGGCTCGCACCAGCAAATCGCTCGCAAAACCCAACACGGGGTTGGCCGTGATGCCCGAGAAGGCGTCGCTGCCACCGCATTGCATGCCCACCACCAGCTCACTGGCAGGTACGGTTTCACGTTGACGGACGTTCAGTCGTTTTAAGTGCTGCTCGGCTTGTCGCAGGATGTGTTCAATCATCGATGCAAACCCAACGTGTTGTTGGTCTTGCAAACACACCACGTCAAGGACACCCCAGGGTGACTCATTGTCTTTGGGTTGAGCAGCAGCACTTGTGCCCACGGTCAAAGGGATACTGCCTGGCGGCATCAAGCGTTCGGGTTGCAACTTCTCGCAGCCTAGGCTCACCACCATCACCTCCCCCCCAAAATTGGGGTTCTGGCTGATGTGGCGCAAAGTCCGGATCGGCACTTCAGCACCTGGGGCATCGATGGCCACGCCGCAGCCATAGGTGTGTTCAATACCCACCACGTCGTCGACATTGGGGTAGCGTGGGAGCAACGTTTCTTTGATGCGTTTAACCGCAAAATCTACCACGCCACTGACGCACTGCACGGTCGTGCTGATCGCCAAAATATTGCGCGTGCCCACGCTGCCATCGGGATTACGGAATCCTTCGAAGGTGTAGCCGGCCAATGGCGCCCAGTCGGGCTTGGGCGCGGTCGCCATGGGTAAATCGGCCAAGCTCGGAGCGTCAGGCAAACGCAGGCGATTCTCATTGACCCAGCTGCCGGCTGGCAACGCTTCTTTGGCGTAGCCAATCACCACGTTGTAGCGCCTAACCACATCACCCGCGGCCAGGTCCACCAGCGCGACTTTGTGGCTTTGCGGCACCCCTTCGCGCAACGTCAACCCAGGGGCTACTTCAGTGCCCGCGGGCAGGCCACCATCATTACCGACAACAGCGACGTTGTCTTGGTCGTGCATGCGAATCAAAACAGGGGTTTTGGTGGTGATCATGGCGGTGGTGCTAGAAGTGGTTCAAAGTGCTACAAGATTAGTACGGCGCGCGCTCAGTGACCAGCGCCATTTAAAAATAACGCTCAGCCACTTTTAGAACGGTACGACTGATGTATTTACCCAACCATTTCAATGCCCCATCGCCCGAAGCGATTGACGCCCTCGTTAAGGCCTATCCATTGGCCAGTCTGCTCACAGGTGCCCCTGAAGAGCCAATGGGCTGCTTGGTCAATCCCGTGCCGATGGGTCTGTTTGAGCCGTTGGTTAAGGGCGCACGCCTTTGGGCGCATGTGGCGCGTGCCAATCCGCTCTGGCAGCATCTTGAGGCGAACCCTCAAGCGATGGCGATTTTTAATGGTCCAAGCGCCTACATCACACCCAATTCGTATGCGGCCAAGGCAGAGCACCATCGCGTGGTACCAACCTATAACTATGCCACTGTTCAAGTCACTGGCCGACTGATTGCGCATCACGACCCTGACACCAAGCGCCGAATCGTCGCCCAATTGACCGATTACCATGAGCGCCATCAACCACAACCGTGGTCAATTGATGAGGCTCCGGCTGACTACATGCAAGCCATGCTCAATGCCATTGTGGGCCTGGCGTTTGAAGTGCAATCGGTCAAAGCCAAGTGGAAGGTCAATCAAAACCGTTCGATCGCTGATCAAAAGGGTGTGATTGCTGAATTACAAACCCGCCAAGACACGCCACACACTGAGCAGATGGCAGCCATCATGCTAAAAAACACACTGAAAAATACCCAATAACCGCATACGGCACTCACACATCGCCCAAACCGTACTCAAAACCCACAGAGGCCCACGCAAATGGATATGTCCCACCTCCCACCCGTCTTACAAAAACTTGCGCTGCCGGTGATTGCCTCACCGATGTTTACCGTGAGTTATCCCGAGCTGGTGCTCGCACAATGCAAGGCCGGTATCGTGGGTTCGTTTCCGGCGCTCAATGCTAGGCCACCTGAGTTGCTTGACCAGTGGTTAAGCGACATGAAGCAAGAACTCACCGCGTATCAAGCGGCCAATCCCGACAAAGTGGTGGGGCCGATAGCGGTGAATCAAATCGTGCACGACTCGAATGTGCGCTTGATGCAGGATGTCGACACTTGCGTGAAACATCAAGTGCCGATCATCATCTCTTCGTTACGTGCGCCGGTACCAGAAATGATTGAAGCGGTACACAGTTACGGCGGTATCGTGCTGCACGATGTGATTAACATGCGCCATGCCAAGAAGGCCCTAGATGCGGGTGTCGATGGTCTGATTGTGGTTGCCGCGGGCGCCGGCGGTCACGCCGGGGCGCAATCGCCTTTTGCGCTGGTCGGTGAGCTGCGACGCTTCTACCAAGGTCCAGTGATTCTTTCAGGCGCCATCACCACTGGCGCGGCCATACTCTCGGCCCAAGCCATGGGTGCTGATCTGGCCTACATCGGCACACGCTTCATTGCCAGTACCGAGGCCCATGCGGTTCAGGCCTACAAAGAAGCCATTGTTCGTGCCAGTGCCGCTGATATCATCTACACCAACCTCTTCACCGGTGTGCATGGCAACTACATTCGTGAAAGCATCGAAAACGCTGGTTTAGACGCCAATGCCTTGCCAGCAGCCGACAAAAACGCGATGAACTTTTCTTCTGGTACATCCAAACCCAAGACTTGGAAAGACATCTGGGGGGCTGGCCAAGGGGTGGGTCAAATACAAGAGATCGTACCCGTGGCTGACATCGTGGCCCGCTTGAGCCAAGAGTATCAAGTGGCTCGCAATCGTTTGATGGCTGGTTGATGCAAATCACTTCAGTTTTTCAATTGACGCCAAGCTGATACGGGTTTCGCCTGCGACGCGCCGCGTCATGCTGCGCCAGGCATGACCATAAGCGACTTCTATGGTGAGGTGAAGCTTGCCGGACTGCGCATCGCGATTCTTTTCTAAGGCGACGCACATTTTTTCTCGCCACGCACGCCCCACCAGGCCAGCACCTCGGTTCGGGTTGGGGTTGCCGCCCAAGACCCACGCGTCTTTAAGCAGCGCCTCTGGCTTGTCGTAGGTGAGGGTGAGGGTCTCTTGATCCATGACCGGATCCGCAAAACCTTGTTGCACCATCAGGTCACCCAAGTCATGCATGTCAACCAAGGGCAAGGTAGCGCTAGTCAGGCCCGCGGTGGTCAGTGCTTGGCGAAGTTCAATGCCAGTGGCTGGTCCCCAGCCACTGAACAAAACCAACCCATTGGGTCGAATAATCCGTGCCCATTCTTTCAGCACATCGTGTGGCCGATCATGCCAATGGATGGCGAGGTTAGACCACACCAAATCCAGTGACTCGGGAGCCAAACCGGAGTCTGTTAAGTCTGCGCAACGCACCTCGTTAAGGGTTTTTTTGCGCCAGCGGGTCCAGCGTTCTGACCAAGCACTGAGGTGCAATCGTTGACGCAAGCGCGCGAGCACCGCGGCGCTGTGATCTAGGCTGGTGATGTGGGCTTTTGGAAATCGCTCGCGCAACAGCGCCGTGCGCAAACCGATGCCACAGCCTGCGTCCAAGATCTGTTGTGCATCGAGCCGAATCAGTTTAAGCCGGTCAAACAGGCGTTGCGCCACCACGCCGTATAAGAACTCTGGATCAGCGCGATCGAGTCGGCGTTCAAACTGTTGTTGAACGTGATGGGTATTAATGGCCAATGATTCGGGTTGGGACGCCAATGTCATGCGGTAGTCTCGCGCAGTCGCGTGATCAGGCACACTGTCGCGCTTGGGTTTTGAATGAGGGTCGAGGCTGCCATATGTCTTTCTTTTATCAGATTCGTGAGTCGTTGTTTGCCACGTGGCACACGCGCTGTCCTTTGTGTTCTCTTGGCGCACGTGCCGGATTGCTTTGTGTTGGGTGTGAACGCGACTGCTATCACAGCCGGCAAGCGCGCGACTTGTGTATCCGTTGCGCCAACGATCTCGCCCCTGAATATCAAGACCACACACGGCATACTCCGACATGGCACACCCATTCATCGCATTGTAGTGAGATCTGTCTAAGCTGCCAGCAACAACCCCCCACGCAAGCGTATGCCGTCTGTGCCATGGACTATGCGTTTCCAGCTGCTTGGTTAATGTCTGACTTCAAAGACCGTGCACGGTTTTCTTTGGCGCGGCCCATGGCACATGTGATGCTCAAAGCTGCCCAGCGGCCGATGCAAATCAGGCGGCTTTGTGCTTGGTTACCAGTGCCTGCGAGTAAGCAACGGCTGCAAACCTACGGTTTTAGCCCACCCCAGCAATTGGCTTGGCACATGGGCCGCTTAAGCGGCATTGCCACCCACTTGGATTGGCTTCGTCGCACCCGGGATGCCAGTCCACAGAAACATCGCACACGCGGGGCTCGACAAAGCGCCTTGATCGGATCGATGGTGGCCAGTCCCGCGGTGGCAGGGCGCTGGGTGGGTGTGGTCGACGATGTCATGACCACTGGCAGCACCGTCTCAGAGGCCGCGCGCGCACTGTTAGCGGCGGGTGCTTTGGGCGTCACGGTCGTGGCCGCCATGCGCACGCCCATTAAAGACTAAGCCAGCGCGTGCAAGTCGCACTGGATTGCTACTAATCTGGCACAATCACGCCCATGTTTGATGTCATCTTGGTTGAACCAGAAATCCCGCCCAACACGGGCAATGCCATTCGCTTGTGCGCCAATGCCGGCGCTCGGCTCCATTTGGTGCGCCCGCTCGGCTTTGAAATCGATGACCGGCGGCTGCGCCGTGCCGGCTTGGATTATCACGAGTGGCAACCCATGCAGGTGCACGACAGTCTTGAGGCGGCCTTAACGGCGATTGGGGCGCCCATCGAACGCTGTTTTGCGCTCACGACCAAAGCCCAACGGCTGGTCAGTGATGTCGCCTTTGCGCCAGGTGATGTGTTGGTGTTTGGTCGGGAAACGGCGGGTTTGTCTGTGCAGCAGCGAGAGCGGTTCGGGTCTGAGCAGTGGATTCGATTGCCCATGCGCACCGGGCAACGCAGTTTGAACCTCTCAAATGCGGTGGCTGTGGTGTTGTATGAAGCGTGGCGCCAGCAAGGTTATGAGGGTGGCCGCTAGGCTCGCAAAACCCCAGTTCTTGCCGTTGTTTTTAACCGGTGAGGCCAACTATTCTTCAGTGGCTTGACGGGCCATCAGTTTGGCCACGGCCTGTGCCGCAGGCACTTGTTCAAACAAAGTCTCGCAAACCGCTTGTGTGATGGGTAATGTAATTCCCAAACCTTGGGCGCGTTGTAAAACAGCGCGCGCGCATCTTGCACCTTCAGCGGTTAAACCTTGCGCCAAAATCTCGTCTAGGGTTTTACCAGCGCCGATTTGCAAGCCCACTTGGCGGTTGCGTGACAAGTCACTGGTAGCGGTTAAAACCAAGTCACCCAAGCCAGTTAAACCAGAAAAGGTACTGGATTGCGCACCAAGCGCCTCCCCAAACCGCGCCATTTCAGACAGTCCCCGCGTGATCAGGGCTGCGCGTGCATTGTTGCCCAAGTGCAAGCCGTCAGAGATGCCACAGGCAATGGCCATGATGTTCTTTAAAGCGCCGCCGACTTCGACCCCGATCACATCGCTCGTGGCATAGATGCGCATGTGGTCACTGTGAAACACATCAATCACGGCGTGCCTTAACGCTTCATTGCGGCTGGCCACCGTTAGTGCAACAGGCAAGCCGCGTGCGACCTCGATGGCAAACGATGGCCCTGACAGGACCCCTGCAGGCAGGGCGAAGCCAGCCAATGCCGCTTGCACCATCTCATGCGGTAGGCGAGCGGTGTCGGCATCGAGTCCTTTGCAGGTCCAAACCACACCGGCGATCAACTCAGGGTTGGGTATGTGGCTGCGGATGGCATCGCACATGGTAGCCAAGCCCGACACCGGTGTGCCCAACACAAGGAGACCAGGGCGTTGGTGCTTATTGGTTTGCTGATTGACATGCGCAAAGGCCGCTGCCAAGTCACTGGTGGCCGCAAGCTCAACGGGTAGCGAAATATGAGGTAAGTAGCGGCTGTTACGGTGGGTTTGGACGATCTCTGCTGCACTTTCAGGCTGACGGGCCCACAACAGCACGTCAGCTTGGTCACAAGCGGCAGCGGCCAAGGCCGTACCCCAAGCGCCAGCCCCCAAAACCGTGACGGGTGTGGGAGGCTGGGGGAGATCAGTCATGGACAGACCCGTGTCTTTGTGGCTACGTTACTGACGTGTGGCGCCAGGCGGCAAAATAATGCCTGAGCTTTCTTCGGCCGGGGCTTTCTCGTTTTCTGCGAGACGTTGCTGATAAAGGGCCTGGAAGTTCACGTCCGTCAAATGCAGTGGTGGCAACGATGTGCGTGTGATGGCATCTGCGATGTTGGCGCGCAAGTACGGGTAAAGCATGGTGGGGCAAACAATCCCGAGCAATGGATCGAACTGCTCTGTTGGGATATCAGCGATTTCAAAGATACCACCCTGTGTGGCTTCAACCAAGTACAGGACTTTTTCGTCGATTTTGGTGGTCACAGTCACTGTGATAGTGGCTTCAAACATCGTTTCAGCCAAGCGTTGACCGCCAATACCGATGTTGACCTCAACGTTCGGTGCGGCTTGCTCTAAAAAGATGTGCGGCGAGTTCGGCATTTCAAGGGATAAGTCCTTGAGATAGACGCGCTGCATATTGAAAGTGGGCGAGGTTTGTTCTTGTGCCGCAGAGTTTGCTTCAGCCATGAAAATTCCAAAAAAGTTTGAAGGACGCTTTTGATTAGTCGTTAATTACACACTGCCTTGTAGCAAAGGCACCAGACCACCGGCCCGATCTAAGGCAGCAAGGTCATCATAACCGCCCACATGTGTCTGTCCGATATAGATCTGAGGCACCGTGCGACGCTGGGTTTTTTCCATCATCAGTTCGCGCTGTTTGGGATCGGTATCAATGCGGATTTTTTCGATCTCGCTCGCGCCGCGCTGATTCAGCAAAGCCTCAGCTCGTGTACAAAAGGGGCAGACGGCTGAGCAGTACATGACAACTTTGTTCATGGTGCTTCCTTAAAAATAGGGATTGGCAAATTATTTCTTTTTCGTGGAGGTGGGCATGCCCGCCTGTACCCAAGCGTTTAAGCCACCCTCGAGCACTGAAACTTGGGTCAAACCGGCTTGACGCAGCTTTGCGGCCGCGCCGACAGCAATCTGACCGCGGTCACACGCCAGAATAACCGGCTTGTCTTTGGGAAAACTGGCCATTTTGGTGTCCAGATCGCCCAAAGGCACGTTGCGAGCATTGGGGATGTGCCCGAGCTGAAAGGTCGCCAAGGGGCGAACATCAATCACCACCGCATCTTGGTGGTTGATTAACATGACGGCTTGGGTCGGGTTGACCATGTTGCCAGCACGCTGTCTCTGAATAAAGGGCCAAAGGAGCATCAGGCCAGAGGAGACAGCAATGCCGATGAGCATTAAGTTGTTGGTTTCTTGAAAAAAATCCACGGTATTTTCGCTTTTGCAGGGAAGTCCAACGCAGGACAATGCGAGGGATTATAAAATGCTTGTTATCTATTCACATAAAGACTTGAAACCATGTACAAACTTGTTTTGATGCGCCACGGCGAAAGCCAATGGAATTTAGAGAATCGTTTCACCGGTTGGGCTGACGTTGACCTGACCGAAACTGGACGACAACAAGCCAAAGAAGCCGGGCTTTTGCTCGCTGAAAAAGGTTATTCGTTTGACTTGGCTTACACCTCGTTGTTGAAGCGCGCCATTCGAACGCTCTGGATCACGCTTGACGCTTTGGATCAAATGTATATCCCAGTGCACAACAATTGGCGCTTAAACGAGCGCCACTATGGCAACCTTCAGGGCCTGAACAAGGCTGAAACGGCCGCCAAGTTTGGTGATGAGCAGGTATTGATTTGGCGTCGGGCCTACGCGATTGCGCCCGAGCCTTTGGCGCCCGATGATCCGCGGCACCCGAAATTTGAAGCACGCTACGCCAAACTGAAACCTGAGCAACTGCCAGCCACCGAGTGCCTCAAAGACACCGTCGATCGCGTGCTGCCATTGTGGAATGAGTCCATTGCGCCAGCCGTGCGCGCTGGGCGACAGGTTTTAATTGCGGCGCATGGCAACAGTTTGCGGGCTTTGATCAAACACCTGGATAACGTTTCTGAAGAGGATATCGTGAACATGAACATTCCCACGGGGCAGCCCTTGGTCTATGAGCTCGACGAGTCGTTAAAACCCATTAAGCATTACTACTTGGCCGATCCCGCGGTGATAGAGGCGGCCATGGCGGCCGTGGCGGCCCAAGGCAAAGCCAAGCAAGCTTGATGGTTAACGAACCCACCTCACCGCCTGTGTCTGAGCACCGATGACCCGCGCAAGCCGCCGGCTCGCTTTCTGCCTGCTGATTTTGGCTGGTGGTTGGCAGCAGGTGGGCCATGGGCAGTCGAGCCAAGACCCCCAAAGTCTTAGTGAGCAAAAAGCTCAGGCCGATGAGCAACGCCGTGCCCTGCAAAATCAGATCCAGATCCTAGAAAAGACACTAGACGCGCAACAGGCGCGTTTCAAAGCGGCTGGCGACGCGCTCAAGGCCACTGAAAAAGCCATTTCGCACGCGCGTCGAAAAGTCAAGCAATTGGCTGTGCAACGGGCCGAAAGGCAGGCATCGCTGAAAGCCTTGGCGGCTCAAATCAGCGATCAAAAGGCCTCGTTGGCTGCCGACCAAAAGACGCTTGCCGAGCAGTTGCGTGCGCAGCATCGCAGCGGGTTGTCGCCCTGGAGCGCGGTCTTGTCTGGCGAAGACCCACAGTCATTGGGGCGCGAACTTGGATACTTGGCACACGTCTCTGACGCGCGAGTGGCGATGTTGGCACAAATCAATCGACAACTCGCGGAACTTTCTGCGTCGCAAGCGGCCCAAACCAAGGAACAATTAGCGCTCGAGGAGACCCTTAAAGCGCTTGAAGCTGAGCAAAAGCAATTGGCCGAGCAGCGCCGTCAAAGAAAGGTCCTGCTAGCAAAGCTCGATGGGCAAATGGCGGCACAGCGCGCAGAACGCGATCGCATGGCGCGTGACGAGGCGCAATTGACGGCTTTGATTGAAGGCTTAGGTGAGCAACTACAAAAGCTCAAAACGGATCAGTCTCACGCCAACGCTATTCGAGAAGACGTTTTGTCGAAGTTGCCGCAAGGCGAAGGATTAAAACGAGGCATTGCCAAGCCCGTTAATGGTCCGATACTGGCGCGTTTCGGCAGCAACCGTCCTGAAGGTGGCGCTTGGCGAGGTGTTTTGATGGGGGCTGCCACAGGCGCGCCAGTGCGTGCAGTGGCTGCGGGCACTGTGATTTATGCGACGTGGTTGCGAGGTTTTGGGAATTTAATCATTGTTGACCATTCGGATGAATTCGTGACCGTCTATGCGCACAATGAGGCCCTGCTTGGCGGTGTTGGTGATTCGGTCAGGGCTGGAGACATCATTGCTGAAGCGGGAAATACGGGTGGACAGCTGGATTCGGCCCTATACTTTGAAATAAGGCACCGGGGCGTGCCGTTGGACCCACAGTTGTACTTTAAATAATGCGGTGTTTTGTCATGTGATGACGAGGCGGCGCTGACAGGAATAGACATGAGCAGTCGTAAACTACGCACGTTGGG
>JAFMCG010000186.1 GCA_017857895.1 Burkholderiaceae bacterium | reverse complement strand
GGCTCGAACCAGGGACCTACGGATTAACAGAAAAGTCGGTTGTTTAAATATCTATTAAAAACAGTAGGTTATCTGCTAAAAAGGCCACCGTGTAATATTTCGTGTAATTGAAACAAGAGTTGCATAATGCAACTCTTGGGCACTTAGGGCTAATCTTTTTTTATGCAACGGCGCATCCAACGCCACCCTTACCGGCAGCAGTTCCAAAACATCACCGTTAGACTGGTGACTCATCAAACCGACCTCGCCCTTCTTATACAAGTAGCGCCACTTGTGTAACTGATTGGCATTAATGCCGTGAGCCATGGCAACTGATGCGGTCAAAACGCCTTGCGCCATCGATTGCTCGACGATGTCAATCTTCTGTGCTGTGGTGTGTTGCTTACGACTGATATGTATTGACCCGTCAAGTGATTGTTTTAAATCATTTTCGGTCTCGTGGTTAAAAGCGTTGGTGTACAGCGCACAGATAGCGAAACGAGCGGCATTTCCGACGGTTGATCAATCTGATATTCGCGGGTTGGGTACCGCATGACAAGCGATTCGTCGCGGAGCTGCCTCTCTCTAATTTCGAGGGTCATTCCATTGCTGGATGCCTCATAGTCGTACAGAGGGTTCTCCCACCGTTGCTCATTTCGCTACCTGTGTACTGTGTCATCGTCAGGCGCCAGCCGAGAATTTACACGCTGATTACTGCCCCTTTGCGCTCGACAATCAGTGTGTAAGAGGCAGGTTCGCGGTGTTTGGCAAAGTTGAATACTGACGATTTATAAGATTGCGTCAGATCAAGATCACAGCGTGCGATCGCCAACTCATCGCCCAAAGTAGTGCATGCACTCACGATCTCACCCGACGGTGCAATAACGACAGAGTTACCGATCTGATCCACTCCTTCCTCACACCCACCTTTCCCAACACCCACCACCCAACTACCATTCTGGTAGGCACCAGCCTGCATCACAAGTTCATTGTGGAAATGCGACAAGTTGTCGTGTTCAGGCGCTGGCGGATTATGGACTGGCGTGTTGTAACCAATGAGGATCATCTCGACACCCTGCAAACCCATGACACGGTATGTCTCTGGCCAGCGACGGTCATTACAAATAGCCATGCCAACAATGCCGCCAAAGGCGCGAAATACAGGAAAGCCTAGGTTACCCGTCTCAAAATACCGTTTCTCCAGATGCTGAAATTGCCGCCAGGGCTCATGCTCGGCATGACCCGGCAGATGCACCTTGCGATACTTGCCAACTATTTGACCTGAGGCATCCACTAAAATCGACGTATTAAAGCGACGGGTATGCCCGTCTTCTTCGGTCAGTTCGGCATAGCCTAGATAAAAGCCCACGCCCAATTTCTTGCTCGCCTCAAACAGCGGCCGTGTATGTAGACTTGGCATCGACCGCTCAAAAAAAGCGTCAACGTCGTCTTGTGACTCGAAATACCACCTCGGGAAAAAAGTCGTTAATGCCAACTCCGGAAACACCACCAGGTCGCAACCGTGGCGCGCGCCTTGTTCGAGCAGCACAATCAAGCGTTGCACCACTGCCTTTCGTGATTCTACCAAGGCGTTCGGACCCATTTGGGCTGCGCCCACTGTCACCATGCGTGTCATGCTCATGCTTCCTGATTTGAAAGTTGCCACAGCGTGTGCAACAAAACATTGGTGCCAGCTACCAGATCATCGGCTTTTGTGTGCTCAGCCGGGTTGTGACTGATGCCATCAACACTTGGCACAAAGATCATGGCCGATGGACAGATACGCGCCAGCATTTGTGCGTCATGCCCCGCACCAGAAGTCATGGGCCGATACGACAAACCAAGTGCTTTGGCATTATCTTCAATACGTTTGGCCAGTGTCAGATCAAACTGAACAGGCTCGAACCGCGCCAAAGGGCGCGTCTGAATATCAACACCTTCCTCTTCTCGCAACTGAGCCAAAAACGCCGAGAACAGCCGCTCGGCTTGCTTTAGCAAAGCCTCATCGGTATTGCGCAGATCCACCGTAAGCAGGGCTTTAGACGCAATCACATTAATCAGATTGGGTTTGAGATCGATTTTGCCAACCGTTGCCACTTGATCACCACCCATGTCTTTGGCTAGATCACGAACGAATGTGGCAATAGCACAAGCGGCATAACCAGCATCCCGACGCAGGCGCATTGGAGTAGTACCAGCGTGATTGGATTGGCCGGTCACGACTACCTCTTGCCATGAAATGCCCTGCAGGTTGTGAACAGCACCAATACGGATACCCTCCATGTCCAGCACGGGTCCCTGCTCAATATGCAACTCCACAAATGCATGCGGCTGATACCAACCAAGCGGCATGTCGCCAGCGTAACCAATTCTTTGTAATTCTTCACCAAGCACCGCACCATCAATGGCGTTGGTCAACAGTGCTTCATCGAGCGTCATCCCGCCCACGTAAACGAGTGATCCCATCATGTCTGGTGCAAATCGCGCCCCCTCTTCATTCGTAAACACCGCGACGACGACATCGCGTGCTGTACTCAGATTCGTCTCATTCAAAGTCGCCACCACTTCTAACCCGCCGAGCACGCCTAGGTTGCCGTCATAGGCACCACCAGATCGAACCGTATCGATGTGCGAACCGGTCATCACCGGCGCCAATGTGCGGTCGCGGCCGGCGCGAACACCGAACATGTTGCCAATGGCATCAATTTGGACTTGCAAGCCCAACTCACGCATACGCTGCGCCACCCAGTCCCGACCAGCACGGTCTTCATCCGTTAAAGCCAAACGACAGCAAGCACCATCATCTCTGGCTCCAATTTTGGCCAGATCAACTAACCACGACAGTAACCGGTCGCCGTTGACTTTGAGATCCAGAGCCATCTCCGTGATCATTGCACCACCTCACTGGCCTTGCGTCCAACAACTTCCTCATAAATCTGCGGGTCGGTATCCCCCTCGCTGCCCAGTATCAGAACCCTGGACTCGGCATCAAGCCCAAGTGCCTGCCACACATCCGGTGATTTGCGCGCCGCGAGCAACACCCCGAGGCCAGTGGTGCCAGTCTCACCCGACACGATAGCCGGATCACCCACGACGGGATTGGCAAAGCGCTTCATGCCCTCCAAGGCGTAAGCATCCTCAAGCATCACAAAATCATTCGTTCCACCTTGCAAAATTTCCCAAGCCACCGGTGAGACCTCACCGCAGGCCAGACCAGCCATGACAGTGTCGAGATCACCGCCAACGGTCATCAACTTGCCTGCCAACCCACTCT
>JAFMCG010000047.1 GCA_017857895.1 Burkholderiaceae bacterium | reverse complement strand
CGTCGAGGAACATGGCACCTTGATTAAGACGCCCAAACAATTGATCGTGACGATAATACTGTCTTTCATCATCCCAGTCGTGGTCATCATTTTATTGGTGAGCTGGGTGACTTCGGGTACCAAAACGTCTGCTGGCTCTGATACTTTGGGTGCTGAAGCTACGGCGCTACGCATCGCACCCGTGGCCCGAATCGAGATCACTGAAGGCGGTGCGCCAGTCGCAGCAATGATTGCTGCAGATACACCAGTGGTTGTCGCAGTCGCAGAGGTCCAAAGTGGGCCTGTTACCGATGGCCCTACTGACATGATTAAGGGTGAGCAAATTTACAAGCAAGCCTGCATAGCCTGTCACGCCGTGGGTGTTGCTGGCGCCCCCAAATTAGGCGACAAAACCGCCTGGGGTCCAGCCTTGGCAACAGGCATGGACACCATGGTTGCCAACGCCATCAAAGGCAAAGGCGTCATGCCCGCGCGTGGTGGTCTAGCCAAGGCCAGTGACAAAGACATCAGCGATGCTGTTCACTACATGGTTGGACAGTTAAAGTAATGGAATGATTTGTTTGATTGATTGAAAAAGCCCCTCACATGTAAGGGGCTTTTTTTAAGTCGTTGCTGCTGGCTGCAACAAAGACAGTCCGAGTTGCACCCGACGCTGCAACCACAAGCTTGGACGGTAACGGGGGTCCCCCGTGACAGCCTGCATGTTCGTTAATATCTCAAAAATTTGCTTGGCGCCTAAGGTGTCGCCCAAAGCCAAGGGACCCGCGGGGTAGTTCAACCCAAGGCTCACGGCGCGATCAATATCAGCTGGCGTTGCAATTTGTTGCTGAGCGATCTCACACGCGATATTCACAATCGTCGCCAAAATACGCTGGGCCACAAACCCCGGTGAGTCCTGAATCACGGTCACACCAACTTGATCTCGAGCCAACAAAGCGTGTGCCGCATCGCGCCACTGCTGT
The DNA here is from genome assembly GCA_017857895.1 of Burkholderiaceae bacterium. Classification (GTDB taxonomy): domain Bacteria; phylum Pseudomonadota; class Gammaproteobacteria; order Burkholderiales; family Burkholderiaceae_B; genus Algicoccus. The sequence goes on along the minus strand of JAFMCG010000047.1, from coordinate 16,760 downwards.
GTTGTGGCTGGGCTGACCATCAAGGTTCGGCGCTTGGCTGGCAAGATCGTCCCAAACGTATCAACCCCGACAGTGCGTGCCGCGTCTAAGCCTTGCTGGGATATCGCCGTGGATATGTCTTGCCCAAAAGGTGTCACCACGATCAGGCTTTCGGCCTCTGGATGACTGCCGGTTTGAATCGTGACCCCAAGCGCTTTGAATAACTGCACGGCCATCGCATGGCCTTGTGCGTGGGCTGGACTGATCCAAACGGGCGGCAAATGGTCTGGGGTCGGGATCTCAGTTAAGGGAGACTCACGTTTTTTGCCATCGGGATAGTCATAAAAACCCACGCCCACTTTTCGGCCAAACAAACCACCCGCCACTCTCTGTGCGGTGATCGGCGAAGGACGGAAACGAGGCTCTTCGTAGAACTGGTGATAGATTGATTCCATCACTGGATGGGACACATCAACCCCAGTTAAATCCATCAGTTCAAAGGGCCCCATGCGAAAGCCACACTGTTCTCGCATGATGGCATCAACCCCCTCAAAACTGGTCACACCCTCTTGCACAGCACGCAAGCCTTCGGTACCCAAACCGCGACCCGCATGATTCACGATAAACCCAGGCATGTCTTTGGCTCGAACAGCGGTGTGCCCTAAGGTTTGCGTCAGACTCATCAACGCGTCACCCGCGGCAGGATCACTGCGCAGCCCGTCAATCACTTCGACCACCTTCATCAAAGGAACAGGGTTAAAAAAGTGATAACCTGCCACCCGCTCTGGTTTGGCGCACGCTGAGGCAATGGCTGTGATCGACAACGATGACGTGTTGGAGACCAGCACACATTGTGGGCTCACCACAGCCTCAAGCGCTTGAAACAAAGCTTGCTTGGCATCGAGTCGCTCGATGATGGCTTCAATCACCAGATCGCAATCAGCCAGTTCACCGAGCGTTTGGGCGATGTGTACGCGACCGAGTGCACCCGCTGCCGCCACATCGGTGAGCTTGCCCTTGGCAACCAAGGTTTGCCAGGTTTTTTCCAAGGCCTCACGGGCCGCGTGCAGGGCTGATAGCTGTTGGTCGTGAATCAGAACCGTTAAGCCCGCCTGAGCGGCGATCTGTACAATGCCTTTACCCATGGCACCAACGCCCACAACCCCGATTGTTTTAAATGAATGCATTGTCTTTTCCTTTTCTCAATCACTTATTCTATTTTGCCTGACAAACATGTCCTCACCCTCACAAGAACGCATCGGCCGAGCGCAATTTGAATCATTGTTTGAGCCAAGATCAGAGACTGGCCATAAAGGAACCTTTGGCAGCGTTGGGCTTTTGGGAGGTGCCAAAGGCATGACCGGAGCGGTGATGCTTGCCGCTCGCAGCGCATTGAAATCTGGCGCAGGCAAGGTCTACGTTGGCGTCACGCAGTCAACACCTGACATTGGCTTAGACCCAATCCAGCCTGAAGTGATGTGGCGCCAAGCCGATAGCCTTCTGGCCATGGCTGGCGACATTCAGGCTTGGGGCGTGGGCTGTGGCTTGGGTCACGATGCTGCTCAATGGTTAAAGACCGTCTTCAGGGTACGGGGCCAAGCACCCATGGTGATTGATGCCGATGCACTCAATGCCTTGGCTTACGGTGACGTGGCACCCGTTTGGGGCTCTGGCCTAGTTGTGCTCACACCTCACCCAGCCGAAGCGGCGCGCCTTTTAGGCACCACCACAAACGTCATCCAACACGACCGATTGTTGGCTGCCCGCACTCTGGCTGAACGTTTTAAAGCCTGGGTGGTTCTTAAAGGTCATCAGACCGTCGTGGCCGATCCCGAAGGGCGTTGCCAGATCAACCCCAGCGGTAATGTTGGGCTAGCCACAGGGGGCACAGGTGATGTTTTAACGGGCCTGATGAGTAGCCTACTGGCCCAAGGATTTGAAGCCTCAATCGCGATCCCCGCCGCTGTCTGGTTGCACGGGACTGCGGCCCAAACACTGACGCAACAACTCGGTGGTCCCATTGGCCTGACCGCATCAGAGTTAATCGACACCATCCGTTTGTTGCGCAATCAAACCAACGCCTAGTTTTTAGCAGATGCTGGGGGTGCATGTGCCGAGTCTTTGCTGCGCTTAGCGCGCCCTTGAGCCTTTGGACAACATACTTTTAAGCATGTCGATACGTGCTTTGGGTGTCATGTTTTCACCGGGGTCTTCTGAAGGCTTGACTTGCTCTAAGCCCATTTCCTGAATGAATCGAGACACCTCACAAACACGCTCTTCACGCTGACGTCGTCGGCGTGCGCACCAAGTCAAGTGCAGGCTGCGTTGGGCGCGCGTAATACCCACATACATCAAGCGACGTTCTTCTTCGATCCGGGCTGAGTCGACGGCGGCATCGTTTGGTTCCTCATCACCCGAGCTGCGGCCCAAGTGGGGCAGCAAGCCTTCCTCAACACCAATGAGAAACACATGCGGGAATTCCAACCCTTTGGCAGCGTGCAACGTCGACAGCGTTACCGTGTCTGGCGACTCGTCGGTCTGGCGATCTAGCATGGTCACCAAGGCCACGTGTTGCACCAACGTTTCTAAGTTCCAATCGGACTCCTTGGCACGCCCTTTTAACCACTCCAGTAAATCAAGCACGGTTTGCCATTTTGATTGGGCCGCACGGTCATCACTCGAAACATCATAGAGGTGGTTTTCATAACCGATGGCTTGTATCAGCTCATCAAGCAGTTGGTCTACCGGCTCTTGATGTGGCGGCTTAACAGATCTCGCTTCAAAACGGGACACGAAGGTCATGAATCCCGAAAGCGCCTCAAATTGGCGCGCGGGTAAAACCGACGCCATGGCCTGTTCGCTGGCCGCTTGGCGCATACTCAACTGCCGTTGCGAGGCGTATTGACCAATCGCTTGCAAGGTGGCTTGACCAATGCCACGGCGCGGGGTGGTGGCGGCGCGAATGAAGGCTGGATCATCGGCATCATTGGCCAAGAGTCGCAAATAGGCCAGTACATCCCGGACTTCTGATTTATCAAAAAAGCTTTGCCCACCCGACACGGTGTAAGGGATGCGCAAATCACGCAAAGCTTGCTCCATAACTCGAGCTTGTTGGTTGCTGCGATAAAGCACCGCAAAGTCGCGCCACTGGGCTTGCTTTTCTACTCTGGCAGCTGACAAACGCATGGAAACCGACTGAGCCTCTGCCAGTTCACCATCCATGCGGGTCACCGTAATGGTCTCGCCTGTGCCATGTTCAGACCACAAGGTCTTGTCGAACAGTTTTGGGTTGCACGCAATCACTTGATTGGCTGCCGACAAAATACGCTGCGTTGATCGATAATTTTGTTCCAGCTTGATCAATCGCAGCTCAGGAAAATCTTGTTGCAGTCGCGCCAAGTTTTCAACAGTGGCGCCACGCCAACCGTAAATGGCTTGATCATCATCACCCACAGCGGTGAACATCGCACGTGATCCGGTGAGGTACTTCAACAACTGATACTGGCACTGATTGGTGTCTTGGTACTCATCAACCAACAGATAGCCGATGCGGTGCTGCCACTTCTGTCGAACCGTCTCGGAAGCTGCTAGCACTTGGCAAGGCAACAAAATCAAATCATCAAAATCGACTGACTGATAAGCGCGTAGTGTCGCTTGATAACTGTGATAGGTGTGGACGGCCTCAAGGGCTTGCGCCGATTCAGCCAGGTGCGCGGCCTGATCAGGCGTCACAAGCGCATTTTTCCAGAGTGAAATGCGCTGCTGAACCGCTTTTAACCGGCCCCGATCAGTGGTGGCAATCAACGATTGGATCAGCCCCAAACAGTCTTGCGAATCCAGTACTGAGAATCCCTGCTTCAGTCCGGCTGCGGCAAACTCTTCGCGTAAAAAACGCACGCCCAGCGAATGAAAGGTCGAGACCGTCAAACCTCGCGTTTGTGACTTGTCTAGCAACAGACTCAAGCGCGACTGCATTTCGAGAGCGGCCTTGTTGGTAAAAGTAACCGCCACGATCTGGCGCGCTGAGTAACCACACGTTTTAATGAGATAGGCGATTTTGCCGGTGATAACCCGCGTTTTGCCCGAGCCTGCACCCGCCAATACCAGACTTGGTCCATCAAGATAATGCACGGCCTCGCGCTGTGCATCGTTCATGTTCACCATGGCGACATCTTGTGTCAAACCGTTGCCCCAGCGCTTTTGTGCTTTGTCACAGCGGCTATATCTCCAAAGGGTCCACTTCAATCTGCCACCGTAGCCGCCCGGTACCGTGTCGCGTACCCAAGAGCGGTAACCAAGCACGCAGCAGTTGGTGTAAGTCGCCACGCGTGGCGGATTCAATCAAAAGCTGCGCACGACAAACGCTAGCCACACGCACCACCCTCAAAGGAACGGCATCATAGAGCGTGACCTGCTGCGACAAATCGTTTGCCGCAAGCCAAGAATTCGCCTCGTTTCTGGCTGACTGCAAAAAACCCACGGCTTCAGGTAATTCACTGGCTTCGGCAGTCAGCAGTGCCTGAAAAGCAAAAGGGGGTAACCCCGTGTCTTCACGGTCCTTTAGCAATGCCGTTGCAAAACCAGAGAAATTGTGTGCACGCAACGCCTGATACACCGGCTGCTCAGGGTACCCTGTTTGTATCAATACCTGTGCTCTGGCGCCTGGCTCATCGGTCGCATTGGCTTGCTCATGGCGGCCCGCACGTCCGGTAACTTGCATCAGTTGTGCAAACAGGCGCTCGGGCGCCCGAAAGTCTTGCGAAAAAAGCATGGCATCTGCATTTAAAACCCCCACGAGTCCGAGATTTTCAAAGTCGTGACCTTTTGAGACCATCTGTGTGCCAATCAGGATGTCCACTTCACCAGCATGCACCTTATCGAATAAAGTTTGTGCGCTGCCCTTACGACGCGTGCTGTCCGCATCGATTCGGGCCAAACGGGCTTCAGGAAAGAGTTCACCCAAATATTCCTCTAGGCGTTGCGTGCCGCGTCCCATGGGTTGTAAGTCTTGGTCACCGCAGGATGGGCAGGCCGCAGGGGCTGGGCGCTGTGAGCCGCAATGATGGCAGTGCAAGCGAAGGCGATTACCGTTGCTTCGGTGAAGCACAGAAAAAACACTGCAGTGCTCACATGAACTAACCCAACCACAGCTTGTGCAATGCATCACTGGGGCATAGCCGCGACGATTCAAATAAATTAAAACCTGCTGGCCCTTGGACAAGGTCTGCTCTATGGCTTCAATCAAAACTGGGGCCAACCCATTATTGAGCGCCAAGCGACGCGTATCGATCAAACGCACCTCAGGCAATGACGCCTGGGTCGCACGCTCAGGCAATGACAAAAGCTGGTAATGGCCTTGTTTGGCTTTGTGCCAAGACTCCAGACTTGGTGTGGCCGAACCCAAAACAATCGTTGCCTTAGACTGTTGCGCCCGCCAAATGGCCAAGTCTCGTGCTGAATAGCGCAATCCCTCTTGTTGCTTGTAGGACGGGTCATGTTCTTCGTCAACCACAATCAAATCAATTCGGGGCATTGGTGCAAATACAGCCAGGCGCGTACCCAAAACAATCTGTACACCACCCTCAACCGTTCTGAGCCAAGCATCTAGGCGCTCGCCATCGGATAATCCACTGTGCAAAATCGCCACGCCTTGAGGCGGCACCACATGCCCCAGACGTCGTCGCAAGGCGCCAGCAAACTGAGGGGTGAGATTGATCTCTGGCACTAGGAACAAAACCCGTCCGCCCCGAGCCAAAACAGCAGCAGCAGCTGACAGATAGACCTGGGTTTTTCCGCTGCCAGTGATACCATGCAACAAAAATGCCCCAAAACCCCGTTGGTTGACGACCGCTTGTACCGCCTCAAGTTGGGCACGATTAAGCTCGGGCGGCTTCTCTTGAGTTGTCACAGGCTTTTGCGGCTTTTGTTTGCGACCACGCCACTTGGCGACTGGTCCATCACCCGATCGTTTGCCCTCGTAGTGACTCAGGCGTCGCAAAGCCACGGGTAGGGCCGGCAACATGACTTCACCAAGCGGTCTCTGATAATAATGAGCAGAAAATCGACTCAGGGCTACCCAACTTTCTGGCAGCGGTGGCAAATCACTAAGTACACGCTCAATTGACCGTATGGTGGTCAAGCCAACTGAAGGCTTAGCATCGCTGGTGACAACCACGCCAACCATTCGCCGCCGCCCAAAGGTCACAATGACACGCGCTCCAACGGCCACGGGCTCGTCACAAGCATAGTCAAACGGACCCTCTAAAGGCACGTCGAGCGCCACTTGCACATACCGGCTTTGTGGGGCTGAATCGGTCAGCACAGGCATCACATCGTTGGTCATAAGTTAATGTAGATTCTCGATGAAAGCCCTAAAACACTGATGGACAAAAACTATTGCTGATGCACATTTTTGCCTGTGGATAACTTTGGGGAAAACCCAGCTGTTTCGCATTAAAAGGTGAGTGTCAAGCGAAATCACTGAGTAGCTTCACCAAGCAATTTTTTACAAAATCCCATATAAATCAATTGCTTGTATTTTTTTTTAGATCCCCAAGCAACTAATTGAGGGTAAATACTGATGCACTCAATATTTGTGCATAACCTCCCATAAAAATGACGCCGCATGCACCAATATGTCCCCTATGTGACATGAAACCGTGTGCTATAAGTGCGAACTTCATCAACCAAGGCAGAGACCGCTTCGGGTGGCGTGAACTGGGAAATACCATGCCCCAAGTTAAACACATGGCCACCACGGCCAACCGGTCCAAAGGCATCTAGCAAGCGTCTGGCTTCAGCACGAATGGCTGCCTCACCTGCAAAAAGTGCCATGGGGTCCATGTTGCCTTGAAAGGCCACTTGATCGTTGACCCGTCGGCGCGCCGCGGCCATATCGACCGTCCAATCTAGCCCAACAGCATCTGCCCCACAGCTGGCAATTTGCTCTAACCAAGGACCACCGCCCTTGGTGAAAGTGATCACCGGGATCTTTTCACCATTAACCTGACGATTCAAACCCTGCACCACTTGCTTGGTATATGCCAATGAAAACTCTTGAAACTTGCCATCTGGCAACACCCCACCCCAACTGTCGAACAACATGACCGCTTGGGCGCCAGCATCAATCTGGGCATTCAGGTAATGCGTCGTGGCTTGCGCGTTGATGCTCAAGATTCGGTGTAGCAAATCAGGACGCGCGTACATCATGGTCTTAATCAAGCGGTACTCTCGACTGCCCTGACCCTCGACCATATAGCAGCCAATGGTAAATGGGCTTCCCGCAAACCCGATCAAAGGTACTTTACCGCCAAGCGCTTGACGAATCATCCGAACCGCATCGAAAACGTATTGCAGCTTGTGCATGTCGGGCACTTCTAGCGCGTTGACTGCCGCCTCATCTTGCAAGGGGCGCTCAAATTTAGGGCCTTCACCTGTCACAAACGTGAGTCCAAGCCCCATGGCATCTGGCACCGTTAAAATGTCAGAAAACAAGATAGCCGCATCCAACGAAAACCGATCGAGTGGTTGCAAAGTGACTTCTGTTGCCATTTCTGGCACGGTTGCTAGCCCCATGAATGAACCCGCTCTTGCACGCGTGGCTCGGTATTCTGGCAAATAACGACCCGCTTGGCGCATCAGCCATAGGGGGGTGTAGGGCACCTGCTCACGCTTAAGGGCACGTAAAAAGAGATCGTTTTTTAAGGGTTCAGCACTCACGATTCGGTCCGGTTTTCTGCATCAAGCCATGATTTTACCTCTGTGGGGTCAAGACTCAATTTATCGAGTGGCACTTGGCCATTCATCGCGAATCCTGTCGCCATGCCGTGCTTACGTAACAACTCCCAAAATGCACGTCGATTCTTGCGTGACTTACTTGCCGCCAAAGTGATGTTGCCATTGGCACGCAACATCGCTGCCTTCAAATATTGCCGTTCAAACAATGTAACCAAGCGTTGCTTTGTGGGCCCAAACCCTTGATCTGGCCACCCGAAAGCCGATACTTGAACCGTGCAACCGGCGCAGCTCGTTTTTTTGGTGTTAAGTCCCTGGGCCGATTTCAGGGCTGAGACTTTTGATGGGGCGGATACGGGTGCCAAGCGCGGTTGTGTCATTGCAACTGACGCTTTTGGTCTTGAGTCAATGGCTAAAGAGTAGTCGTGCTGGGATTGGTGTGATTCCTGCATGAGCAGTCGTAATGGGTGCGATGCTGGCGGTCGTGGGCGACGTCCTGGTTGCTCGGCTTCACGCAAAGAAAGGTGTCTTGGGGCTTTTGAAACGGCGTTAATCACCCTTGCCCGAAAAGCTTGAGGGCAAGGTACTGATGTCACAAAGTCAGTCAATCCGAGGTCGTACAGGTCTAGAATCGCCGCTGAGCGTAGTTCGTGCAGGATGCCAAGCATTGGCACTGAAGGGCCACGCGGCACACCCGCGAGTGCTTGCCGCGTCCAACCCAGCGTTTCCAGTGAAACGGGCAAAAGAAATGCGTCATATCGGCGCAATTGCACTTGTGCTCTCAAGAAAACATCCGTTCGAACGGCCGGCTGTATTGGCGGCTTTGCTTGTTCGTCGGCCAAATCCTCTGACTGTTCCCACGCCAAACGGTGCAACTTCATTTTGCCTAAACTAGGTGCCACCCTTTCTAAAACATCACCGAGCCAAGCTTTATGGGTTTCGAGTTCTAAAACGGCCAAATCAATATGCTGTCGCATGTCAATGCTCCAAAGGAAAAGCCCTCAAGCCTACAGGCCAGAGGGCTTTCAAACCATTCGGAGTTTACGCAACCGTGTCAACCGCGGCACTCAATTCTAGTGCGCACCGCCAACCGTGCGTAAGCGACGAGCTGCTTGCACTTGCGCAGCCAGCATTTCAAGTTCCGCCTGAACTACAGCGATATCGACACTGTCCTTGGCATTACGGAGTGTCTCTTCAGCTTGCCGACGCGCCTGCTCGGCTTTAGCCTCATCGAGGTCAGCGGCACGAATAGCTGTGTCAGAGAGGACAGTCACATGATTAGGTTGAATTTCAAGCAACCCACCTGCCACAAAGATTGTCTCTTCCGAGTCATCGGGCATGACGATCTTCACCGTACCTGGGCGCACGCGCGTAATGAGCGGCGTGTGTCCGGGCAATACTCCCAACTCACCTGACTCACCAGGCAAGGCAACAAATTTTGCCTCACCCGAGAAAAGTGACTGCTCGGCACTAACCACATTGACTTTGATCGTGCTCATGTCGTTTCCTTATTGGATCGTCTTGGCTTTCTCAAACGCCTCGTCGATCGTACCGACCATATAAAACGCCTGCTCTGGCAGTGCATCACATTCACCGTCAACAATCATCCTGAAACCACGGATGGTCTCAGCCAGCGTCACATACTTACCTGGTGAACCAGTAAAGACTTCAGCCACATGGAATGGCTGCGACAAGAATCTTTGGATTTTACGGGCACGTGCCACGGCTTGCTTGTCTTCAGGTGAGAGCTCGTCCATACCAAGAATCGCAATAATGTCACGCAACTCTTTGTACCGTTGCAATGTCTGCTGAACGCCACGGGCCACGTTGTAATGCTCATCGCCAACCACGTTGCGGTCGAGCTGACGGCTCGTTGAATCCAGTGGATCAACCGCAGGATAAATACCGAGAGCAGCAATATCACGTGACAACACAACGGTTGAATCCAAGTGCTGGAAGGTTGTGGCAGGTGATGGGTCGGTTAAGTCATCGGCAGGCACGTAAACAGCCTGAATCGATGTAATCGAACCTGTCTTGGTTGATGTAATGCGCTCTTGCAACACACCCATTTCTTCGGCCAATGTTGGCTGGTAACCCACAGCCGATGGCATACGACCCAAGAGTGCAGATACTTCTGTACCGGCCAACGTATACCGATAGATGTTGTCAACGAAGAACAAAATGTCGCGACCTTCGTCACGGAATTTTTCTGCCATCGTCAAGCCAGTCAAGGCCACGCGCAAACGGTTACCTGGTGGCTCGTTCATCTGGCCAAACACCATCGCGACTTTGTCGAGAACTTTCGACTCGTCCATCTCATGATAGAAGTCGTTACCTTCACGGGTACGCTCACCAACACCTGCAAACACTGATAAACCGCTGTGCTGCTTGGCAATGTTGTTGATCAATTCCATCATGTTCACGGTTTTGCCGACACCAGCACCACCGAACAAACCGACTTTACCGCCTTTTGCGAATGGGCAAACCAAGTCAATCACCTTGATGCCTGTCTCAAGCAACTCAACCGACGGTGATAACTCGTCAAATCGTGGTGCCGCTTGGTGAATCGCACGACGCTCTGACGTCTGGATTTCACCCGCATCATCAATCGGGCGACCCAAAACGTCCATGATCCGACCCAGTGTGGCTTCACCAACGGGCACCGAGATCGGCGCACCTGTTTTTGCGACAGCCATGCCACGACGCAATCCGTCGCTCGAACCCATCGCAATGGTTCGCACCACACCGTCGCCAAGCTGCTGCTGCACTTCAAACGTCAAGCCTTTTTCAGCAAAAGGACTGGTGTCGTCAGCCAAGGTCAGCGCCTCGTAAATGTGCGGCATGCTGTCTCTAGAAAACTGTATATCCACCACTGCGCCAATACATTGAACGATGGTACCGTTGCTCATTTGATTTCCTTACTCGGTCACTTATAGCGTTGTTCGGATAGGTCAACTGCTTGGTGTTTCTTACACCGCAGCTGCACCCCCCACGATTTCAGAAATTTCTTTCGTAATAGCAGCCTGGCGAGTCTTGTTATAGACCAGCTGAAGGTCGCCAATGACTTTTTTCGCATTATCAGAGGCCGCTTTCATGGCCACCATACGAGCAGACTGCTCAGACGCCATGCTTTCGGCAACGGCCTGTAAGACCAAGCCCTCAACATACCGCTGCAAGAGCTCGTCAATCACAGTCTTTGCATCTGGCTCATAGATGTAATCCCAGCCGTTCTTTGATTGGCTTAGGCTAAGCTCATCGTCGCCCGTCTGATCAAAACCAGCATTTGGGTCATTTAGCTTGCCAGGCAAAGGCAATAACCGGAAAAAAACCGGCTCTTGACGCATGGTATTGACGAACCGGGTGGTTGCCAAATACACGGCGTCGATCTTGCCCTGCATGAAATCGTCCAATTGCACCTTGATCGCACCAATCAGCCGATCCAATTCAGGTTTATCGCCAAGACCAACTTCTTGGGTCACCACATTGGCAGCAACGCGAGAAAGCACGCCCAAACCCTTGTTACCGAAGGCTGTGAATTGCACCTCAACGCCTTGTGCCTTGAATTGTGTCAAATGACTCAGAACCAAGCGCATGATGTTCGTATTTAAACCCCCACACAAGCCCTTGTCGGTTGTCACCACGACCACGCCCGCTGACTTGGGCTCAACAGCCTCATTCAGATAAGGATGGTTGTATTCAGGGTTGGCCTGCATCAAATGCGCAGCAATGCTTCTAACTTTTAATGCATACGGACGGCCGGCACGCATGCGTTCCTGCGCTTTCCGCATTTTCGAGGCCGCCACCATTTCCATGGCTTTGGTGATCTTGCGCGTGTTTTGCACGCTCTTGATCTTGGTTCGAATTTCCTTGATGCCTGCCATTTGCAGTTCCCAGGTTGTTCGGTTATTTCAAATCAACCGGATATTCAGTAGAGACCGCTTTTCTTGAATGCTTGTAATGCAGCAACCAACTCAGCTTCATCATCTTTGGACAACTCTTTGCTGGTTTCTACGCGTTCAATGAACCCGGTGTGCTTATTCTTCAGGTAATCCTTAAGATGCTTTTCAAACGTCAACACTTGCTCAACAGGCACATCATCGAGGTAACCATTGTTCACCGTGAACAAAACCACACCAAGTTCCCACACCTGCAATGGCGCGTACTGGGGTTGCTTGAGCAACTCAACCACACGCTTACCACGCTCGAGCTGGCGACGTGTTGCATCGTCGAGGTCTGAAGCGAACTGCGCAAAAGCAGCCAACTCACGGTATTGCGCCAAGTCGATACGAATACCACCAGACAGCTTTTTAACGATTTTGGTTTGTGCAGCGCCACCGACTCGTGACACTGAAATACCGGCGTTGATAGCAGGACGAACACCCGCGTTAAACAGGTCCGTTTCCAAAAAGATCTGACCGTCTGTAATCGAAATCACGTTGGTTGGCACGAAGGCCGACACGTCACCGGCCTGCGTCTCGATAATTGGCAATGCAGTCAAAGAGCCCGTCTGACCTTTCACTGCGCCATTGGTGAACTTCTCAACGTAATCTGTGTTCACGCGAGCGGCTCGCTCGAGCAAACGTGAGTGCAGGTAAAACACATCGCCAGGATAGGCTTCACGACCTGGCGGACGACGCAATAACAACGACACTTGACGATAAGCAATGGCTTGCTTGGTCAGGTCATCATAAACAATCAGGGCGTCTTCACCGCGGTCGCGGAAGTATTCACCCATGGTGCAACCAGCGTAGGCAGACAAATACTGCATGGCAGCACTGTCTGATGCCGCAGCAGCGACAACAACGGTGTATTCAAGCGCGCCGAACTCTTCAAGCTTGCGAACAACGTTATTGATGGTCGATGCTTTCTGGCCAATCGCAACATAAACGCACTTAACGTTTTTGCCCTTTTGGTTAATGATGGCGTCAACCGCGACGGCTGTTTTACCGGTTTGGCGATCACCAATGATCAGTTCACGCTGTCCACGACCGATTGGAACCATTGAGTCAATGGCTTTAAGACCCGTTTGCAGTGGTTGCGACACCGACTGACGAGCGATTACGCCAGGCGCAACTTTCTCAATGATGTCTGTTTCTTTGGCGTTAATTGGACCACGACCATCAATTGGCACGCCGAGGGCGTTAACCACACGACCAAGCATTTCTGGACCAACCGGCACTTCCAAAATGCGGCCTGTGGTGGTGACGGCGTCGCCTTCCGAAATCTGGGTGTAATCACCCAAGATCACAGCACCTACTGAGTCACGCTCTAGGTTCAAGGCCAGACCAAAAACGCTATTGGGAAACTCAAGCATTTCCCCTTGCATCACATCGGACAAACCATGGACACGACAAATACCGTCGGTGACGGACACCACGGTTCCTTGCGTGCGGACATCCGAGGAAGTGCCTAGGCCTTCGATTCGACTCTTTAATAGTTCACTAATCTCTGACGGATTGAGTTGCATGTTCAGACTCCTGAAAACTTTTCGTAGGCCTTATGCCACTAGCGCATCACGCAAGCGATTCAATTGCGCTTGCACAGACGTATCGAGTACATAATCTCCAACCACAACACGCACACCCCCAATAAGGGAATGGTTAACGGTCACGTGGGGTTTGAGTTTTAATTTAAATTTGGATTCAAGCATCTTGACTAATTTAGATACCTGCTCATCAGATAACGGGAATGCGCTGGCGATCTCTGCTTGTGCAACACCCTCGCCCTGATCCTTGAGCGTTTGAAATTGCTCGGCGATTTCGGGCATCAGTAACAAACGATCGTTTTCTACCAGTAAAGCGATTAGGTTCGTGAGATGCACATCCAAAGTCACGCCTTTTAACGCGTCTTTTACCAAATCACATCGTTGCTGATCCGTCAATCTTGGATCCGCAAGCACTTGACGGGCATAGGGCATTTCAAGCAACCCGGCCAACAGTTTGATGTTGTCAGCGGTGACTTGCAAACCCGGCAAAGAAACCATAGCTGCCGAATAAAGGGCCTGAGCATAGGGTCGCGCGACGGTGGAGTTCTCAGCCATTAGCCTAATTCCTTCACAGTTGCGCTTTTAATTGCAGCAGCAAGTCAGCATGCGCTTTCTCATCAACTTCGCGCTTTAAAATCTGAGAGGCGCCCTGAACGGCTAGGATAGCCACTTCATTACGCAAAGAGTCTCGGATTCGTTGCGCCTCTTGAAGAGCCTCTTGCTTGGCCTGCTCAACGATGCGGGTACGCTCAAGTTCGGCTTGTTGGCGAGCTTGTTCGATGATCAGCGTACCTTGCTTCTCAACCTCAGTCGTGCGCAAATTAAGCTCAGCTTTGGCGGATTCCTGCATGGCAATAACCTTGGCCTGAGTTTGAGCAAGATCAGTTTTGCCTTTTTCAGCAGCGGCAAGCCCCTCAGCAATCTTTTGCCGGCGCTCTTCGATCGCTTTAGTGAGTGGTGGCCACACATACTTCATGGTGACCCAACCCAACACAAAAAAAACGATCATCTGAAAAAACAGTGTCGCATTCAGATTCACGGTCGATTTCCTATTACACCTGTGCAACTGCCTTTATTGGCAGCGCGTGTCTTAAGACTAAAACCTTGGAAAACCCAATACCAAGGCATTAAGCACGCGGTGTAAACACCACGTGCGATGGTGAAGCTTTAAACAAAAGGATTGGCAAACGCGAACAACATCGCAATACCGACTCCGATCAGGAACGCCGCATCAATCAAACCAGCCAACAAAAACATCTTCGTTTGAAGTGTGTTCATCAACTCAGGCTGACGAGCCGCGGCCTCGAGATACCTGCCACCCATGATGCCAATACCGATGCAAGCACCTAAAGCACCTAGACCAATAATAAAAGCGCTAGCGAGAGCAACGAAAGCGACGTTGGTCATGACAACTCCTTGGTTAGTGTCTTAAAAAACAAAAGTTAAAAGGTAAAAACTACTGTTAAAACAACCCAACGATCAGGCCGCTCATCAATGCCCTTCATGCGCCTGGCCGATATAAACAAACGTCAACATCATGAAGATAAACCCCTGCAATAAAACAATCAGGATATGAAAAATTGCCCATACTGAACCGGCCAGAATATGACCAAAGCCGAGCGCCAAACTGGTCGCGTTAAATCCCGTCCAAGCGCCACCCAACAATGCCACCAGCATGAATATCAACTCACCCGCAAACATGTTGCCAAACAATCGCATACCTAGGGAAACCGACTTCGCCGCATACTCGACCAAATTCAAAAAGAAGTTGGCCGGTGCCAGCAATATTGCCACTACCCCATGCCCATGGAATGGTGCCGTAAAAAGTTCTTTAACAAAACCACCAGGGGACTTAATTTTTATGCCGTAATAAAGCATTAAAAGCAAGACACCCATCGACATCCCGATGGGAATGTTCAGATCGGCTGTTGGTAAAATCCGGTGATAGTACAGGGGGTCACCGAGCTCAGCACCGAAACCTGAGGTTTTCCAGATCCAGGGAATCAAATCCACGGGGACCAGATCAAGGGCGTTCATTAAGACGATCCAGAGAAAAACCGTAAGTGCTAAGGGCGACACAAAGCGACGGGTCGCCTCATTTGGCACAATGCTACGCGCCTGTTGCTCGACAAAGTCTACCAACAGCTCCACAGCGGCCTGCATTTTGCCAGGCACGCCGGCGGTGGCGTGCCGAGCGCCTCGCCACATAAAAAAAACAGCAATTAGCCCCATCAACAACGACCAGAACATCGAGTCGTAGTTGATCACACTAAAGTCGGCGATAAACGATTGTTTACCGCCGACGTTATTGTTATGCACCAAATGGTGTTGGATGTAGTACGACTGTGGGGAGACGTCACCAGCGGCAGCCATGCAAATCCTTTCATTATTAGTTTCAGCTGAACAAAGCGTCAACCAAATCGATCAAACAAATGGGACGCCCAAAAGGCATCCCAACCCTAGAGTGTCTTACCTAGTCGCCCACCAGAAAGCAGCAAGCCTATCCAATATCCCTTAAGTGCGGCGATCAGCCCAAATAATGCAGCGATCCAATCCACACGACTACCACCTACGTCTGCCAAAACCCATAGCAGGCCAGCAGCGATCAAAACCTTGATGCCGTTACCGACAAGAAAAAACCCCGCGCCCGCGCCTTGGGGTCTGTATGTCAAAATAATCAACCGAACCACGAGAAGCGAGTTGGGTAGTAAATAACATCCTGCCCCTGCCAAAACGCTTAATCCAGAACCCAAACCAGAAAGAAAGCAAAAAAATACAGAAACAGTCAGCGCTGAAACAACTTGCCAATATAAAATTTTTAGCAAGCCTTTTCGACCTCTGATTGCCAGTTTGTTTTTGTCTTCCTCGTTCAACAAAATTGGTTTTTCTGGCAATTTTGTAGTTTGAGTCACAACATCAACCTTAACAACTGGGGATCACGACGCAGTGACTTAACTGACAAGAACATTAAAAGGCAGAATGTGTTCGGACTGACTTATATGACCTCAATCCAACAGTTAGTTACTGCAAAGCCACGAAATTATAGCGCATTTTTTCGGTGCGTTGCAAAACGTTGCTTCCTATTGGTGTTTGAAGTCGGGCTGGCGCTTTTCTAAAAAGGCCTTCATGCCCTCTTTTTGATCGTCGGTACCAAAAAGAGAATGAAACGCTCTTCTTTCAAACAGCAAACCTTCACTCAGTGTGCTATCCCAGGCGCGATTAACCGCTTCTTTTGCCATCATGACAGAAGGCAAAGACCTGCTTGCTATCACTGTGGCCACATCAATGGCTTCTTGCATCAGCTTATCGGCCGCCACCACACGTGATACCAAGCCACTTCGCTCAGCCTCTGTGCTGTCCATCATCCTGCCCGTTAGGACCATATCCATTGCCTTGGACTTGCCAACCGCACGAGGCAATCGCTGCGTCCCACCCGCACCAGGCACAATACCCAAATTGATTTCAGGCTGGCCGAACTTTGCCGTGTCAGACGCAATAATAAAATCACACATCATCGCCAACTCGCAACCGCCACCCAATGCATACCCAGAAACAGCGGCAA
>JAFMCG010000185.1 GCA_017857895.1 Burkholderiaceae bacterium | reverse complement strand
AGCGTCATCATCGGCAAAAAGACGTCATGTTCTTCAAATCGGAACAGACTTGAGGGGTCATGTAACAGGACATTGGTGTCGAGCACAAAGATTTTTGTCTTGGTGCCGCCTGCCCGACGGTTCGAGGCGCCAGTGCGGGCTGCATGTTGATTAGCGGCTTTCTTTTTGGTGGACTTCGGTGACGGGTCGTTCAATCGTGCTGCTGGCAATCGGGCCACAGTGGCTGGTTTTGATGGGGCGCCAGGAACAGTGCCAACGGGAAGGGCGGCTGTGGCAGGCGCAGATGAATCGGCTTTTAAACCAGGTAAAGCGGGTTGTAGCGTTTTGGGTGCTGCGTTGACGACAGGCTTTACGGGCTCAATGCTATCAAGGTCTAAGACAGTGGCAAGTCTTGAGGGCAGCTTGGGTAACGGCATAAGGGCACATCTCCAGGTTGTTTAAGTCAAACAGCACATTAAAAAATCACTTGCTTATCGCCACGACGAGTCGCAGCCGTTTAACGCTCGCCACTCAAAGGGCTCTCGCTGCTTCTAGGACCTCTTGCACGTGACCGGGCACCTTAACGCCACGCCAAGCACGCACGATAAGGCCGTTACCGTCAATTAGGAAAGTGCTGCGTTCAATACCCATCACTTTGCGGCCGTACATATTTTTTTCTTTAATGACATTGAAAGCTTCGCATAAAGTCGACTCAGTATCAGCGATCAACGGAAAGTTAACCCCCAATTTTTTACTGAAGCTGTCGTGAGACTTCAGGCTGTCGCGAGAAACCCCTACGACATAGCAACCGGCTTGGCGGAACAATTCGTGGCTATCGCGAAAGCCCTCTGTTTCCGTGGTGCAGCCTGGCGTGTTGTCTTTGGGGTAAAAAAAGACAACCAGTTTGTGGCCTTTGGTGTCACTCAGTTTGATTGAACCGGCCGTGCTGATCGCTTCAAACGCTGGGGCTTGGTCACCGGTGCTTAGAATGGTCATGCTAATTAGTCTCCGTTAGTAAGGCAACGATCACTTGGCGGCCTTCAGCCATCAAGATGTTGTAAGTTCGAGCGGCGGCTTGCGTGGACATGCACTCAACGCCAATGCCAGCACGCATCAAGGGGCGTAAGATTTCGTGGCTTAACATTATCTGTTTGTTGCCTGTGCCCACTAGCAATACTTCAGGTCTATTGGGGTCAAGCGGCGGACTGTCCTCAGTGGCATCCAGAAACGCCAACGGGTCTTGTTGTTGCGGCGCAATCGCGCAAGCCTGCAACAGCAAATGGGTCGAAATATCAGCGGGTGCGCTAGCGGGCCATGCACGAACATCACCGGTAGGGCCAAAGGCGATGGCTGTTTCAAAGCGAACCTCGTTGATATCAATAAAACCGGGTCCATAGGCAGTGACGGTGTTTAGGCTCGGATTTCTGTCGGAATGCAACTTCAAGCTAGGCTCCTACAATTTGCTTTGATAATACATGACCTAAAAGTAAGCTTTGTGGCTCTGTGCATCAGGTTGTGGTGTCAGTGTCACGCAAAACCGGTTCGGCGTTTCGGATTTGCTCAATCGAAAGGTATGCGCTAGATTAGAGGGTTTTCCCAGTTACCATTTGTAAACAATCGACCAAAACCATGCGATGGCATGGATTCGGGGTTTTATGCTGTGGGCCCTTGTGATTGGGCGTGAGCAGTAATGGCAAGGCAAGCATTTCTTAACCCATGCTTTTTACCTGTTTTTCATCAGGACAGACATGAAGACTTTTACTCGTATAGACAGACTTCCACCCTATGTTTTTAACATCACCGGTGAGCTAAAAATGGCTGCCCGACGTCGGGGCGAGGACATTATTGACATGTCTATGGGTAATCCCGACGGTGCAACGCCCGAACCGATTGTGGATAAGCTTATCGAGTCAGCCAGTCGACCAACCAATCACGGCTACTCGGTGTCCAAGGGCATACCGCGTTTGCGCAAGGCGATTACCGACTGGTACGAGCGTCGTTACGCGGTTTCGTTTGACCCTGATTCCGAGGCGATTGTCACAATCGGCTCAAAAGAGGGATTGGCTCACTTGATGCTTGCCACCTTGGATGCTGGTGATACAGTGTTGGTGCCTAACCCAAGCTATCCTATTCACATCTATGGCGCGGTGATTGCTGGGGCCAATATTCGGTCCGTTCGCATGACGCCCGGTGTTGATTTCTTCGAAGAGCTCGAGCGAGCTGTCAGCGAGTCTATTCCCAAGCCCAAGATGATGGTGTTGGGCTTTCCCAGTAACCCGACCGCGCAGTGCGTGGATTTGGCTTTCTTTGAGCGTGTTATCGCGCTGGCTAAGCAACACGATATTTTGGTGGTGCACGACTTGGCCTACGCTGATATTTGCTTTGATGGGTATCAAGCACCGTCAATCATGCAAGTGCCGGGGGCGCGTGATGTGGCCGTCGAATTTTTCACCATGAGCAAAAGCTACAACATGGCAGGCTGGCGAATTGGCTTCATGGTAGGCAATAAAGAGCTGGTCAACGCCTTGGCTCGAATCAAAAGTTATCACGATTACGGTACATTTACGCCGCTGCAGGTGGCTGCCATTGCTGCGCTTGAAGGTCCACAAGACAGCGTCAAAGAAATTGTGGCGAAATATCAGCGTCGACGTGATGTGCTCGCCAAAGGGTTGCAAGAAGCCGGTTGGGACGTCGAAGTGCCCAAAGCATCGATGTACATCTGGGCGCGTATTCCACTGGCCTATCGCGCCATGGGTTCTCTAGAGTTTTCAAAGCACGTGTTGTCGTCTGCTAAGGTGGCAGTCTCACCTGGGATTGGGTTTGGAGATCAGGGCGACGAATACGTGCGCTTTGCCTTAATCGAAAATGAGCAGCGCACCCGCCAGGCGGTTCGCGGGATAAAAGAAATGTTCAGGAAGGACGGATTGCTCTAATGAAGGCAATGAAAGTTGGGTTGTTGGGTTTGGGTGTGGTCGGTGGTGGCACTTGGAATGTCTTACGCCGTAATGCGCAAGAAATTGCCCGTCGCGCAGGACGTCAAATTGAAGTGGTCAGTGTCGCTGTGCGCGATGTGGCCAAAGCGCGGGCGAGGATCGGCGAGGATGTGTACATCACGGATGACCCCTATGTATTGGTTAATGATCCAAACATCGATATCGTGGTTGAGCTAATTGGTGGCACCACGACAGCCAAAGCATTGGTCATGAGCGCCATCGAAAATGGCAAGCATGTGGTAACTGCAAACAAAGCCTTGTTGGCTACCCACGGCACTGAAATCTTTGAAGCCGCGTCTGCCAAGGGCGTGATGGTGGCGTTTGAG
>JAFMCG010000184.1 GCA_017857895.1 Burkholderiaceae bacterium | reverse complement strand
GTGATTGAGGCCACAGGCTCACCGATTGCTGCTGTTGACCACTGCTTGTACGCATTCTCTAAAGGCAAGCATGTGGTTAACGTCACCGTCGAAGCCGATGCGTTATGTGGCCCGATATTGGCGCAGCGCGCCAGTCAAGCCGGCGTGGTCTACAGCTTGGCTTATGGCGACCAACCCGCTTTGGTCTGCGACTTGGTGGATTGGGCAAGAGCGGCGGGTTTTGAGGTGGTGTCTGCTGGGCGTGGCCATAAGTGGTTACCGCATTTTGCGCAGTCAACACCTGAAACCGTTTGGCAGCACTATGGCCTAACGCCAGAGCAAGCGGAACTCGGTGGCTTGAATCCCAAGATGTTCAATTCGTTTCTCGATGGCTCAAAACCCGCGATCGAATCGACGGCCATTTGCAATGCCACCGGCCTCGTTGCGCCACCCGATGGTCTCACCTACCCACCAGCGAGCGTGGATGACATTCCCTTTGTGTGCCGACCCATTGAGGAAGGTGGTGTCTTACATCGCAAAGGTCAAGTCGAAGTGGTGTCTTCGCTTGAACGTGATGGGCGGGTGATTCCGTACGACATTCGATTTGGGGTGTTCGTTGTGTTTGAAGGCGACACCGACTACATCCGCCATTGCTTTAAAGAGTACATGGTGCGTACCGACCCATCGGGTCGCTACGCTTGCCTATACAAGCGCTGGCATTTGATTGGCTTGGAAGTGGGTATTTCTGTGGCGTCGGTGGGTTTGCGCGGCGAATCAACGGGCTCACCGACTTGCTTGAATGCCGATGTGGTGGCCACGGCCAAGCGCGATCTTAAACCGGGCGAGATGCTTGATGGTGAAGGTGGTTACACCGTCGTTGGCAAACTGTTCCAAGCCGCAAAGTCGTTGAAGTTCGGCGGGTTGCCGCTTGGTTTGGCACACAATTTAAAAGTCGTGCGACCTGTGAAAGCCGGACAGTCACTGTCTTGGGCTGATGTGGCGGTTGACGACAGCCTACAGGCTTACAAACTTCGCCGTGAAATGGAACAAACCTTTCAGGTGGGTTGATTTTGATTACGCAGTACCTAACGGCTGTCCTGATCTTTGTGGCGTGAGGCTTCAAACACGAACCACAAGATCAGGACTGGAAAACCAACCATGGCGATACCCAACAACCAATCGATGCCTAGCCTGTCAACGACGATGGCGCCCAATGAAACACCAATCGCTTGGCCCAGCAGCAGACAAGACGATGACAGCGAGACAGCAGTGCCACGCAAGCTCGGGGCCATTTGGGTGGCACGGGTTTGCAAGACCGCGTGTACAAAGTAGTAGCCCAGACCAGTTGCCGCGCTCGCGAGTAAAGCCCAGCCCCAACCGGGTGCGAAGAGATAAATGACGTAACAAAGACAGATCAGGATGCCACCCAATCGCACCATGGGGATTTCGCCGAGCCTAGCGACCAACCAGCGTGCATTAAAAACGTAAACAAAGGCGCCCACGGCGAATAAGCCGGCGGTCGCACCAGCCGCTGAAGGGCTCATGTCATGACGCTCTTGCAAAAAAGCGGGAATATAAGAAAGCACGCCAAACACCAGTGCGCCTTCCAACAAAACCGTTAGCACCACCACCCGCGCCCAACGCACCCGTAAAACAGTGGCTACCGGCATGACAATGGCGCGCCAACCCTTGGCACCAGCACTCGACGGCACCTCTTGAGCCAAGTGGCGTTGTGACCACAATATGCTGCCAATCGCCAGGTACAACACCGCCAGAAAATAAAAGGCACCCTGCCACCCCACCGTGTCGGTAAAGATGCCGCCAATAAACTGGCCTGAAGTGATGCCCAAAATCGTACCGATGGTGAATTGCGCCAAGGTCGTTTGTCGTTGTTCATAAGGGATGTGGTCGCCAATCCACGCCATGGAAAGCGGCACAATCGCCGCACCCGTAATAGCTGAAACCACTCGCGCGACCAGTAACCACTCAAAACCGGGGGCCAATGCCACCAACAGGCTACTGACCGAACAGGCCAAGGTGGCTAGCGACAGGGTTTTATATTTACCAAAACGATCACCGACCGGCCCAAAAACAAAAAACATCAACCCGTAGGCGATCGCAAAGACAGTCACCACCTTGGCGGCTTGACCGGTGGTGATGTCGAACTCTAAAGCCAGTTGCGGCAAGGCTGGATCAAGTACCCGAAAAGTGCTGGTACTGGCAAACGAGGCCAATGCCAAGAGCCACACCATTCGTCGGTTGAGTGCGAGCGTTTTAGCGGCAGCGGGTGGCGTATCTGGCATAAGTTAAATTTAAACAGTTTGATATGTTTTACCCTAGCGGCGCGCTTGTACGGCGGGTATTTTTAGTTGCTGTGGTGCCCAAGAGGTAATCACAGGCGCAGCGGGCGATTCGACACGCCCTTTGGCATGGTTGAACTGACGCATATAGATCGTCTCGGTGGCGAGCTCTATCGCCAGACCCAAAAATTCGGCGGACCGTTGCCATGGGCCAATGAAACTTTGGCATTACGAGATGCCAATCGAACGGGGCGTGCTAAGAACCTGATTTTGCGGTTACAAGCTTCTCCAATATGCATTTGGGTGAATTTTCTAATCGCCTGGACCAAGCTTTAAATCGTGCTTACGGACTTAAAGATTGAGTCAAAATTCCCGAATCAAACAATCGCTCATCGGCTAGACATGTGTCCGCCAAAAGCTGGAAAATTGTTGTTGATACTGCATTAAATCGAAGAGAACCATCACAGCATATCGAAATCGACTTTGCAAAAATCTCCTCGTTTAGCCGTGAAATCTTGCCATTAATGGCACCCTGAAAATCGTTTTCATCGGCCCCACGAGTGCTGGTACCCGTTAAAACAATTGAAGAAATTGCTGCTGACAAGACGCTCGCGTTAGCGGCACAAGAGAAGTATCTGAGAGTCCGGGATATCTTTGACTTGGCATTTTGTCGTCAAAAAGGCGCCATACCAAGAAAAGACTGGGTTCACGCAAAGGCAAGCCAGTATGGTGAAACGGTTAATCAAGACCTTTGGAACCAAACCACGCAACGGGTAACGCAGCATATCAACAGCGGCCAATTCGCCAAGGAAATGGCCCGTTTTTTAGTGCCTAACTTGTACGACGATTTGATGACCAGCGATGCGTTCCTGGCGTACTGCGCGGATTCGGTCGCATACTTCATGAAAGCCATGCAAGACGACGATCAAACATCGCCTCACATGGATTTTTTCTCATAATCTTTGAGAAATGGGCCTACGGACGAATATAAGCCCAACCGTCTTGCTGACGACGCATCAATTGCAC
>JAFMCG010000046.1 GCA_017857895.1 Burkholderiaceae bacterium | reverse complement strand
AAACCTTGGGTTTGGTCGGGTTTGGGGGCATTGGGGCGGAAATGGCTCGCTTGGGTCTGGGCGCTGGCATGCGGGTCATCGCTTGGAACCGTTCACCCAAAGAGCACCCTAGGGTGCCGTTTTTGTCGATTGAAGCGGTGTTAGCGCAAAGCGATGTGGTGTCAGTGCATTTGCTTTTAAACGACGAAACGCGAGGTTTCTTGTCGAAGTCTCGTATCGAAGGCATGCGCGATGGGGCGATTTTGGTGAATACCGCTCGCGGGGCAGTCATTGACGAGCTCGCCATGATTGATGCCTTGAGGTCGGGCAAACTAGGGCACGCCGCCTTAGATGTGTTCGAAGTCGAGCCGTTACCGCCAGGACATGCTTTGGCAACGCTTGAAAACGTGACCTTGTCAGCCCATTCGGCGTTTAGAACAGCTGAGGCCAGTGATAATCTGATTGAAGCGGCTTTGAATCACGGCCGCAGGATTGCCCAAGAACGCTAATGACAACGCCTAGGTTTTTTGAAATCAAATTGCGATACTATTTCCCTGAGTAGTCTCTCACCAGCCATAACCCAGTATAAATTTTCCGAATGACCCAATGAACAAGCCGAGGATGCCGTTGAGCACACTTCTCAAACGCTTAGTCGGCGTTACTGTTGTCACTTTAATGCTTTCTGGCTGCATGGTAGGACCTGACTACAAGCGCCCTGAATTGTCTGTCAGCGAGCAATGGAAAGCCCAAACGGGCGGTGAATTTGCAGAGGCGGTCGACATGGTTCGCGACCAGCAAATAAACCCCGTTCAGTGGTGGGATCAGTTTTCTGACCCCACGTTGAGTGCTTTATTGGCCTATGCCGCTCAACAAAACCTTTCTTTGCAATTGGCTGCGCTGCGGATTTATCAAGCCAGGGCCCAATTGGGCATCAGTGATGCATCGTTGCTACCCACCGTTGTCGGGTCAGGTTCTAACACCGAGGGTAATAATTCCACCGTGCGCGATGCTTTGTTGCAAGCGAATTGGGAATTGGACTTTTGGGGCAAATACCGTCGTGGCATAGAAAGCAGCTTTTCGTCGTTCCAATCGGCTATTTCGTCCTACTACAGTGCCGATGTTTCGCTAGCAGCCACTGTCGCGAGCGCCTATATCAATATTCGAAACATAGAAGAGTTGATTCAGGTCGCGCAAGTGAACCTCTCACTGCAAGGGGAGAGCTTGCGTATTGCTGATGCGCGATACAAAGCGGGTTCGACCTCTTTATTGGCATTAAGCCAAGCGCAAACACGCTATCAACAAACCAAAGCGGAAATCCCAGGTTTGTTGGAACAATTAAATCGCCAACGCAACGCCATGAGCGTTTTGCTGGGTCAGCCACCAGGCTTTTATGAGGCGCAATTTGGTCAAGCCAAGAACATGCTCAAAGCTCCTGAGGCGATCAAGGTGGGTATCCCGATGGACTTGTTGCGCCGTCGTCCTGATGTGGCGGCAGCTGAATATCAGGCCGCGTCACAGTCTGCTTTGATTGGCATGCGTGAGGCTGACCTTTATCCGAGCTTTTCATTGTCAGGTTTTTTTGGTTATTTGAGCACCAGCGTGACCTACCAAAACGGACAAACCTTTTCGTTCGAGGGCAGCTCTTCAAGTGCTGGTGCCTCGTTTAATTTGCCAATTTTTTATCGCGGGGCCATTGTTGACCAGATTCGGGTGCAAGATGCGGTGTTTCAGCAAGCGGTCTTGAACTATCAAAACACGGTGCTGGTGGCTCAGGCTGAAGTTGAAGATGCGTTGATGCGCATTGCAACGGCAAACAGCGCGACCAAGGATTTTGGGCTGGCTTTGAAGTCAGCCAGACAATCGGCTAAGTTGGCACTGGACCTGTATGAAGCGGGTCAAAGCGACTACAACACAGTCATTGTTGCGCAACAAGTTTTATTACAGGTGCAAAGCGACTTCGTTCTCTCAAGAAGCGAAGCCCTGATGGGCTATGTCGAAGCCTTCAAGGCTTTGGGTGGCGGTTGGACGGGCGACCTGAAGGTGCCGGCTTTACCCAATGAATTAATTGCACAAATGAAGGAACGCTCCAATTGGGGCAATGCCTTGGATGCGCAAAGCCCCGAGGCGAATAGCCCTCGATTGGTACAGACTCTAGGATTGACTCAATAATGGCGATCATTTTTCGTATGCGTACTTTGTCAGCAGGGCTGTTGGTTGGGGTCAGTGTTTTACTGAGTGCTTGTGATAAGCCAAAACCACCCGAATTGCCACCAGCCAAAGTAACGGTGGCTAAGCCCGTGCAACAAACGGTTCAGAGTTATCAAACCTTTGATGGCACAGCGGCACCGCTTTTGCTCGTTAACCTCGACGCACGCGTGCCGGGATACTTGACCAAGATCAACTTCAAAGACGGTGCCACCGTTAAAAAAGACGACTTGCTATTTGTGATTGAGCAAGCCCAGTACAAGGATCAAGTGGCTTTGCAGCAAGCGGTTTACGATCAAGCCAAGATCGAATTTGACCGCCAGTCGACGTTGTTGCAGCAAAAGGCGACTTCGCAAGCCACGGTCGACAACGCGCGTTCTCAACTGCAGCAAGCGCAAGCGAGCTTGTCGTTGGCCAACCTGAACTTGAGTTACACCGAGATCAAAGCCCCTTTTGATGGGGTTATGGGTCGTCACTTGATTGATGTGGGCAATTATTTGGGCTCAAGTCCCAATGGCATCAAACTGGCAGAAATTCGTCAAATCGATCCGGCGTATGTCTATTTTTCCATGAATGAGGTGGAGTTGTTGACTTACATGCGCATGATGCGCTCGGTGGGGGAACAGGTGCAGGGCCAGGCAGTGGGCAAACTTCAAGTCTATGCGGCCTTGCAAGGTGATACTGGTTATCCTCACGTGGGCGTGCTGGATTTTGCGGCCAGTGATCTGGATGTCAGCACAGGCACATTGCAATTGCGCGGGCTGTTTCCAAACGCTGACAGGCGTATTGTGCCTGGCGTCTACGCCAAGGTATTGGTGTTTTTTGGTGATAAGCGAGACAGTGCGATGGTGCCCTCGGCGGTGGTGTTGCGCGATCAACAAGGCGACTATGTGTATGTTCTTGGTCCTGACAACAAAATTCAGCGGCAAAACATCACAATAGGGCAAAGCTACAGTCATTTGGTTGAAGTGATGAAAGGCCTTAAAGCGGATGACCAGGTGGTTATCAATGGTTTTGTGACCTTGAGTGTGGGTCAAACCGTGGTGCCTGAAACAGGAAAAATTGAGCCCGCTGTCTTGCCTGGTGCACCAGGCACGGGTACGGCGGCAAAATAAATCGGCGTCCTAGCCCAATAACCCAAGCAAGGCCTATCCTCAGATAGGCTCTTGCACGGAACTGCGACATGCTCTCAAAAACTTTTATTGAACGTCCGATACTGAGTAATGTGATCGGGATCATCATTGTGCTACTTGGCGTGGTGTCGATCTTTGGGTTGCCCATTGCCCAGTACCCGGCCATGACCCCCCCCACGATTCAGGTCAGCACCAACTGGCCGGGCGCCAATGCCAAGTTGATACAAGAGCTGGTCGGCAGCAACATTGAGACGCAGGTCAACGGCGTGCAAGACATGCTCTACATGCAGTCTTATTCGACGGATGCGGGCACCTATAACCTGACGGTCACGTTTGCTGTGGGCACTGACCCTGATCTTGCCCAAGTCAACGTGCAGAATAGGGTGGCGATTGCCTTACCGATGCTACCGGCTGCGGTTCAAAACCAAGGGGTGACAACCAAGACGCAATCAACGGCAATTTTGCAGTTTGTGACCGTGACCTCTAAGGACAACAGCCGCGATGCGCTGTTTTTAAGTAACTTCGCCAATTTGCAAATGCAAAATCGCTTGGCGCGTATTCCAGGCGTGGCGGCGGCCAACGTGTTTGGTGTGGGTAACTACAGCATGCGGGTTTGGCTCGATCCAGCGCTCATGCGCGAGCGATCGCTCACCCCCAGTGAGGTTATTAACGCGATCAACAAACAAAACGTGTTGCTCTCTGCCGGTCAAATTGGTGCGCCACCCGTGCCTGCAGGTCAGGCTTATCAGTTCACGGTTAACGTGGCCAGTGCCATGAACACCCCAGAAGATTTCGGTGAGATTGTCCTAAGAGCCGAATCTAATGGCTCGATCATGCGTCTAAAAGACGTGGCTCGTATCGAAATGGGCAGTCAGAATTACAACCAGTTCTTCCAGCTCGATGACAAGCCAGCTGGCGGTATTGCCATATTTCAGTCGCCTGACGCCAATGCTTTGAATGTGGCTGATGCGGTGCGTGCCGAGATGGAAAAGATTTCGAAGAACTTTCCACCTGACATTGAGTGGCACATTCCTTTTGACACTACCACCTTTGTGACCGCATCAATCGACGAGGTTTACACCACTTTGTATGAAGCCGGTGTGTTGGTGTTGTTGGTGATCATGATATTTTTGCAAAACTGGCGAATCACGTTGGTACCGGCGATCACGATTCCTGTGACCATCATCGGTGCTTTCGCCGGCATGGCCGTTTTGGGCTTTTCGATCAACTTATTAACGCTATTTGCCATCGTGGTGGTGATCGGTATTGTGGTTGATGATTCGATCGTCGTGGTTGAAGGCGTGGCCAAGAAAGTGGAAGCGGGCATGAAGCCTAAAGCGGCGGCGATTGCTGCCATGGGCGAGTTGATGGCCCCCATCATCGGTATCACGCTGGTGTTGATGGCCGTTTTTTTACCCGCGGCCTTTATCTCTGGCATCACAGGGCAAATGTATCGACAATTTGCGTTGGTGATTGCGATCACAGCACTTTTAAGCGGTATTGCCGCCATCACCATGAGCCCTGCTCAGGCGGGTGAGTTTATAAAAGTACCCAAGAAAAGCGCCAATCCAAAACCCAAAAATTGGTTTTACCGTGGTTTTGACCGTGGCTTTGATGCGATTGCAAGGCGCTATGGCGCTTTGATGACGCATCTCATGAAAACCAGCACGGCAACGGCCATTGTTGGCTTGATAATCATTGGCGCCTCTCTCTACGGCTTAACCCGAGTGCCTACTGGATTTATTCCCAACGAAGATCAAGGCTATTTGATTGTATCGGTGCAGTTACCAACAGCATCCTCTTTGGATCGCACCCAGCAGGGCATGCAGGAGGTTAGGCGTGCCGTCATGGCCGTGCCAGGCGTGCAACAGGTAGTGACCATCGGTGGCATTAGCTTGCTTGACAACAACTCGACTAATTCTAGCTCGGGTGCGATGTACGTGATCCTTAAACCTTGGGGTGAGCGTGGCAAGGTTAAGGGCCAAGACTTGCGCAGTATATTTTTTGGGTTGGGTCAAGCGTTCCGTGAAATCCAAACCGCAAGCGCGCGGGCGATATTGCCACCGGCGATTCCAGGGCTTGGCATGTCGGGTGGTTTCAACATGCAGTTGCTTCTGACTGATGGCAGTAATAGTTTTGAGAAGATACAACTCGCTACCAATAAATTCATTGAGAAAGCCAATCAATTGCCTGAAGTGGCGATGGCTTTCAGCACCTTTAACAACAATGTGCCGCAGTATGAGCTGACATTTAATCCAGCGCGTGCTGAAACGCTCGGGGTTGATATCGGCGAGGCCTACAACGTGTTGCAATCCTACTTGGGTTCGTCGTACGTGAATCAATTCTTCAAGTTTGGTCAGACCTATCAGGTCTATGTTCAAGCCGATGGTCCATTCCGTACCGACATTGCACAACTCGAAAACCTCTACGTCAAAAGTAGCAGCGGTGATATGGTGCCAATGGGCTCATTTGTGGCGATTGAGCAGTCGTTTGGGCCCTCGATTGCCTCGCAGTACAACTTGTTTCCAACGGCCAGCGTCAACGGCGCAGCCGCACCAGGCGTCAGTTCAGGTCAGGTCTTGAGTGCGCTGACGACCTTGGCGGAATCCTCTTTGCCGCAGGGCATGGGATTTACGTGGACGGCAATGTCTTACCAAGAACAGCTGGTGGGGAACACCCAAGTGTTGGTATTCGCGTTATCGATTTTATTGGTTTACCTTGTTTTGGCTGCGCAGTATGAATCATGGGTAGCGCCAATGGCGGTGCTAAGCGCAGTGCCACTGTCTCTGTCCGGTATTGTGATTGCCTTGATGTTGACGGGGCTCTCTAACAACATCTACGTGCAAATTGGTTTGGTGTTAATGATCGCGCTGTCGGCCAAGAATGCCATTTTGATTGTCGAGGTCGCGCTTGAAAACATGCGTGCGGGCATGTCTGTTGAAGAGGCCGCTTTACACGCTTCCAAAGAGCGTTTCCGACCCATTATGATGACTTCAATATCCTTCATATTAGGTGTCTTGCCACTGCTCTTAGCAACGGGCGCGGGTGCTGCTTCTCGTTTCTCGATTGGGTTAACGGTTTTCAGCGGCATGATCGCCTCGACCACTTTAGCGGTGGCTATTGTTCCCATCTTCTTCGCCAAAATCATGCGCTTTGCTGCCAAGAAAGGCGACGATGGCGATGATGATGATGACGGTGAAACCGTCACCACTGATAATGGCAACGGTGGCAATGCAACAATTGCAGCAAATCAGGCAGCGGACGCTGCTGTCATTGCGAAGCCAAGCGCTTAGCAAAGACCACCATCTCAGAGCTGAGGTGGTTTTGTGGTTGAACTGACGAAAAGGGCCCGATCAATGATCTGGCCCTTTTCGCATTTTGTCATTTTGTCTCTTGGTTATTTGTTCCTTTATCCTTAAAAAAAATGAACAAATCTAAAACCCATTTAGCCGCTTGAAAAAGGCCTGAGAGGCCCTTTCTAATTGAATTTCGGACTCAATGATTCCGAAATTTACGGTCTTTGATTCCGAAATTTTCGTTCTCTTATTCCGAAATTTACGGCGCACTCTTGAGTCTCTGTGTTTTTGTTCCACATTGACGAATTGGTCGCCTATCAGGATACTGAATTATTAATTCATTCATTCTGAGGGGATTTGGTATGTCTCACGTAACAGGTCAGTATTTGCCTTTTAAGTCGCCACTGCGCGAACCGACACGTCGTCTTCCCAAAGGTTCGGTCGATTGTCACTTCCACGTTTTCGAGGATCCCGCCAAATATCCCTTCACTGAAAATCGCTCTTACACGCCGACGTTGGCGCCTTGGGCGGCATTTGAGGCGATGAATGATTTGATTGGTGCGGACCGTGCGGTGCTGGTGCACCCCTCAGTCTATGGCCATGATCACGCAACTTTTGTCGATACCTTAAAAGCCCATCCGCATAGACTGCGTGGGGTGGCTGTGCTTAGGCCTGACGCAACATCTGAGGAAATTGCTGCCCTTGACGCCATTGGTGCTAAGGGCACACGATTGAACGTTTTGTTTGCTGGGGGTAATCAGCTCAGTGATGCGCAGGCGTTGGCCAAACAAGTGGCCCCATTTGGTTGGCACTTGCAGTTTCTAGCCGATGTTGCCGCTAACCCAGAATTGCCCGCTTGGGCTTCAAAGTTAAATGTTCCGGTGGTGTTCGATCATTTTGGTCATCCGAGCGTGTCCGATTGCAAGCATCCGGGTTTTAAGAATCTCTGCGCTTTGGTTAAAGAGGGCCAAGCCTGGGTCAAAATTTCAGGTGCTTACCGAGTGGTACCTTCGGATGGGTGTTGGCGCGCTATCGATCCGTTCGTCGAGGCTTTACTGAATGCCAATCCTGAGCGCTTGGTCTGGGGTACTGATTGGCCCCATCCGAGTATCAGCGAGCCAATGCCAGACGACGTGGACTTGGCAGAGATGGTGTTTCGTTGGTTGCCTGACCAAGCTCTACGCGAACAGGTCTTGGTCAAAAATCCCGAGGTGCTATATGGATTTCCCCAATACGGTGAAGGTCGCTGATCCCGTACTGTGAATGCGTGTAGGGCACTAAGCAGATATTGATCAAAACAAAACAGCGAAGTGCCATGCTTTACATAACCCAATTGCCGTTCAAAAGGCACCATCCACACCGCAGATATTAATAAGGAATAAAAACCATGTTTAAACGTCATTTTTTATCATCGATAGTCGCTCTTGGCTTGACCGTCGCGGTTGGACTACCTAGCGTGGCAGCGGCTCAAACAATCATGAAATTTGGCTGGACCACGGGCGAGGGCGAGACCGATCCTTATGCCACTGGTGCGCGCAATTTCAAGGCTGCCGTAGAAAAGCTTTCCAAAGGCAAAATAGAAGTCCAGCTTTTCCCTAACCGCCAGCTTGGTGACGAGAAGCAGATGTTAGAGGGTCTGCGTTTTGGCACGCTTGATGGTGCTGTTATCACCAACGCCGTGATTGCCCAAGTAGAGCCAGCTTTCCAGGTCAATGACTTGCCGTTTCTTTACGCCAGTGAGGCGCAAGCACAGAAAGTGCTGGATGGCGAAGTTGGTGCTGAGTTAGCAGCGCGTTTGTCTAAAAAGGGCATTTTGGCGCTTGGCTTCATGGAAGGTGGTTACCGCCAAATGATCAACAATAAGCAACCGGTCTCAACGCCTAGCGACGTTAAGGGTGTCAAGTACCGCGTCATGCAAAACCCCGTGTTTATTGACATGTTTAACTCCCTGGGCGGTGCTGCAGTGCCCATGGCTTGGGGTGAAACCTTCACTGCGGTTCAGCAAGGCACGGTAGACGGGCTTGAAATCCCATTGGCTGTGATCAGTGCCAACAAGTACTACGAAGTGACTAAATTTCTGTCGTTGACCAATCATACCTATTCAATGATTGGGCTGTTGGTTTCCAAGCGATTCTTTGACAAACTGCCCCCAGATTTGCAAGCTGTTGTTGTTGAGGCCGCAAAAATAGCGACTGCCGAGCAGCGACGGTCCTCGGCTGCGAATCAACAGGTAATCATTGATAACTTGAAGAGCAAAGGCATGCAAGTCAATGCGATTGGCGACACAGCGGCTTTCAGAACAGCCGTGCAGCCAATGTATGAGAAAGCCAAGCAAACGGTGGGTGATCAGTTGATGCAGCAAACACTAAATGCTGTGAAGTAATGTTCTCAGAAAGAATGCCCGCTGACAGCGGTAAGTTACGGGTCTTCTTTGACCGCCTAGAGACCGCACTGAAGCTTGGTGCTGTTCTCTTGGCGCTTTTGATGCTTGGCGCGTTGGCTCTTCAAGTTTTTATGCGGTATGTTTTTGGGCAGGCCCTATCTTGGAGTGAGGAGCTGACACTGCTGTGGTTTGCTTGGTTGATTGTCTTTACCAGCGCGGTTGGCTTTCGGCGTATGACCCATGCACGCATGTCATTGTTACTTGATTTGTTGCCGGCAGTTGCGCGCCGTTTTGCAGAACGTTTGATTGCAGTGTTGGTGCTGCTACTAAGCGCCTATCTTACCTTTGGTGCTTGGCACTACTTTTCTGAGACGATTGATTCGGTGTCGCCTGCTATTGGCTACCCGGTTGGTTTTCTTTACGGGGCGGTGCTGGTGTTTGGAATTTTGATGGCGATGTTTTCTATTGAGCGCATCTTGACCGCAGGACAGGGTTTGGATGAGTAGCACCGTTTGGTTACTAACGGCTGGTTTCGGGGTGTTGATTCTGGCTGGTGTGCCATTTGCCTTTGCGATTGGTATGGTGGTGGCTGCTTCCTTGGTGCTGGCAGACATCGATCCAATTTTGTTGCCACAAACTTTCATGGCGGCGACGCAGTCGTTTTCTTTGTTGGCCATCCCTTTTTTCATGATGGCCGGTGAGCTGATGTCAGCGGGCGGGTTGTCGCAGCGATTGATTAAGGTCGCTGATGTGTTTGTGCGTCATTTGCGCGGTGGCTTGGGGCACGTGACTGTTCTGGCGGCAGCGGTATTTGCGGCGATTTCAGGTTCGGCACCAGCAACAACGGCTGCGATTGGTGCGATCATGATTCCTGCCATGGCTGAGCGCGGCTACAGCAAGTCATTTGCCACCGCGCTGGCTGTCAGCGCGGGGGTCTTGGCCCCCTTAATCCCACCCTCAATTGCGTTTGTGATTTGGGGGGTGATATCTGAGCAATCGATCTCCAGACTTTTTAGTGCGGGTATCTTGCCTGGCATATTGATGGCCTTTGCACTCATGACCATATGTTGGTGGCATGCCAAACGGCACCGGATTGCCTTGCTGCCTCGGGCAAGCCTGAAAGAGGTTTGGCAGGCGCTGCGCGAGGGTGTTTGGGCATTGTTGGCACCAGTGATTGTGCTTGGCGGTATTTATGGTGGGATTTTTACCCCAACCGAAGCGGCCGTGGTGAGTTGTGTCTACGCTTTGCTCGTGGGTGGGTTCATTGAGCGTCGCTTGAAATGGTCAGTCGTGCCTGCAATCATTTGGCGCTCGTTGAAAGTCACGGCCATTGTGATGGCCATCATCGTGTTTTCTGCAGGTTTTGGTGTGTTGATTGCGCAAGAGCGGCTGGCGCCCGAATTAGCGAAATGGTTAGCCGCCAATATTGAGCAGCAGTGGATCATGCTCTTGATACTCAATGCCACTTTCTTTGTTTTGGCTGCCATCATGGATGAGATCGCCATCATGATTGTCTTTGGCAGCATGTTGATGGCGATTGCATCAGCTTATGGCGTTGATCCCATTCACTTCGGCACCATTATTGTCACTAACGTCGCCATTGGCATGGCTTCGCCACCCATTGGCTACTGCCTGTTTGTCGGTGTGGCGGTCAGTGGCTTAAAGCTCGGACAAATTGCCAAATCGATTTGGCCCTTTATCCTTTGCATGGTTGCGGTCTTAATGCTCGTGACTTACGTACCAGCCTTTTCCTTGGCGTTGCAGCCCTGAGACTAAAAACCCAAATCTCAGGCCTACAGATCTGTTTTGATGCCCGTGATGGTTTTTGATACGGCTCGCGGGTCGCGCTGGGGCCATCGGCCTGTTTGTACCGTGGTAATAAAGTTGGCCAACAGGGCATTAAAAGCGTCAGCAGCTTCTATGTTCATGGTGTGACCGCAATTCGGGATCACGGCCAGTGCCGCACTTGGGATGGTGGCTTTGAGCATGATCCCGGGCTTGGCGCAAGCCCAGTCTTCGTCACCATTAACAATCAAGGTGGGCACCGTGAGTTTGGCGAGTTGTTCTTGCAAGTCGTAAAGCGATGGGCGCTCGCGCTGCACACCCAGTTGGGTGTTGGCTGAACCCAGGGCAGAGTGTTCACCGAGTTGCTTTTTAAACAACTCAAAGCCTTTTGGGTTGGAGCGCTGAAACTGAACGCGGGTGGGGCCATAGGCATAAGTCTCGGCAAAAGCGGGCATGCCTTTATTGAGTAAGACATCAGCAATGGCTTTGGCTTCGGCCCTGAACTTTTCTCTTTCGCTGGGCTCGGCACCGTAGCCGCAACCGGCCACGCACAATGACAAGGCGCGATCGGGGTTATCAAGACCAAACTGTAGCGTCGCAAAACCACCCATCGACAGCCCAACAATGTGTGCCTTGTCAATACCGGCCTGGTCCATGACGGCAATGATGTCAGCGGCTGCGCGTGCTTGCGAATAAGAAGTCACGGATTCAGGCACCGATGATGGGGGGTAACCACGGGCGTTAAACGTCACCGTCTTGTAGCTGTTGGAAAACCGTTGCACTTGTGGTTCCCAGCTGCGCATGTCACCGGCGAATTCGTGCACAAAAATGATGGGGGCTCCTTCACCCGTCACTTCATAGCAAAGTGTCACGCCGTCATTGGTGGTTGCTGTTTGCATCGAAATCCCCTAGAAGTGTTGTTTATTTGGTGTTGGATTATATTGTTAGCGTTCGATAGCGGCATGAATTGACTGATCATAACGGTAAGATAACAACTTAATCAAAACTTGACGTAAAAATTAATGCAATACGAACCGTCCTTTGTTGGCTTGCGCCCGATTCTCTACGATGATGATAAGCATTGGTTGCTGAAACAATCTTTGCGCTATTCTCTCGATCGTTTTAAAGGTGATCAGCGTAACTATGAAGAAGTAATGGTCGAGTTTGTATACACCTCCGCAAAAATTGAGGGCAATACTTATGACCGTATCGATACGGATAATTTATTGCGCATGGGTGTGACGGCTGGCGGCAAGCGATATTCAGACGCAGTCATGCTTGTGAATCTGCGTGATGGTTTCGAAAAGGTCATGAGTATTGAGGCCACAGATCCACTCGACCTTGACTATTTGTGTGATTTGCACAAACTTTTGATGAAGGATTTGTTGCCACTCAATGAGCAGGGTATTGTTCGTACATCGGACGTTCAGATCGGTGCCTCAAGTGACATTCCCATGAGCGTCGCATCGCTGCCATGGTAAAAATTTTTGAGAGGTGGCTGAAAAAGCCATCGCGGCCAGTGGTTCGCCCCATTCGGTGATCTGGGCTGATGTGGAAAGACAAGCCATTGTTCGAATGATTGAGCAGTCGATCAATCACTGCTCAACAGATGGTGATGCGGCAGCGCCTGGAGCCTTGGATAGTGAGACGTTGTCAGAGAATATCTTACGCGTTATCGCCGGGCATAGCCCAGGTGTCCTATCGCAGCAAGATCAGCAAGCGATTGACCAAGACATCAAAAAATTGGTGTGCCATTGCGGGCTGAGCAAAAAATATGGATCCCAAGCTGTTGTGATGTGGCGCGCCAGATTGCAAAATCTGGAGCGCCACCCATCAACGCAACAATAAGGTTGGGATTCGAGCAGCACGCAAAAGGTCAGTGGTGTGACTACCCATAAAAAGGCTACGCCATGGTGAATGGGTATAGGCACCCATCACCAGCAGATCGATTTGAAGTTCTTTAATGCTGCGCGTCATCATGGTTTCAAAGTCCCCAATCAACAGGTGCGAATCTGCCGTCAGACCCGCCGCTTCAAGGCGGTCGAGCGCTTGCTCAAGTTGTTTGGGTGCCTCGCGCGACTCACTTTCTTTGACCATCACCAGGCTGCATTGCACCCCTTGAAACGCTGGACTCGTGCACACCATATCCAAAGCATTGCGCGCGGCACGGCCCGCATCATAGGCGATCATCAGCCGTTTGGGTTCGGTGAATGCATCGGTAACCGTGAGGATCGGACGGTTAAGGGCGCGCACCACGCGCTCGAGGTTTCGACCGAGGTTTCCTTGCGTGGTGCCAGAAGACTCGCCACGTCGCCCCATCACAATCAGGCGGGTGCTTTTTTGATATTCCAGCAAGCTATCTACCAATCCGCCATGGCGTTGGCGCATGTCGACAGCCTCAAGTCCAAGTGACAAGGCCCTTAAGCGTAATTCATTCAAAAACCGCCGACCTGATTCGCGCGCTTCGCGGCTTCGGCGTTCGTCATCATCAACGATTTTTTTGAGTAAGTTTTCTTGTTCATTGATACCAATTGACCCGCTGTGGTCTTGACTTGGCGCCAACTCAGGGTTGCGGTCAATCACATGCAGTAATTCCAAACCAATGTTGAGTCGCTTAGCCGCCCAAGTCGCGTATTCAGTCACATGACTGGCATACGCCGATTGATCAACACACGCTAATACAACCGCACCAGATGAAACAGTGTTATTCATAAGTCTTCACTTTTTAAAACAGTCCTGGGGCATAACCCGTGGTGATCCGATAGCCGTTTTTGTGCGCTAATGCGAGATTATCTTGTCTTCAGCATCAAGTTTTTCATGCACACCAAATCGATCAACCATGGTTGCGCTTGCTTCGTTTAGGCCAATCACGTGGGTCTCTGTGCCTTCTCGCCTGAACTTCAAAATCACTTTGTCCAATGCGCTGACTGCCGTGATGTCCCAAAAGTGGGCGCGACTGACATCGATCGTGACTTTATCGATCACCTCTCTAAAGTCAAAGGCATTGATAAAGGCTTCAGCCGATGCAAAAAACACCTGACCCGTGACCACATAAGTGCGTTGCCGACCCTCGTCTTCGACTTTTGAGCGGACCGCCAGAATCCGGCCAACCTTGGCGGCAAAGAAAAAGCCCGATGCCAACACACCCACCAACACGCCTTTGGCCAAATCGTGGGTGAGCACAGTGACTAAGACCGTTGCTACCATCACCATGCTCGAGCTTTTTGGATGGTGCCGTAGATTTTTAATCGAGTCCCAATTGAAAGTGCCAATCGACACCATGATCATCACTGCCACCAAAGCAGCCATGGGGATCATGCTGACCCATTCGCCCAAGAACACCACGAGAATCAGTAAGTAGATGCCAGCCGACAGCGTTGACAAACGGCCGCGACCTCCGGATTTGATGTTGATCACCGACTGCCCAATCATGGCGCAACCGGCCATGCCACCAATAAACCCCGTGGTGATGTTAGCGACCCCTTGGCCGACACATTCACGGTTTTTGTCGCTCTTGGTATCGGTTAAGTCATCCACAATGGTGGCCGTTAACAACGATTCCAACAAACCCACCACCATCAATGTTAATGAGTAAGGCAAAATGATGCGTAGCGTTTCAAAATTCAATGGAATGTCAGGAATCAAGAAAAACGGCAGGCTATCAGGTAATTCACCCATGTCACCGACGGTTCGGATGTCCAAATCCAAGACTAGCGACACCACGGTTAACACCACGATGGTGACTAACGGCGAAGGCACTACCCGGGTGATGTAAGGAAACAAATAAATGATCGCCAAGCCACCAGCCGTCATGGCGTAGACCACCCAAGTGACATTAATCAACTCAGGCATTTGCGCCAGAAAGATCAGGATGGCCAAGGCATTCACAAAGCCTGTGATCACCGAGCGGGATATAAACCGCATCAGTGCACCAAGCCGAATATAGCCAGCGATGATTTGAAGCACGCCGGTTAAAACAGTTGCCGCTAACAGATACTGTAAGCCGTGCTCTTTAACCAGCGTTACCATCAACAACGCCATGGCAGCGGTTGCCGCTGAAATCATGCCAGGGCGGCCGCCTGTAAAGGCAATGACAGTGGCAATACAGAACGAGGCATAAAGCCCAACTTTTGGATCGACACCCGCAATAATGGAAAACGCAATAGCCTCAGGGATGAGGGCCAAAGCCACCACCAAACCCGCCAGCAAATCATTACGTACGTTAGAGAACCAGTCTTGATAGAGTGATTTCATGAGGCCTTCGGTCAAAAAGAAAAATAGAAAATGATGGGGTGCGGCCTAAAAAGCCGTGTGCTCACGCTCCAAACAATGACAATCAACTCAGTTTCCAACAATCATCAAGTCAGCATTAAGTTTCAGCCCTCTTGATTGAAGAAAAAATAGGTGAGCGGCGATACTTGTGCGAAACAAAGAAGTCAGCGTCGTCTAAGGGACAGCGCCCCAAAAGCTGATAACTTCAAGCTTGATGCCGTTTATGCCAGTGAGATGGCGGGTTTCAATGTTTACACGGGTGTGATGGGTAGTATTTAAGGGGTTGAGGGAATAATCTATAAAAAAAACCAAGTCCAATGCGTCGCTTGAGGCGTTTGATCTCGTTTTATCGTCTCAATGCTTTGGAATACCGATCAAATGCCGCTGAGAAAATACACTGAATATCTAGGACAAAAACACAAAAAGCATGCTTGAACGGGGCCAAGACATCAGTCTAAGTTCGTCAGCGCATTGGGCAAAAAATTAAACCAGGGTGTGAATAATCAAACGTTAGAAAGCTGGCACTACTAATGAGTCAACACAGGCGAGTATACGATGGCAGTGCAATGGACGGCTTTGCTGGGTGGTTTGGGGCTTTTTCTGCTGGGCATGAATATGCTCTCAGAAGGGTTGAAGCTGGCTGCGGGTAGGGCACTAGAGACGATTTTGCAGCAGGCCACGCGTACACGCTGGCGCGGTTTGTTGTCCGGTGCCGTGACAACCGCATTGGTACAGTCTTCGAGCGCTGTGACGGTGGCCACTATCGGTTTTGTGAATGCCAGCCTATTGACCCTTGGCGGTGCGATTTGGGTTTTGTTTGGGGCCAATTTAGGAACCACGGCGACTGGCTGGATCGTGGCTGTGGCCGGTTTGAAGCTTGATTTGTCTGTCGCGGCCTTGCCGATGATTGCCATTGGCGTGGCCATGAAGTTGGCAGGCTTGGGTCAACGCTTGAGCGCTTACGGTCAAGCTGTCGCCGGGTTTGGCTTGCTCTTTTACGGCATTGTGCTGATGCAGTTGGGTTTTACGGAGATGTCCGCGCAGTGGCAGATTCCACAAGGTGAGGGCGTGACAGCCATTTTGCTGCAACTGCTGGCTGGTGTGGTGATGACAGCCGTGATGCAGTCTTCAAGTGCATCAATTGCCATTGCCTTGACTGCGGCGCAAACCGGTCTGATTGATTTGAATGGTGCGGCCGCTGTGGTAATTGGTGCCAACATCGGCACCACGGTGACCGCGGTATTGGCAAGCTTCGGTGCCACACCCAATGCCCGTCGGGTGGCCAGTGCCCATGTTTTGTTCAATCTTTTAACAGCCACCGCGGCATTACTGATCATGCCTTGGCTATTGGCAGGCATTGTTGGCTTTCGAGAAACGCTCAATTGGGGTGACTCAGCGGCGATGACCTTGGCCGTATTCAACACCGCTTTTAATACATTGGGTGTTTTGCTGATGTGGCCATTGGCGACACTCATGACGAAATTTCTTGAGAAACGGTTTGTTGCCCAATATGACCAAGCGGCCAAGCCTGAGTTCTTGGACCGTACCACGTTGCCCGTGCCTCGCATGGCGGCTCAAGCGCTGGCATTTGAGCTTGAGCGGATGCTGAAGATGGCGTGGCAGTTTGTTAGGGAAACGTTTGATAACGCAGGTGGAAAAACCGCTGACAGTATCAAAACTGAGCACCATCAAGCTCCCATTCTTACTCAAAAACAAGCAGCAAAATCCGTTGCCGAAATTAACGCCCAACGTGCGCTTGATCTGTCGCTGCTGCTTAAGGCCAGTGAAGATTTTATTGATCAGATGAATCGCAATGCCATGGACGAGCCCACGGGCCTTCGGTTGGCTCGTCTGTTGCGCGTCAGACGCTACTTAGAGAATGCGGTCGATAACGTCAATGAGGCATTAAGCCTGTCAGCTGATCTTTTTACTGATGCCCGTTTCACCCATGAATATTCGCATTACGCCAAATGCGAGTCGCAACTGGCTGAGCAAATGCTGACAGGGTCTCTCAGTAAGCAAGAGGACAATCAAGTCATCCAAGCACAGACAGCGCAGAAAGCGCTTGAAGACGCTTATCAGCAACTGAAGCAGTCCTTACTCACCGCTGGTGCGGTCGGTCACTGCCGGGTGGAGCCCATGGAAATTGCTTTGCGCCGCATCAGCGTGCAACGCCGAGCCTTGCAACAATTGGTCAAAGCCCATGATTGGCTGGTGCCGCTCGATGAGGTGCAGCCTGAAGAAAGAGCAGAGCAGGACACCAAGTAAGCCTTAATCAACCGACAGTTGCGCCATCACAGGTGCGTGGTCTGACGGTTGTACGTTTTCTCTCGGCGTTTTGTCGACCACGCATGATAAACATCGTGCTTTGAGTGGTTCAGACAAAAGGACGTGATCAATACGCAAACCTGCATTACGTTTATAGCCGTTTAGGCGGTAGTCCCACCAGCTGAAGGTTTTCTCTGGCTGGTCAAAGAGGCGAAACGAATCAACCAACCCCAAACCCAAAAGCTTTTCAAAAGCGGCGCGTTCCGGTTCTGATACCAACACCTGGCCCTTCCAGCGGTCCGGGTTGTGAACATCAGCGTCAGCTGGCGCGATGTTGTAGTCACCAAGCACAGCCAACTGAGGGTGCTGGGGCAGGGTGGTACTTAACCATTGATGAAAGGCCTCGTACCAAGCCAGCTTATAAAAATACTTGTCTGAATCCAGCGATTGGCCATTGGGGCAATAGGCATTGACGATACGCACAGAACCGATCGGCGTGGCGTATGACGCTGAGATCACTCTTTGTTGCGGGTCTTCAAAGCCCGGGATGTTGACCACCACATCAGTTGCCGGCAGCTTTGAAATGATCGCCACACCGTTATAGGTCT
>JAFMCG010000183.1 GCA_017857895.1 Burkholderiaceae bacterium | reverse complement strand
AACGGCTCACATAACTGACAATTTCAATGACGTTAAAAATCATTTTGCTGGTGTGGCCCGTTTGCATACGCTCGCCGTTGACATCGAGCCACAGATCTAGATCACTGGGGTCAGGGATCTCATCTTTGGTCACCAACCACGGTCCCAAAGGTCCGAAGGTGTCACAACCCTTACCTTTATCCCAAGACCCTCCACGCTTGAGTTGGTACTCACGCTCACTGACGTCATTGGCCAAGACGTAACCCGCCACGTATTTAAGGGCGTCAGCCTCAGACACATAGGATGCTTTGGACCCAATCACGATGCCGAGTTCGACTTCCCAATCCGTGTTTGTCGAATCTTTGGGCAGCATGATTTCGTCGTCTGGTCCTTGCAGACAAGATACCGTCTTGGTGAAAATGATGGGCTCCTCGGGAATAGGCGAACCCGTCTCAGCCGCATGGTCCGAGTAGTTCAGTCCAATCCCCAAAAACTTGCTCACCCCAGTCACCGGACAACCCAAGCGGGGCTTGCCCGACACAACGGGCAAGTTCGAGACGTCTAAGGCAGCCAACTGCGCCAATGCATCGGGTGCCAACTGTGCTGGTCCAATATCAGGAATCACATGACCCAAGTCCCGCAAAGTACCCTCAGCATCCATCAAGCCAGGGCGCTCATTGCCCACGTTGCCATATCTGACCAGCTTCATCATCTGTCTCCCAATTTTTTGTCAAATGCCCGCCACAGTAACCAATGACGGTGCTACTGTCTAGAAATCAATAACCGACCACCATGCCATCACGACGCGTGTCAGAACCGCCCGCATACGCCGCCGTGTCACCGTCGTC
Organism: Burkholderiaceae bacterium; assembly: GCA_017857895.1. Lineage (GTDB taxonomy): Bacteria > Pseudomonadota > Gammaproteobacteria > Burkholderiales > Burkholderiaceae_B > Algicoccus. The sequence goes on along the minus strand of JAFMCG010000183.1, from coordinate 2,528 downwards.
GGACTCAATCCGTGCGATCAATTGCGCACTACCAAAATCCAAGCTGTCGATGGGTTGCACCGTCGGCGTGTGGCCCATTGCTTTGAGACCTTCAATCACTGCTGCTGGCCATTGCGCTTCCATAATCAACTCACCATGGTCATCGATGCGCCAGCGTGGGCGATCAGAAGCGGCTTGTGGATTTAAGCCTTCAACAGCCTGTCTTAGGGTCATCTGTATGTGACCCTGGGCCTGCATGTTGGCGCCCATCACGCCAAATGCCATCACGGGTTTGCCGTCACGGGTCATGAATGCTGGAATGATGGTGTGCATGGGTCGCTTGCCACCCGCCATGGCGTTGGGATGGTCGGCGTCCAACTGAAAACTCTTGCCGCGGTTATGCAACGAAATACCCGTGCCTGGCACCACCACCCCCGAACCAAATCCAGTGAAATTAGATTGGATGTAAGAAATCATCCGGCCATCAGCATCCGCTGCACACAAGTAAATGGTGCCGCCAGACTCCGGTTGACCGGCCTCATAACGCCCTGCTTTATGGGGGTCAATCAAACTCGCACGTTGCTTCAAGTAGGCTGGGCTAAGTAAGTCTGCCGCCGAGACCTTCATGGTTTCAGGCACTGAAATATGTGCATACAAGTCGGCGAAGGCCGCACGCATCACTTCAATTTCCAAGTGTGCCCGCTCAGCCGAACCCGGTTGGGTTTGCTCGTAAGGCAAATACTCAAGCATACCCAAGGCGATTAGCGCTGCAATGCCTTGACCATTGGGCGGAATCTCATGCACATGCACACCCTTAAAAGCCAGCGAAATGGGATCAACCCAGCTTGTTTGATGCGCAGCCAGATCGGCTTCACTCAGCGCGGCACCATGCTCGCGCGCAAAATCAGCAATGCACTTGGCCAATCGGCCTTCATAAAACGACCGCCCTTTGGTGCGTGCAATTTCACGCAATGTCACCGCTTGGTCTGCGAAGCGCCAAATCTCACCGGCCCGAGGTGCTCGCCCGTTGGGCATAAAAGCCTCAAACCCAGGCTGTGGGGCCAGCTCCTGCGCTGATATCTCCCATTGCTTAGCAATCACCGGACTGACGGGAAAGCCGTCCATCGCATGTCTGATGGCATCAACAAACAGGTCTTCAAACGGCAACGCGCCAAACTTCTCAGACAAATCCGCCCAAGCGGCCACTTGACCAGGAACCGTCACCGTTTCCCATCCGCGAAAGGGCATCACTTTCAAATGCTTAAAGCGCTCAAGACTCCAAGCCGCTGGCGAGTGACCGCATCCATTCATGCCGTGTAATTTTTTACCATCCCACAAAATCGCGAAGGCATCACCACCCAAGCCATTCATCGTGGGTTCCACCACCGTTAAGGTGATGGCTGCTGCAAGCGCCGCATCAACGGCATTGCCACCGCGCGCAAACGCCGCCGCACCGGCTTGCGAGGCCAAGGGCTGCGAGGTGGCAATCATGTTTCGGGCGAAGACAGGTTTGCGATTAACAGCGTCAAATGAAGAGAGATCCATGATTTAAACCAAATGAATTGTGGCCAAAGAAGCCATAAGAATAAGTCAGCGGCGAGCCTTTGACCACCAAGACACCAAGAAACAGTCCCAAATCGTCCCGTTTGCGCCAAAACTGACCGGGCAAAAGACGGGTAAAGGCCAAGTGTCGACTTGTTTTTTTTAGGTTTCACATCAACCTCAGTTAAGATCAAAAGACATCGACTTTTTGAGTGGCTCATGACCTACCTCCTAGCCTTAGACCAAGGTACCACCAGTTCTCGGTCGATCGTGTTTGACGAGCATGGCCAAATCCGGGCCATGGCTCAAATACCCCTCACCCAGCACTATCCCGCGCCGGGTCAGATCGAACACGACCCGATGGAAATCTGGCACGCCCAGCAGCAAACGGCGCAACAAGCCATTGCTTCGGCGGGTTTGAAACCCCAAGACATCAGTGCGGTGGGCATCACCAATCAACGCGAGACGACCGTGCTGTGGTCGCGCTTGACAGGCCAACCGCTCGCACGCGCGATCGTGTGGCAAGACCGCCGCACGGTTGAACAATGTCGAGAACTTAGCGCGCAAGGCCACGACGCACTGATTTACCGCAAAACCGGATTACTGCTTGACGCTTATTTCTCCGCCACCAAACTGGCCTGGCTGTTGGATCACACCCCTGGCGCCCGCGAACAAGCCGCTCGTGGCGAGCTGGCATTTGGCACGATTGACAGTTGGTTAACGTGGCAACTAACCGGCGGCGCTGTGCATATCACCGATCCCAGTAACGCCAGTCGCACCCTACTGTTTGATATTCACACATTGCAGTGGGACGATGCGTTGCTGACCTTATTCAATATCCCGCGCTCGGTTCTGCCTGAGGTCGTGCCCAGCGCACATGTCGTGGGCTTAAGCACAGTGGCTGCGCTCGGTGCGGCTGTGCCGCTCGCCGCGCGCATCGGCGACCAACAATCGGCCACGGTGGGGCAAGCCTGTTTCACTCCCGGCATGGCCAAAAACACCTATGG
>JAFMCG010000182.1 GCA_017857895.1 Burkholderiaceae bacterium | reverse complement strand
GGCAACTATGTGCCTTTCAAGCAAGTCGGGGAATTGGTCTACCTTTCAGGCCAGACCAACAGCCGCGACGGCAAGCTCACGCAAACGGGCCAAGTGGGTGTCGATGTATCGATTGAGGATGGCTACGCAGGCGCGCGCGTTTGTATGGAGAACTTATTTGGCACACTCAAGCAAGCCGTTGGCGGTGATTGGAGCCGCGTGCTTGAGTGTGTGCGCTTAACGGGTTACGTCAATTCAACGGCCCCGTTTGGTCAAGGACCGGCTGTTATTAACGGCGCTTCTGATTTGGTGGTTGAACTGATGGGTGAAGCCGGTCGACACGCGCGCTCGGCTGTTGGTGTGGCGGCACTGCCAGGCAATGCCACCGTTGAGGTTGAAGCCATTTTTCGTATTAAGGCCTAAGCAGTCAGCATTTAACATTGTCGTGATTGAGCCGCCAGCTGTCCTAAATTGCCAATGCCGCTTTGGGCCAAGTCAAGCAATCGATCCAGCATTTCACGATCAAAAGTATGCCCTTCTGCCGTGCCTTGGACCTCAACAAAGCGGCCAGCGCCTGTCATCACCACATTGACGTCGGCGTCGCACCCTGAGTCCTCTTCGTAATCCAGATCAAGCAACGGTTGCCCATTGACCAGACCGACCGACACCGCGGCCACACTATCCAACAAGGGACTGGATTGAATAGCCCCTTTGGCCAATAAACCATCGATGGCATCAGCCAAGGCAACCCAAGCACCAGTGATACTCGCACAACGGGTGCCACCATCGGCTTGCAACACATCACAATCGATGTGAATGGTGCGCTCACCTAGCGCAGACAAATCAATCACGGCACGCAAGCTGCGCCCAATCAGCCGCTGGATTTCTTGTGTGCGTCCTGATTGTTTACCACGGGCGGCTTCACGGTCTGAACGCGTATGAGTGGCACGCGGCAACATGCCATATTCAGCAGTCACCCAGCCTTGGCCCTTGCCTTTTAAAAAAGGCGGCACTTTATCAAGCACACTGGCATTGCACAGCACCCGTGTTTCGCCCATGCTTATCAAAACAGAACCTTCAGCGTAGCGGGTAAACCCGCGCGTAAAAGTAACGGGTCGCAAAGCATCAGCGGCACGTTGATGGGCTCGAACATTCGGGTCGTGGGCGTGAGACAAAGTCAGTTCTCCTCAATCGGTTTAATCAGAAAGCTGTAAGCGTGAACCGAAGTATACGCAGGCGCTTACAATCGAGCCAACAGCTTGGGCCAAATGATTGCCAGAGCATGACACAAAGGAATTTCCATGCGCAGCATGACGGGTTTTGGAAGCGGGCAAGCCTCGGGCTTACCAGGTAGCTTGGTAATCGAAATACGCAGTGTCAACAGCCGCTATCTCGACTTGCAGTTCAAACTGCCTGATGAATTGCGCCAAGCTGATATGCCCTTGCGCGAGTTAATCAGTCAACACCTGAGTCGCGGCAAAGTCGAAGTACGCGCCAACTACACTCGCGCAAAAGTGCAAAGCATGCAGCACTACCCTGAGACACTACTACAACAAATTGAGTCGACCTATCAACACATCAAGCAGCACATTCCCAGCATCAGTGCGCCGACCTTGGCTGATATTACTCAATGGCCTGATCCAGACCGCCAACAAGCCGACATATCATTGTGGACACCACTGTGTGTTGCAGCCACTCAAATCGCTTTGACTCAATTGACAGAAGTCAGCTACCGAGAAGGCCAACGTCTCGCAACCATCATTGCTGAACAAGCGCAGCAGGTGCACTCGGTTGTGACTGATCTTCGAACACGTTTACCCGCCCTCTTACAAGCACAAAACGAACGTATCGCAACTCGGTTGCGTGATGCCATGATGCAAGCCTTCCCAGAAGGTCTTGCTCATATCAATGGCCAAGAAATCTCTCAGCGTTTAGCCGCAGAAGCGAGCTTACTGGCCTTGAAAGCCGATGTTAACGAGGAGCTTGATCGTCTGGCCACCCATCTTAAAGAACTGTCTTTGATCATCAACGCCGCAGATGAGTCAACGCAGACACGTGCCAAGCAATCCGCTGTTGGTAAACGGTTGGATTTTCTGTTTCAGGAAATGAACCGCGAAGCCAACACCTTGGGCTCAAAGTCAATTAATGGTGACATGACAAAAGCGGCCATGGATTTGAAGCTTTTGATTGAACAGATGCGCGAGCAGATCCAGAATATTGAATAAATTTCTCATGCGTCTTATTGTAGTTTTACACACGTTTTAATTTAAATTTTTGGGTTCCGATTTAAAAGCACCACACAGGGGTCAGTGGTGAACCGGCGCCAACACTCTTGGATGTTGTGCCGCTTCAAATTGTGCATGCTTCCGTAGGGTTCAGAAAGAGCAAACGATCCGCATACAGCTATCTCATCTACTGATACAGCGTCCGGGCGACAATATTGAGAAACAAGGAACTTCATTATGTCTAACGAAGTGATAGCTATCGAAGCCTTCGACTTATGTGCCCTTGGCCACTTCAGTCCTTCCAATCCAGCGCGCAGAAAGAGCGGATACAAGGCCAGCAAATAAAACATAACCCACAACGCCCCATGGTTGCCCGTCGTACATTTTAATTAAAGCAATCGCAATGAGTGGCGTGATGCCTGACGCAAAAATTCCTGAGAACTGGTAGACAAATGAGATTCCAGTGTACCTAACCGAGGGGTCAAATAGTCCACAAAATAGTGCTGCCTCTGGACCAAAAATAGAAGCAAATAATACGCCTAAAGGAATGGCAACAGCGATCCAAATGACTAAAGGATTACCACCAGAATGCTGCATGGCCCAGAAAGCTGGAATGGCAGAAAGGGAGGTGAAAATTGAGCCCCAAAAATAAACCCTTGCTCTGCCAACTCGATCAGATAGTGCGCCAAAGAAAGGGATGAAGAAGCACATCATGACGGCTGCAATCATGACTCCAATCAATGCATCTGTTCTGGTAATTTGAATTGTTTGAGTCAGATAACTTATAACAAAAACACCAAAAATATTGAAAGATACTCCATCGATATAACGAGCCCCCATTCCTTGGAGGATACTTTTTCGGTAGTCTTTAAAGAGCGTAACAATTGGGACTTTTTTGTTCTTATTTTCATTGTTTTGCGCTTCAAATTCCGGGCTTTCTTTTACATGCGTACGAATGTAGAGCCCAGCAGCGACCATTGTTGCTGAGAGAACAAATGCAATGCGCCAGCCCCAATTCAAAAACTGTTCGTCTGTTAATGTAAAAGAAAGAAGAGCGACTGTTCCAGCAGCAAGAAATAAGCCCAAAGACAAGCCGATTTGAGGAATAGAGGCGTAGAAGCCTCGCCTATCTTTTGGGGCATGTTCATAAGTCATTA
>JAFMCG010000045.1 GCA_017857895.1 Burkholderiaceae bacterium | reverse complement strand
GATGACGATCTTTGCGTAGCGCTGTTGTAATAAATTAGCCGCCACGGCTGCGTTGTTGATATAACAAAAGCCCCCAGCCGCGTCACGACGCGCGTGATGTCCTGGTGGTCGGCACAAGGCGAAGGCGCGTTTATCCCCAGCCAGTACCGCGTGACTGGCTGCAATCGCCGCTTGTGCAGCCCAGTAGGCAGACGTCCAAGTGTGTTCGCCCACCGGGCAGCTGCCATCGGCCAAGTAACGGGCGGTCTTGCCCAAGATGCCGCGCATTGGATTGGGTTCGCGGACATAGACGTTAGACATGACCTCATCGCCCCAGTCTGGTCCGAGCGCTGTCCATTCCTTCCATGCCATTTGTAAGAAATCCAAATACCCCGCATCGTGCACGCTCAAAATTGGTTCTAGGCCGTGATCTTTGGGTTCTAGCAACAATCGATTCATGCGTACAAAGCCTTCGACTAACTTGTCGGCGCGAATTGGCAGCTCTTGCGGCGGTCGCATTTGTCCGCGCGATAGATAAGTTTTGGGGTGATGCAGGGCTTCGTTGGGGTGATAAAAAGATTTCATGATGGCAGTCTCTTGGCCACAGGCTTGGCACTGGGGGTGTTTGTGGGGCGCCACTGTGTCTGATCAACGGTGAAGGTCAGTGTTTGTGGTTGGTTGCTTGAGTCCGTGTACTTCAGTGTCAGCACATCGCCGAGCAGGCGGCCTTCGACTTTGATGGTTGGGCTTTTGGGGTTGTTGGGCTGGGACAGTTCCCCATCGACAAACTGAAATGACTGTTTCAAATTGATTTCGCCAGTTGTATTGTCTGCGAATCCTGGTAACCTGCTGATCTGCCAGCGCCCCGCAATATTGCTCGGCACGACCCAGAACATACCGATTGTGCCATTGGGGGCTTGCACCGCGTTGTCGGGTATCCAAAGCCCCATGCCAAAGCTGTTAGACACCACTCGCGTGCCTGGCTTCATTTTGAGTAAGGTCGGCTTGAGCTTCATGTTAAGACTCTCAAGCAAATAAAGCGTGACCACCGTGGCGCTCGAGAAGTCCTCTTCAAAAATATCACCCGTGATAATGGTGACCTTGTTTTGCAGACCAGCTTTCTCGACATTGAGGCGGGCAAACTCGGCTAACTTCGGGTTGTATTCGATGCCAACAGCGGTGGCACCATAAACACGCGCAGCCTCAATGGCGATCCGTCCGTCACCGGCACCGAGATCGTAGACCTTATCACTGGCCTGTACGTTTGCCATGTCAAGCATGGCCAGCACCAAGGGGTCACTGGTGGGCATCCACATGACATCCTTACCGTGCTGCGCCTGTAGGGGCTTATAGGGCTCGTTCGGGTTATGTGCGCAGGCGCTCAGCAGTAAAGACAGCAACAGCGCAATGAGCGGTGAAAAAAAGACTGGCCGTGAAAGTAAGCGCGGGGTCTGGGCGGTTTTGATGGGCATGGTGGCAACAATACGAACTGGTGGATGCGACCACATGAGTGTAAGGCACGTGCGCCGCCCAACGCACGTGCTTTTCTCTAAGACTATTTAGGTGCTTTCAGAGTCGTAAGAAGGATGTTGCGGCGCCCGCTGGGTTGCTTTTTTGCCACTGACGTAAAAGTCGTAAATGGCCAAAAAAACACCAAATACCAATAGAACGAGCAATGGAAATTCGGTGATTTTCCATATGTAAGGCAATAGAAATGCCACCAGTAAAACCATCGAGATAATCGCAGGTATTTGTTTCATGGATTTAATCTCCGGTAATTTCGTCGAAATTTTTAAGTAACCAACGGCTTGTACGCAGTAAGCGACCGTCGTCGTGACGAGCGCCCACGAGTTGAACACCGATCGGTAGCCCTTCATCAGACTGCAGCAATGGCAAACTAATCGCTGGCATGCCGGTATAGGACCACAAAGCATTCATAATTGGGTCGCCCGTGCTGTCCAACCCTTTAAGCGCAGGACCGAGCGCAGCGGGTGTCAATATGGCATCAAAGCGCTCAAAAAACTCATCGAACCCAGAGGCAGTTGATTCGATGGCGTCTTTGGCCTTCAAATAATCGATCGCTTTGGTCTCTCGGCCACGCTTGACAATAGCCAACACGCGGTCGCTGACTTCTTCGGATGAGTGAGTTAGGTGCTCTTGCAAGGCATTGGCGAACTCAGCCTGAACAATCGTGTTCAAGCGCTCAACCGCCACTTTGGCGACATCGGGCAAATCGATGGTGACCACGTGCTCGCCCAACGCTTGTATGAGGGCCTCAAACGCCTCTTGCGCACCTGAGTCCATTTGATCCCAAAACGGCGTGCGCATGAAAACGAATTTCGGGGCGAACGGTGGCTCTTGCTGGCAGGTGGACAACAAATGCCGCGGCAAAATGCCCTTGGTTGTCGGATCGCTGTCGTCGGCACCAATCATGACTTCGGTGACCAGCGCCACGTCTTCAATATTTCGACCAAAAACGCCGACTTGGTCCAAAGTTGTTGACAGTGGTTGCATGCCCGCGCGTGAAATCAGTCCACGCGTCGGTTTGAAGCCGATCACCCCACAAAACGAGGCGGGTCGTATGACCGAACCACCCGTTTGGCTGCCAATGGCAACTGGCACCATGCCAGCGGCCACCGCTGCCGCGCTGCCACTCGAAGAGCCGCCCGGTGTGTGTTCTAAGTGGTGAGGGTTACGCGTGTCTGCGGCTTGGCCCAGACAAAAGTCAGGCAGTTTGGTTTTACCGAACACCACCGCACCGGCTTCACGCAGCTTCTTAACGGCTGTTGCATCCCAACGCGGTTGGCGACCTGCCAGGCTTTTAGAGCCGTACTCCGTGGGCATATCAAACGTATCAAAAACGTCTTTAACCGCCACAGGCACGCCAGACAAACGACCAACATCGCCACCCCGAGCGCGACCCTCGTCAAGCAGTCGTGCCTGCATTTGAATCGAACCACGATCAAGGTAAGCAAAGGCGTGGATCGATTCGTCAGTGGCTTGAGCATAATCCAGAAACAGCGTTGACAGTGCCTCGGCACTGACAGCGCCACTCTGAATCATTTCTGCGATGCCGCGCGCGGTAAGTTCTTGTAAGGCAGCGTTAGGGCTATTGTGGTGATTCATGGATTACTTACTTTGCAAGAAAAATGATGGATCAATGACACCTTCTGGCAGAGGTCCGCTGTCAACTTGAGTAGGCTGGTTATATATTAGGTCAGGTAATAAAGTCACAATCTTTGGTTGGATGTAAACCAAGATCAATGTGAGCAACACCATACCCAAGAATGGGAAGCAGCCTTTGAAAATATCCCATAGCTCAATTCCTTTGGGGGCCACTCCTTTCAAGTAATAGGCCGACATGGCCATGGGCGGCGTTAGGAATGAGGTTTGCAAGTTAATGGCAATCAACAAGCCGAACAAGAGTGGGTCCACATCAAAGATAACCAACATGGGTAAGAAGATCGGCACAAAAATAATGATGATCTCACTCCATTCGAGTGGCCAACCCAAGATGAAGATAATCAACTGCGCCATGATCAAGAACTGTAGCGTACTCAGGTTGAGTGACAAAATGAAGTGTTCGATCAGGCCCTCACCACCTAAGTAGGAGAAGACCGAAGAGAAAGTCCAAGAGCCCACAAATAACCAACACACCATGGCGGTGGTTTTGGCGGTGAGGTAGACCGACTCGCGCATGCGATCCCAAGTAAACGCCCGGTAGGCAACGGCAAGGACCACGCCACCGAGCGCACCCATGGCAGCGGCCTCACTGGGAGTCGCCAAGCCAAAGAGAATGGACCCCAGCACAGCAACGATGAGGAAGGCCAGCGGGAAAAAAGCCGTCAGTAGAAGCTTGAAGCCTTTCCAGAAGGTCACGCCATCCGCGTTTTTGGGTTTGGGTGCCAAGCTTGGATTGATTAAGACGCGCACCACGATGTAAACCAAATACAAACCAGCCAGCAAAAATCCAGGAATCAGTGCAGCGGCGTAAAGTTTGACCACAGAGACGCCAGCGGTTGCCGCGTAAACAATCAGCATGATGGAAGGCGGTATCAAAATCCCGAGCGTGCCGCCAGCGGCAATAATGCCGCTAGAAAGCTTTTTGTCGTAACCGGCCTTGAGCATGGATGGCAGGGCCAACAAACCCATGAGCGTCACCACAGCTCCCACAATGCCGGTTGCTGTGGCAAACAGCGCGCAAGTCACCAAGGCTGCAACCCCCATGGAACCTGGCACATGCCTGAGCGCAACCTGCAAGCTCTCAAAGAGTCGTTCTAGGATGTTTGATCGTTCAATGATGTAACCCATGAATAAAAACAGGGGTATCGAAATCAAGACATCATTACTCATCACACTAAAAGTGTTTTGCACCAACAGATAGAAGATGTTGTTATCCCAAAAGGCTAAAGCGGGATCGAAGTAGGCGTAGAACCCGAAACCAATACCCATCGCCATGAGCGTGAAGGCAATCGGAAAGCCCAAAAAAATAAAAACAATAAATAGCCCAAGCATAAACAGGGCAATGACTGGATCGCTCATTTGCGGGCCTCTTGATCGGTGCCATAGGTTTCGAGCAGTATTTGCTCTAGCTCTTTGATATCTTCGTCGCGGTCCAGCCAAACGCCTGTCTTGATGCAGTGAAGGCAACGACACACCTCAGCAGACCCTGCTAACAACAGGCTGACACCAGCAAAGAAGATGATCGCTTTCAGTGGCCAGACAGGAACACCGGCAGGGCTGTTAACACTAACCTCTTGAATGCGCATGGATTCGAGCGCATAAGTCGCCCCGGTCAACACCAGCGCCAAAATGCCAGGAAAGAAGAACAAAACGTAAAGGGTTAATTCAACTTTGGCCTGCGTGGTCGGTGACCATTTTCGGTAGATGAAGTCACCGCGCACGTGTGCATTTTTCGAAAGTGTATAGGCACCCGCCATCATGAATAGGGCGCCGTAGAACATGTAGCTCATGTCGTAGGCCCAGGACGTCGGCTCGTTCAGCACGTATCGCATGAATACTTCATAGCATGTGCCGAGCGTCAACATCACAATGCACCAACCAAAGGAGTGTGCGAGGGCTTTAGATAGACCGTCTATCCAACGTATGTAGCCAACCATGTGACTCTCCAGTATTAAAAAAGAGACCGCTAGCTAGCCAGCAGCGGTCTCTCAGACGATCCCCTCGGGTGTGCTGCTAGCCTGAGGGGTCGATATCGCTTTAAATACGAGCTATTAGAATGGTAACTTGGTTTTGAAGACGTGCTCGTAAGCCGCTTTGTAGTCAGCATCGTTCAAGAAGCCGTAGTAAGCCACGCGACGTGCCCAAGCTTTTTGTGACTCAGCCACTTTCTTAAAGAATGGATCTGCCGCTTCCAGTCTTGCACTGATTTTGTCCCAAGCCGCAAGCTGAGCCTCAAATATCGCTTTCGGCGTACGCACAACTCGAACTTTATCCTTCACAATCAACTCTTGCAAGTCGCGTGAGTAGTTGTCTTGTGCGGTCCAAGTGTTCGAAGAGGAAGCGGCCTCAGCGGCGTACTTCAGGATGGCTTGCAAGTCAGGTGCCAAGGCGTTGTACTTGGTCTTGTTGAAGACGATTTCGAAGAACTCCATCGCTTGGTGGAATGAGCCCATCGAGTAGTACTTAGCCACGTCTTGCGCACCGAAACGGCGGTCAGAGGTTGGATTGTTGTATTCGAAAGCATCAATCACACCACGCTCCATGGCAGGCACAATCTCGCCACCAGGCAATTGGGTCACTTTCATACCCATTTCTTGCAACATGTCAGCGGCTAAGCCCACAGTGCGGTATTTGTAGCCAACCATTTCTTTGCCGTTTTGTGGGGGCATGTTTTTGAACCAACCAAACGGCTGCACTGGCATGGGAAACGCAAAGAAACCCTTGATATTGAGCTTTAGTTCCTGGAGCAGTTGGTCGTATAGCTCGATACCGCCGCCCTTCTGAATCCAGCCCAGCGTCTGTTCAGCGTTAGCACCCGTGACTGGGCCCGAACCAAACAGAGAAGCCACTTTAGACTTACCGTACCAATACACAGCCACAGTATGACCGGCATCGAGCACGCCGTTGGAGACGGCATCAGTGACTTCGAAAGGCTTAACCACCGAACCAGCAGTCAAATAGTCAATACGCAAACGGCCGCCGGCCATTTCATTGACCTTGGCCACATATTGCTGAGCCATCTCGTTGAAAATGTCGTTGGCACCCCAGGCGCCCTGCATTTTTAAAACCACAGGTGATTGCGCAACAGAAATCATGGGAAAGCCAGCCAAGGGGGCGGCTACGGCAACAGTACCGGCTTTCTTAAAAAATTTACGGCGCGATGACGATGCTTCAACTTTTTCAGTTGAGACTGTCGTTGACGCTTTCTCGATTGTTTTCATTTCTTGTCTCCAAACAGCAATAATTGGGATACGGTGTTTAAGAACTACTGAAGCATCATTGTTCTTGCTGTCATATTGGGCAATTGGGGTTTTCGCCTAAGTATTAGAAATAATTCGATTTTTTTGAGGTTTTAAGGTTCATTTGTCAGTCTGGCGTAAGTTACTCGCTTTTGTAGCTTTGGTGCGTCGCACCATCTGTGATGGGCCCGTGCATTAAACAAGAATCACAAATGGCAAACTGGTAACCGGTTTATGATGACCGCAGCGTTACATTAATGAATTCAAACCGTCCAAGTCTGGCTTTACTTTGGGTTTTGGCTTGTTGTTAATCGCGAGGATTAAAAATGAAAAAAACGTTTCCAATGATTCGCAGTGTATCCGGCGCGTTGCTTATCGCAGCGCTCACTTGGGGTGGCGCTGCCAGTGCGCAATTCAAAGTCGGCTTCATGGCCACACTATCGGGTCCTGCCGCTGCGCTAGGACAAGACATGTATGACGGCTTCATGCTGGGTTTAGAGCACTCGGGCGGTAAGTTCGGTGGTGTTGAGGTCGAAGTCATTCGCGAAGATGATCAACTCAAACCCGATTTGGCTGTGCAGACGGTGAACCGTTTTATTGAGCGCGATCAAGTGGATGTGGTTGCCGGTGTCACGTTCTCAAACGTGATGATGGCGATTGCCAAGCCCTTGGCTGATTCGAACACCATTTTCATGGGCACTAACGCGGGTCCTGCGCCATTGGCCGGAGCGCGCTGCGCGCCGAACTTTTTCTTCGTCTCCTATCAAAACGACCAGCAAGCTGAAGGTGTGGGGAAATACGCAACGGACAAGGGTTACAAAAACGTTTATTTGATGGCACCTAACTACCAAGCTGGTAAAGACGCTGTCGGTGGCTTCAAGCGTTACTACAAAGGTCGGGTGGCCGGCGAGGTCTACACCCGTGTGAACCAGCCTGATTACTCAGCCGAGATCGCTCAGCTTCAGGCAGCGAACCCCGATGCGGTTTACGTCTTTTACCCTGGTGGTATGGGGATTAACTTCATCAAGCAGTTCCGCCAAGCGGGCCTGTTGGGCAAGATCCCACTGATGTCGGTGTCTAGTTTTGATGGTTCTACTTTGCCTGCTTTAAAAGAAACAGCCCTTGGTGCGATTTCTGGTTCATTCTGGGGTGCTGATTTTGATAATGCCGTTAATCAAAAGTTTGTCACTGCTTTTGAAGCCAAGTACGGTCGTATCCCATCTCAATATGCAGCCCAATCCTACGATGGTGCGATGCTGCTTAACAGCGCCATCAAAAAAATTGGTGGTCAATACAAAGACAAAAACGCCTTGATGGCAGCGCTACGTGCAGCCGAATTTGATTCTGTGCGTGGTGACTTCAAATTCAATAAAAATGGCTTTCCCATTCACGATATGTACGTGTTTGAAGTCGCACCAGATGCCAAGGGACGCGTGTCACACAAGACCTTGAAAAAGACATTGCCAGCACACCCGGATTCATATGTGGGTCAATGCCCGCTTTAAAACGGCAACGCTGTGACGCTTAATTTGGTTTTGGGCCAAGCGCTCAATGGCCTGCAATTTGGCATTCTGCTGTTTTTGATGGCAGCCGGTTTGACCTTGGTGTTTGGCATCATGAGCTTTGTGAATCTGGCACACGGCTCGCTTTACATGTTTGGCGCTTACTTTGCCGCGACAGTGGCCAGTCACAGCGGTTCATTTGTACTGGCCATATTTTTAGCGATGGTGCTGATATTCCTGCTCGGTGCTGCCATTGATCGAGCGGGACTGTCTATCTTGCACCGGCGCAGTCACCTCGACCAAGTGCTTGCCACTTTCGGTTTGGTGTTATTTAGCAACGAACTGGTGCGCGTTGTATGGGGTAATGCGCCCATCTACATGGACGCGCCAGACTACTTGTCTGATGCCGTCAATATTTTTGGTTTGAATTACCCTGCGTATCGTTTTGCGATCATTGTCGCAGGGCTTTTGGTGGCCTTGGGTTTGTATCTGCTCATTGAGCGCACACGCATCGGGATGTTGATACGGGCTGGTGCTAGTAACCGTAAGATGGTTTCGGCCTTGGGTGTCAACATTGCTTGGCTAAATCGTTTTGTTTTTGCGCTTGGTGCCGGCTTGGCCGGTCTGGCTGGCGCTTTGGTGGGGCCTATTCTTTCAGTGGAGCCCGGCATGGGTGAGCCTGTGTTGATCCTCACCTTGGTGGTGATTGTGATCGGCGGTATTGGATCAATCCGGGGGGCTTTTTTTGGGGCGATCGTGGTGGGATTGGTGGACACCATGGGCCGGGTGTTTGTGCCGATTTGGTTGCGTGCCGCTTTTGATCCCGCCATGGCCACGGCGATTGGCCCAGCCCTGGCTTCCATGCTGGTTTACCTCTTGATGGCGGTCATCTTGGCTTTCAAGCCCGAGGGTTTGTTCCCTGTTCGAGCAAGGGGCTAGGGCAATGGTTGATTCAACCACCGCATCTGCAACCCCTACACTCGCTGAGCGCGTCGATCGCCGCGTGTGGGTGGCTGGGTTTTTGATGCTGCTGTTTGCACTGGTGCCACTCTATGCGTGGTTGGCTGATGACGTTTATGTGTTGACGTACTTTGGCCGGATGTTGATATTTGCGTTGGCGGCTGTTGGCTTGAATTTGATTTTGGGTTTTGGGGCGATGGCAAGTCTAGGACACGCCATGTACTTCGGTTTTGGGGCGTATACGGTCGGGATTTTGTCGACTTGGGGAGTCGCCAATGGATGGTTGCATTTGTCAGTTGCGCTTGCAGTGACAGTCCTCATTGCCGTGCCAGTGGGTTGGATCGCGCTACGTACGCGTGGCATGGCTTTCATCATGATCACCTTGGCCTTCGCGCAATTGTTTTTTTATGTTTTTGTGAGCTTGCGGTCGTTTGGTGGTGATGAGGGCTTAAGCCTGACTGAATTGAGCGGCTTCGGTGCACTTACCGGTAACAAATACGCCATTTACCTTTCATTGTTACTCACCTTGATATTGGTGCTGTGGTTTACCCATCGTTTGGTGAAGTCGCGATTCGGGTTGGTGCTTAGGGCATCGCGCCATAATGAACCACGTTTAAATGCCCTTGGCACGGCTAGCCAGCCCTACCGCTTGGTGGCGTATGTGTTGTCAGCCCAAATCTGTGCCGTGGCGGGGTTTTTTATGGCGAACTTAACCGGATTTGTTTCGCCGTCGTTGATGAGTTGGTTGATTTCTGCCGAGTTCATGGTGATGGTCTTGCTTGGAGGTATGGGGACAGTCTTTGGGCCAGTGATTGGCGCCGCGGGTTTGCTGTTGATTGAAGATGGCTTAAAAACAGTGACTGAGCATTGGCCACTGATTTTGGGGCCATTGATTGTGTTGGCGGTGATCTGGCTGCGGCAAGGTTTGTGGGGGCTGATGGCACCTTCGGGCAGCAAACAAGCCTCATCTGCTGATCAAGGGGATCATTGATGGGGGCTGCGCCGTCTGAAGTGACAAGCAATCAGCCGATGCTGCTGACGGTGGATTCATTGGTCAAGTATTACGGCGGTTTGTGTGTGACCGATCACGTGAACCTGTCCGTTGCGCATGGCGAGATTCATGCGCTGATTGGTCCGAACGGGGCGGGTAAAACCACACTCATCAATCAAATCACGGGGGCGGTGGCGAGCGATGCGGGGCGTATCTTCTTGAGTGGCCATGAGGTGACGACCTGGTCGATGGCCAAGCGCGCGCGGGCTGGCATGAGCCGGTCCTATCAAATCAACGCTTTGGTTGCCAGTTTTAGTGCGCTGGAAAACGTTTTGCTCGCGGTTCAAGCCGGGCGCGGGCACAACTTTCATTTCTTCAAACCCGTCATGCAAGAGCAGCAAATGGTGCAAGAGGCGAACGCGTTTCTTGATCGCGTCGGGTTTGGTGATGATCGTGGCCAAAGGGTTGCGGCATTGGCTTATGGACAGCAGCGTTTGGTTGAAGTCGCCATGGCCATGGCCACCCACCCGCGTTTGTTGTTGTTGGATGAACCCATGGCTGGTTTGGGTCCGACCGAGTCTGAGCGCATGATTGAATTGCTCGATAGCCTGCGGGCTGACTATGGAATGTTGCTGGTCGAGCACGACATGCAGGCTGTGTTTGCCTTGGCCAATCGAATCAGTGTGCTGGTCTACGGGCAAGTTTTGTTGTGTGACACGCCAGCCAATGTTCGTATGAGCGAATTGGTGCGTGAAGCTTACCTTGGCGACGAGGATCTTCAATGAGCGAGCAGCAACAGCCGTTACTTGAAGTCAAACACCTGCAAACGGGTTACGGCGCTAGTCAAGCCTTGTTTGATGTGTCTTTGACCGTGCCTGCCGGCCAGTGCGTGAGTTTGCAGGGGCGTAACGGCATGGGTAAGTCCACCACCGTCTCAGCCATCATGGGACTGTTACCGTGCTGGCAGGGCGATATTCAGTGGCAGGGCCAAAGCGTGGTGGGTCTTGAGCCCTTTGAGATGGCGCGCTTGGGTATCGGCTTGGTGCCCGAAGGGCGCCAAGTGTTTCCGAACCTCACCGTGTGGGAGAACTTGGTGGCCACGGCGGCCAAGCCAAACAAAAAACACACACCAGCCAATGTCAAAGCACCAGCCCGAGCAACTTCGAGCTGGGATCTTGACCGAGTCTTTGCGCTGTTTCCAAAGTTGGCGGATCGGCGCAAGCATTTTGGGAACCAATTGTCTGGTGGCGAGCAACAGATGTTGGCGATTGCTCGCGCTTTGATGACACACCCCACGCTGTTGATTTTGGATGAGGCCACTGAAGGCCTATCGCCACTGTTGCGACAAGAAATCTGGCAAGCACTAGCGACCTTACGCCACGAAGGATTGTCGATCTTGATCACCGATAAAAATATCAAACAGCTGTTGACCTTGTGTGATCACCATGTGATTGTTCAAAAAGGTCGGACGGTGTGGTCTGGTGACTCATCACAGTTCCGTGCCGATGCTGACCTAAGACGGCTGTACTTGGCGGCATAACTGGCTGGTGTTGCGATGGTCCGCCCACATGATACGCTTTGATCCAATGTCAGATAGGTCAACTTGGGGTCGTCCCTAGGCCTCTAATCACGAGGATTCATTCGATGAACAGTCAAGTGTCAGGCACGAGTGTAGGGTTAACAGCGGTTGCCTTGGATTATGAGGTTTGTGGCGCGGGTCCGGCTTTGCTCTTGCTGCATGGCTTCCCTCAAAACCGTGCCATTTGGCAACCGGTTAAAGACGTTCTTTCGAAACATTTCACGCTCGTCATGCCTGATTTGCGTGGTTACGGGGCTTCGCCCAAGCCCGCGAGCGACCCCGAGCACCTGACCTATTCCAAACGCGCCATGGCCCTCGATTTGATTGCACTGATGGATCGATTGGGCCATCAACAGTTTGGGGTGGTGGGGCATGATCGGGGTGCTCGCGTGGCACACCGTTTGGCTGCAGACCACGGCTCGCGTATCACGCGCCTGATGTTGCTCGACATTTCACCCACGTTGGCCATGTACGAGCAAACCGACATGACGTTTGCTGCGGGTTACTGGCATTGGTTCTTTCTCATTCAAGCCCATCCGCTGCCTGAACGGTTGATTGGCGAGCAACCCATCTTCTTCATGAACGAATTCATGGTCAAGCGCTATCCCGGCAGGCATGTGTTTGAACCGGCGCGTTGGGAAAGTTACCTCGCCGGTATGCAGGACCCTGCCTGTCTGCACGCCATGTGCGAGGATTATCGCGCGTCATTTACCATTGATCTTGAACATGACCGTGCCGATATCGCGGCTAAGCGCAAGCTAGCAATGCCGCTGCGCGTGTTGTGGGGCAAGCATGGCATGATCCAGAAGTGTTTTAAGCCGCTCGATGATTGGGCCGCTGTGGCCGATGACGTGTCAGGCCAAGCGGTTGACTCGGGGCATTACATCCCGGAAGAGTTGCCCGAAGTTTTAGCCGCTGAAGTGCAGGCATTTTTTGGGTGAAGGTGCGTTTGCTGCCATTACGTGAGCCATAACTGAAAAGCCCGCAACGGACTTGATGGTCTTGTCAGAACTAGCCTCACGGGTTGTGGCGTGGTGAGGCCTTTTGGGATGTTAGAAAGCCATATTTAAGCTAAGTGTCAGCGATTGATTAACGATACTTCCTGATGAGGTGCCTTGATTGGTACCTGTCCGGGGCCCGTCAATGGCATCACCACCGAAAGACCATGGTCCGCCCCAATTCGTGGTGTGGTTACTTGTTTTTGATATGGTGTAATTTAAGTCTACAAACCAGTTCTTATCTAAAAAATATGTTCCACCAATCATGGCTGCGCCGCCCCAAACCCACTGCTTGACAGCATAACTGCTCGTATTTCCAAGGCCAGTAACAGCAGTGGGTATACCAACAAAGTTAGCAAAACCTGTCAGGCTATTTAACGACGTTTTTATTTGTGAATAGGTTGGGCCAGCCCCTGCATAGATATAGCTTTTTTCAAATGAATGGCCAATAAAAGGCATCAATGAAAATTGTTGTTCTATGCTTTGTTGGTATGACCTTACCAAATAATTCCCATTGAAGGGTGTATAAACACCGCCTTGCGTGTAACCGCCCGACTGAGGAATCAATTGATTGTTGACAGTCGAAGTGGCTTGTAAGTTGTTATAAGAAAACTTTGCTCCCCATAACCATTTGCTTGCTGAAAAATGTTTGAAGAATCCAGCGTGAATTGAGGGTGAAAAATTGTTTTGCGATGGCAGGTGCACATCAGTCCCGCCTTCAGCGGAACCCGTAATAGAAGCTTTGGTTGAACCCACTGGCGGCGTGTAAGGCGGGGAATAGCTTGTGCCCTTGCCCCATGTGCTTTGGTTATCAAAATTAGTTGAATTTGCACTGCCACCGATACCAATAAAAAATGCTGATTGAGGGACTAATGATGCAGGGGGTTTCTGTGCTTTAGCAAATGACCCCGTCAAACCTAAAATCAAAACACCCGGGTAAACCAAAAATTTGTTCATTTCAAGAAACCTTTGTTCGATTGTATCTATGGCAAAAGCATGGTTCTTGGAGGCTTTGCAGGTAGGTGACATACCCATGTTAATGATTAGTTGTTAGTGCTCAAACCAGCAATTATTCACAAGAGTATGACGGTGCTAGGACGATATCACGATTAACGTTGTCTTTGCAGATCAGGGGCTCGATACTTCTCACGTTAGTTTGATTTGAGACACCAGCATCACCAATCAAAGGGCAAACCTTTGGGTCAGTCAAATCATGAGTGAGAAGGCTGTATCCGTGCCACACTGGGTTTTGACCAAGCGCGGCGCCTGCGTGCAAGCGACTATACCTTTTTCCATGATCGGGCAGACACTGATGGCCTGTTTATCCAGTTGGTATGTTTTTTTGGTTTGGTCTAACCCAACTTATAATTTGGTCATGCCCTAAAAAAACCACCGCCGCTCAACGAGGGTTGAGCGGCGGTAGGAGCTTGTTTAGTGAAGGTGGTGTTTGCTTACAGTTTGATCTTCAGGCGATGGGAGATTTCACCAACAATGCCGCGGCGGAAGGCTAGAACACAAATCACGAAGATGGCACCCATTGCAATCGTGCTCCAGCCACCTAAGTTTGCGAGATAGTTCTGCAGGTTCACGATCACGGCCGCACCAATCATTGGGCCCCAGAGGGTGCCAATGCCGCCAAGAATCGTCATCAGCACGGCCTCACCCGAGGTGTGCCAAAACACATCGCCCAGGGAAGCCAGTTGCAGCACCAGAGCTTTGAGACTGCCACCTAAGCCAGCCAGTCCGGCTGAAATTGTGAATGCCATTAGTTTGTAGCGATCGACGTTATAGCCAAGCGAAATGGCTCTCGGTTCGTTTTCTCGAATGGACTTCAGGACCTGCCCGAATGGTGACTGGACGACGCGTTGGATCAACAGAAAGGCCAATAGCAACACAGCCAATGAAAACCAGTACATATTTTGTGAGGGCATCAAATCGATGAAGCCAAACAGCTCGCCACGTGGGACACCCTGAATGCCGTCCTCGCCATTGGTGAAAGGCACCTGCGTTGCGGCAAAGTAAACCACCTGTGCCAAGGCTAGGGTAATCATCGCAAAGTAGATGCCTTGTCGGCGGATGGCCAATAAACCAAAGAGGTAACCCAGAGCAGTCGAGGCAACGACACCCAAGAGAATACCAAGCTCAGGGGTCAAGCCCCATTCCTTCATGATGTGGGCTGTTACGTATGAAGCGGTGCCGAAAAAAGCGGCGTGTCCAAAAGACAGTAGTCCTGCGTAACCCAGTAGTAGGTTGACCGATGCTGCAAAAATCGCGAAGCAAAATACCTTCATTAAGAACAGGTCATAGAGCAAGTCTTGAAAGGGCACTAGCGTGAGCAGCACAAAAATAATAATAGTGACTTTGTTTAGCGCAGTCGTGTTCATCATCCAGCCCTTTAACGAACTTTGCCAAACAGCCCGGCGGGCTTAAGCAGCAGCACAATAATCATGATCACAAAGATCGACACCGATGAGGCTTGTGGGTAGAAGACCTTGGTGAGTCCTTCAATCACACCAAGCGACAGCCCAGTGATGATGGACCCCGCAATTGAGCCCATCCCCCCGATCACAACTACCGCAAACACAACAATGATGAGTTCAGAACCCATGGTGGCTGTGACCTGGTAGATTGGCGCGGCCAACACACCAGCAAACGCGGCCAACGCACAGCCCGCACCGTAGGTGAGGGTAATAATCAGTGGCACATTAACACCCAACGCTTGAAGCAACCGGGGGTTTTCTGTGCCGGCCCTCAGTAAGCTGCCGAGTTTGGTGCGTTCAATGAAGTACCAAGTCGCAAAACACACCAAGAGAGCAACGCCCACAACCCACAAACGGTACCAAGGAATAAAGAGTTCCGCCACGCGCATGCCACCGCGGAACATATCCGGTACGGGGTAGCTGTTACCGAGCGCGCCAAACCAGTGTCTAAACAATCCCTCAATAACCAAAGCCAAGCCAAAGGTGAGCAAGAGTCCGTAGAGGTGGTCCAAGTGATAGAGCCGCTTGAGCATGGTCTTTTCAATAACGATGCTCATGACCCCAACGATCAGTGGGACTAAAACCAAAGCAAACAAATAGGAAACTTCAAGGTCGGGCATGCCGATCCAGTAACCCAATTGGGTTAATCCAATCCAGGTAAACATGGCTCCCAGCATATAAAGCGCACCGTGAGTGAAATTAATCACATTAAGTAAGCCAAAAATAACCGCCAGTCCTAGGCTGAGTAGGGCGTAAAAAGACCCATTGATAAGCCCAATCAATAATTGCGACGTTAAGGCTTGCGGCGATATGCCTAGCAACTCAAACATGAAGTTCCCCTAAACCCTATCTATTGATTACGAGGGCTTTTTACCCGTTACCAAATAGCACTTGGAATCTGCCAGTGGCAATGAACCTTCAGCCGCTGGAAGCACACGTGCGACAGTGGCAATATCATTACGGTTCTTGGATTCCTTGGGTGACTTAACCTGCAGCAAGTACATGTCATGCTCAAACTTACCGTCGGCACGTATCACGCCCTTGAACAGACCATCATCAATGGGCGTGGCTTTTAGATAAGCCATGACCTTGTCAGAATCATCCGTCTTGGTCGCTTGAACGGCCTTCAGGTAGTTCATGGTTGCTGAGTAGACGCCAGCTTGAACGGACGTCGGTGCAACATTTTTGAAACGGGTCATGAAGCGCTTAGAAAAGTCACGGTTCGCATCAGAGAAGTCCCAGTACCAACCCACCGTAAAGTTCATGCCTTGCGTCTCACGCAGACCCAAAGCGCGAATGTCGCTGGTGAACATTAGCAATGGCACAACCGTTTGCTTTGAACCCATGATACCGAGCTCGGCAGCTTGCTTGACTGAGCCAATCGTGTCGCCACCGGCATTAGCCAAAGCGATGACTTCAGCGCCTGAGGACTGAGCTTGAGCCAAATATGAGGCAAAGTCGGTGGTTTTGATGGGGTGAGCCACGCTGCCCAAAACTTTACCGCCATTGGCATTAACCACGGATGAGGCGTCGCGTTGCAGCGTGTGACCAAAGGCGTAATCCGCTGTCACAAAGAACCAGCTTTTCTTGCCACCAGCAACCACTGCGCTTGCTGTGCCGTGAGCCAAAGCATAGGTATCATAAACGTAGTGAACGGTGTAAGGGTTGCAACGTTCGTTGGTAATGGGCAGCGAAGCTGCACCAGTCACAAAAGCGATTTTCTTGCGCTGGTCGGCTACTTCCATGGCAGCGAGTGCCGAAGAGGTGGACACGTTACCCATCAACACATCGACCTTGTCGCGGTCAATCATTTCACGGGCTTGTGAACCGGACAGGTCAGCTTTGGACTGTGTATCAGCTGATGTGATGATAATTTCTTTACCCAAGACTGAGCCACCGAAATCTTCGACAGCCATTTGGGCGGCTAACAGTGCGCCAGGACCTTCAACAGCGGAGTAGATGCCTGACATGTCTGTCAACACACCAATCCGAACACTGTCGTCGGTTAATTGAGCTGAGGCGGTGCCTGCACTCATCATGAAGGCAGCGCCGATCATTTGCGTTAGTAGCGATTTTTTCATATTTATGTCTCCTTGAGCTGACTGTGTTGCTGGAAATGAGCCCTAGTGTGTTTAAACACCAAGTAACGTTTCCAGTTCTGCACGGCTTTCTTCAAGCCGATCTTTTTCCACCATCTTGACGACCTGACCGTGTTCGATCACATAGTTTCGGTCGGCAAGCTTGGATGCGAAGCGGAAGTTCTGCTCAACAAGAACAACCGTAAATCCTTTCTCTTTCAGAAGGCGCACCACCTCACCAAGCTTTTGCACGATGACAGGGGCAAGACCTTCGGTGATTTCATCCAAAAGCAACAGAGGCGCACCAGTACGCAGAATGCGAGCGATCGCTAGCATTTGCTGTTCGCCGCCAGATAGTCGACCACCGGGGCTGTTTCGCCGCTCTTTGAGATTTGGAAAAATTTCGTAGATCTCATCAATGCTAACGGCTGACCCTTCGCCGACTTTCGGTGGCAGCATTAGGTTTTGTTCGCAGGTCAGACTGGCAAAGATGCCACGTTCTTCTGGGCAATAACCGATGCCCATGCGTGCAATTTCGTGTGTTTGCTTGCCAATCACTTCGACGCCGTCGACTTTCACTGAGCCTTTGGCCATGCTGATCAGGCCAAGAATAGCGCGCAAGGTGCTGGTTCGACCGGCGCCGTTGCGACCGAGTAAACAAACCACCTCACCCTTGGCGACTTGAAGGTCGACGCCGTGCAGAACATGGGATTCGCCGTACCACGCGTTGAGGTCTTTGATTTCTAAAGCAAGTGTTGTTGACATGTGGCTTTGGGTTTTTTTCGAATTGTTGAAGCAGCAAAAAATTAGTGGCCGGCTAGCTCTGCATCGGCTGACCCCATATACGCTTCCATCACTTGGGGATTCTTTGAGACAGTCTGATAGTCGCCTTCAGCAATGACTTCGCCACGCTGCAAAACGGAAATCGTATCGGCAATATTGGCAACTACGTTCATGTTGTGTTCGACCATGATGATGGTTCGACCAGCGGACACTTTTTTGATCAGTTCCGTGACCCGCTCGACGTCTTCATGACCCATGCCTTGCGTGGGCTCATCGAGCAACATGACTTCTGGGTTGATGGCCAGGGTCGTTGCA
>JAFMCG010000044.1 GCA_017857895.1 Burkholderiaceae bacterium | reverse complement strand
CCCAAGAGGGCTGCGCCACAGACTGGCACTTGGCCCATTTGGGCGGGTTGGCGATGTCGGGGGCTGCTGTTGTCATTATCGAGGCCACTGGCGTTGAAGCCATCGGCCGGATCACGCCGGGCTGTTTGGGCCTTTGGAGCGACGACAATGAAGCCGCCTTGGCTCGAACGCTAAAGGTGACCAGACCATTGTCAGACGCAAAATGGATCATTCAGCTGAGCCATGCTGGCAGAAAAGCCTCGAGCGCGCGCCCTTGGGACGGCGGTGCACAAATGGCAGCCGCCAATGGTGGTTGGCAAGCCTGCGCGCCAAGCGCACTGGCTCAGCTCGATAACGAAGCACCACCTGCGGCACTCGATCATGTCGGTCTACAGCGCATAAAAAACGCCTTCGTCGAGGCTGCTAAACGCTCGGTACGACTGCAATTGGATGGCATTGAGCTGCATGCCGCTCACGGCTACTTGCTGCATCAGTTCTTGTCGCCACTGGCCAACCAACGAGACGACGAATACGGTGGCAGCCTAGAGAATCGAATGCGCTTTGTGTTGGAAATTTTTGATGCGGTTAAAGCCGTGATGCCCAACAACATGACGCTCGGGGTGAGAGTCTCAGCCACTGACTGGGTTGAGGGCGGCTGGGATCTTGAGCAAACCATTGTGTTGGCCCATGCACTCAAGCAGCGGGGCTGCGACTTCATTGATGTCTCAAGCGGTGGCGTGAGTAATCTACAGAAAATAACACCGTCGCCAGGCTATCAAGTGCCATTTGCCCAAGCCATCAAGGCTGCAACCGGTATGGCCACCATGGCCGTAGGCCTGATCACAGAACCCCAACAAGCTGAAGACATCATCGCCCAAGATCAAGCCGATTTTGTGGCCTTGGCCCGAGGGGTTTTGTATAACCCACGCTGGGGTTGGCATGCCGCGGCCGCCCTTGGCGCCAGCGTTCCAGCCCCACCGCAGTACTGGCGGTGCCCCCCTAGAGAGGCGCGTGATTTATTCACCCACACACGCCTTGGGCAACGCTAGTCTCTGAAGTTATCAAACTGCAGCGGCTGCTCGACTTCGGTTGCCTTTAATAACGCGATGGCTTGCTGCAGGTCGTCGCGTTTTTTACCCGTGATGCGTAACTTTTCGCCCTGAATTTGCGTTTCGACTTTGAGCTTGGCTGTTTTAATCGCCGCAACCAGTTTCTTAGCCGTCGGTTGATCGATGCCTTGCTTGACGGTCACCACTTGGCGAGCCCCGCCCAAGTTTTCAATGGCGTCGGCGGCATCCAAACAGCGAACGTCAATACCACGGGCGCTGAACCGGCCGCGCAAGATATCGAGCATTTGCTTGAGCTGAAAGGCGGTCGTGGCGTGCTGAGTCACCACAGATTCATTGAGCTCAAATTTGGCTGGCGTGCCTTTGAAATCAAACCGTGTGGACAACTCTCGATTGGCCTGATCGACCGCATTGGTCAACTCGTGCTTGTCTACCTCGGACACCACGTCAAATGACGGCATGACTTCTCTCCTTTGAAATGAATAAAAAGCACCAGGGACCTTGAGCAAAACTGACACAAAGTCGACCCACGCCCATAAAAACCTGTCTAAAAACGATTATGCTCAACCAACATTAACGGTTTTGCACACAAATCATGCCTGATCTCAGTGGCTCTATTACTGCACTTTATATCTATCCTATCAAATCTTGTGCTGGCCTGAGTGTCTCAAGCGCTGAAATCAGGTCGCATGGTCTTTTGTACGATCGCCAGTGGCTAATCGTCGACCAAACGGGCCACTTTCAAACGCAACGTCAAATTCCGCATCTGGTTTGGATAACCCCTTCAATTGGGGCACAAACCTTAACGCTCAGTGCGCCCGCTCAACCCGACATCACCATTCCCACGGCCTCTTCAGACCAACACTTCACCACCAGAGAGGTGCAGATCTGGCAAGATCGTGTGCCCGCTCTTGATTTGGGTCCACATGCCAGTCAGTGGCTTAACGACTACTTACAAGTGCCAGGGAAAACATTTCACTTGGTGCAATTTGATCCGCGTGCGACGCGACTAAGTGATCGCCAATGGTCGGGGGACCAGCCCGCAGCCGTTCAGTTTGCCGATGGCTTTGCCATCAATGTGATTTCAGAAGCCTCAATCGCATTATTTAACCAAAAGCGGCTCGAGCACGATATGGACCCCATCGAGGCCGACCGTTTCAGGCCCAATGTGGTGGTTGCAGGCCTTGACGCCCACGATGAGGATCACATCAAAACAATGGTCATACCAACAGTGAGCGGCCCTATCGAATGGGCGTTGGTTAAGCCCTGCCCACGCTGCCAAATCCCGGACATCGACCCTCAGACTTCAATCAGCGACCCCACCATCTCAGCGCTGCTTTCCAGTTATCGCCAAATGCCCCACATGGATCACGCCATATGCTTTGGTATGAATGGGATTGTGCACACTGGGGCAGGGAAACATTTGCACGTGGGCCAACATTGGCAAGCCACGCTTAACCTCTAAAGGTATTTTTGTGATGGTTCGTCTTCGCTTTGGTTTGTGGGCTGGCTTTTGTGGTTTAGCGATTTTTTTGGGATCGTTCGCGCAAAGCGTTCAAGCCGTCCCCCCTGAGTCAATCACTGAAATCGAACGCCAGCTCGATCATCGTGTGCCAGGTGGGGCGGCTGTTTTGGCGATTGGCACCCATACCCAAAAACCCCAAGCGTTCTTCAACGCTGCCCCTGTCTTGGTCTTGGCTGACGCCAAGCAGCAATGGTGGGCAGTGGTTGGTTTGTCATTAGACACCACAGTGGGCAAGCATCAGTTAATGGTGCGCTCTGCACCATCGGGCCAGGCGGTTACCTATGTGCCATTTGAGGTCGCCACCAAAACGTATCGCAGTCAGCACATCACCTTAAAAGATCGGGCGATGGTGAGCCCACCGCCCGCAACACTGGCACGCATCAAACAAGAACTTGAGATCCAAATTGCTGGCTATCAAACATTCTCTGATGCCTTACCGTCTGACTTAATTTTTGATGCGCCCGTACCAGGACGGCAATCCAGTCCTTTTGGTTTACAGCGTTATTTCAATGGCGAACCACGTAACCCACATTCCGGCCTGGATTTTGCAGCGCCAACAGGCACACCAGTCAAATCACCCGCCGATGGTCGCATTTTGTTGATCGGGAATTTTTACTTTAATGGTCAGACCATTTTCATTGATCATGGCCAAGGCGTGATTACCATGTTCTGCCATCTGTCTGAAATCGCCTACTTGCCAGGCGACACCGTCAAGCGCGGTGATGTGGTGGGTAAAGTCGGCAGCACGGGGCGCTCGACTGGGCCCCACCTGCATTGGAATGTCAGCCTTAATAATGCTCGGGTCGATCCCGCCCTGTTTCTAAGAAAGCACTGAGCCGACATCACAGGACGGGTCTAACGAATCACTCTTTGGGTTTAAACGGAAAACCCGTAAACATCGCCCGTGTTTGGTCTTGCATTTGGTCTTGCATCTGCACAAACATGTGCTTACTTTGCTCAACATAATTATTCATCATGTTTTGTAGCATCGGCGTCTGCATTGACATGAACTGCGACCAAGCCTCTGGCCCAAACTGGGTGCCGTACATACTCTTGGACTGGTCGGTCATTTGATCTTGAATTTCTTTAAAAGCTTGAATGTTCTTTTCTAGGTACGCGCCCATCATGCCTTGCATGGCATGACCGTAGAACCGAATAACCTGCGCAAGCATGGTCGAAGAGAACATGGGCACGCCACCACTTTCTTCCTCTAAGATAATTTGCAACAAGATGCTGCGGGTTAATTCCTGACCCGTTTTGGCATCTAACACCGTAAAAATTTCGTTATCGAGCACGAGCTGTTTGACGTCTGCGAGCGTGATGTAGGTACTGGTTCTGGTGTCGTACAGGCGGCGATTCGGGTACTTTTTAATCAGTCTTACGGGCTCTGCTGCTGTCGTGTCAGTCATTTCTTTTCTTCTTCCTAATTTAAAGCGAACAAGAATGGCAACACCTGTCGCCATTCTTCTCTTTCACCTCAACCCATATGCAGACCGCCATTGAGCGAGAAATCCGCGCCAGTCGCAAAACCCGCATCCTCTGAGGCAATCCAAGCAATGATTGAGGCAATTTCAGACGGTTCACCGAGTCGCTTGACAGGAATGGTCGCCACAATCTTCTCAAGCACATCAGGACGGATCGCTTTCACCATATCGGTACCGATGTAGCCCGGTGACACCGTGTTGACGGTCACGCCCTTGCTGGCCACCTCTTGCGCCAATGACATGCTAAAGCCATGAATCGCTGCCTTAGCCGTTGCATAGTTTGTTTGACCAAACTGGCCTTTTTGGCCGTTAACCGAACTGATATTGACAATGCGTCCCCAGCCTCGCTCAACCATGCCGTCAATCACTTGCTTGGTCACGTTAAACAGGCTGTTTAGGTTGGTATCCATCACACCACGCCAGTCCTCTAAGAGCATCTTACGAAACACGCCGTCTCGTGTAATACCAGCGTTGTTCACCAAAACGTCCACAGGGCCATGCTCGTCGACCACTTTCTTAAACGCACTCACTGTTGAGTCCCAATCGGCAACGTTGCCCACAGAAGCGTAGAAGGTGAATCCCTCTTCTGCTTGTTCTTTGATCCAACGATCAAAGTCACGACTCGGCCCACAGCCCGCAATGACGGTCATACCCTCTTGTGCTAACCGCTGACAGATGGCCGTGCCGATTCCACCCATACCACCTGTGACATACGCAATCCTTTTACTCATCTTGCGTCTCCTTTTTTTTAAGAAAGTACAGCGACCTAAAATAACGTTTTAAACCCATCCCAACGACTACTCAAACAGCTCTAACTTTGACGTATTGCCCCGGTGCTGGCTCGAGCGCTGGGTACTCTCGTGACCCAAGCCCTCGGCGCACGGCGACCTTCTTGCCAGAATGGCTGGCCAGCCATTGAACATAGTCATGCCACCAGCTGCCTGGCTTCTCTGTGGCGGCGCCAAACCAAGTGTCAGGGTCGACATCGTTAGACTCGGTCGAGGTCCAGTAGCTGCGCTTATTTTTGGAGACAGGATTAATCACCCCCGCAATATGACCAGAGGCACCTAAAACAAATCGAACCGGTCCCTTGAGTAAGTCGGCGGAATGATAGGCTGTGTGCCAAGGCACAATATGATCTTCTTTGGAGGCAAACACGTACGAGGGAATAGTGATCTTGCCAAAATCAATTTTTTTGCCACACACGTCAAGCGCACCAGGCTGGCAAAGCTTGTTGTCGATATAAGTGTTTCGGAAATACCAGGTGAAAAACGGACCAGGCAAATTGGTGCTGTCACCATTCCAATAAAGCAGATCAAACGGTACGGGCGACTGCCCTTTCAAATAATTCGAAACGACGTAGTTCCAGACGAGTTCATTGGGACGCAGCATGGAAAAGGTATTGCCGAGCTCGCGCGCCGTCATCAAACCACCCTTGCCAATGGATTGTTCGCGCAACTCAGCGTGAGGCACGTTGGCAAAAACGCCCAGGGCACCCGTATCCACAAAATCAAGCATCGTAGCCAGTAACGTTAGCGAGGCCGCTGGCGACTGCCGCTTGGCTGCCAACACAGCCAGGGCCGTTGAGAGCATGGTGCCACCCACGCAAAACCCCAACACGTTGATTTTCGGCTGTCCTGAAATTTTGCGTACAACAGCGATTGCCTCAATCAAACCCTCTTCGATATAGTCATCCCAACCTGCCGTCTCAATACCATCGGTGTCTTCAGGCAGCGGGTTGCGCCAAGAAATCACAAACACAGTGAAGCCTTGGCCAACCAAGTAGTTGATGAATGAACTTTCTGGTTGCAGATCAAAAATGTAGTACTTGTTGATGCAAGGCGAGACCATCAGAAGCGGACGCGAGAACACCGTTTTGGTTTGTGGGGTGTACTGGATGATCTCAAGATATTTGTTACGAAAAACAACCGCACCAGGCGTAATCGCCAAGTTTCGCCCAACCTCAAACTCGCTTTCATCGGAATGGGTGATGCGGCCCTTTTGAACATCACTCAAAAAATTACCGATGCCAGACTGCAAGGATTGACCACCCGACTCGATAAGCATTTGTTGTGCTTCTGGATTGGTGGCCAAAAAATTAGCCGGTGACATGGCGTCGACCCACTGCATGGCCGAGAATCGCAGCTGATCTTTAACCGCTGGCTCGCAATGGGATGTCTCTACGAGCCGCTTCATCGCATCACCAGAGAGCAAATAAAGGTGTGCCATCAGCAAGTGCATGGGGCTTTCAGACCAAGCTTGGCCTTTAAAGCGACGGTCCGTGACGGCTGGCAGCTCACCCTTGGCCGCAGCCTCAGTGATGGCTTGCCATTTGCCCATGAAAGCCGATTGAAGTTTGACCAGTTCTTGCTGATCAATGCCTGTCGGTACTGCCCAAGACTGATTAAACGGTGTGCTCACGTTTGGTATGTTTCCTATTTAGCGATTTATCTTAGACAGTTGGATCAATCGTGCGCTGTCCCATGAAACTTGTCAACGGTACTAACCCAACCACGCCAGTGTGGCCATGCGCCCAGTGTGTCCATCGCGACGGTAGCTAAAAAACCGTTGCTGTTCGTCAGTCACCGTACAAAACCCGCACCATTTGGACTGCTTAATGCCTAGGCCTTCAAGCGCGTGCAGGGCCAAACCCGGTAGATCACAGCGCCACTTGTGCGGCGCATCATCAGGTTGGAAGAACCCTTGATGACGGGGTGACTGGGTAAGGAATGCTTGTCTAACGTCCTCACCGACTTGAAAGGCGCTTGGCCCAATGCAAGGTCCAATCCACGCCTGCCACTGTTTCAAATCGTGATCAGACGCGCCCACCTTCTGCGCCATCACCTGAATCAATTCGCTTAGCACCCCTTGTGCCAAACCCCGCCAGCCGGCGTGGGCGACGCCCAAGACCTGGCCACCACCGTAAATCACCACCGGCATACAATCCGCCGTTTGGATGGCTAACACCACGTCACGGGATATCGTAACGGCCGCATCGGCCTCAAATGGGGTCGATCGATGTTCAATCTGGTCGGCATCAACAACCTCACAGCCGTGAACTTGATTAAGCCAAAGGGGTTCGGCCGGAAGCTTGGCTCGCAAAAAGCGACGATTTTCTAACACCGCTTGCGCGTCGTCACCGACATGCAAGCCCAGATTAAACGCCTCGAAGGGCGCCCGACTAACCCCACCAAACCGAGTGGTACTCATGACCTTAAGGCCCAACGGCAGACCTTCAGCAATGATCCAAGGGTGTTGATCTGTTGAACACTGGCTCATGGTTTGGGCTCAACCCAGTTGGTGTGAGACAACGCATCACTCATGTCTGGCGGCGGCTCACTGACAAATTCAAGCAACTCACCGGTTTGGGGGTCCTCGAATCGAAGGGTTTGCGCGTGCAACATCTGGCGATTGGCGCCAGCTATTACTCGACCACCGTACAGCACATCACCCACCAAAGGATGGCCAAGGCTTGCCAGATGAACCCTGATCTGATGGGTACGCCCTGTTTTAAGCTGACAAGTCACCTGACTCACCGCCTGATCCTCAAGCGTGCCCAACCGCTGTCGGTTCACTTGGGTAATCGCCTCTTTGGGGGCTATGGGGCGCGTCACACTCATTTTAATGGGTACCCTTGGATCACGTCCAATGGCTTGATCAACGAGCACGGCAGCCCCTTTTAAGTGGCCATGGCACAAGGCCACGTACTGTCGGTGTACGGTTCGGGCTTGCAGCTGACGAACCAAATGGGTTTGCGCCGTTTCCGTGCGTGCCACCACCATCAAGCCAGAGGTGTCCTTGTCTAGGCGATGCACAAT
Organism: Burkholderiaceae bacterium; assembly: GCA_017857895.1. Classification (GTDB taxonomy): domain Bacteria; phylum Pseudomonadota; class Gammaproteobacteria; order Burkholderiales; family Burkholderiaceae_B; genus Algicoccus. The sequence goes on along the minus strand of JAFMCG010000044.1, from coordinate 10,221 downwards.
GCCAGCCCTTGGCACATGGGTCAGAGACGGATCCATGAATAACAAGCCATTGAGCAATGTCCCTTGCCAATTACCCGCACCAGGATGCACGACCAACCCAACAGGCTTGTTAATCACAATCCACTGATCTGATTGTGCCACCACCTCAAAATCGACGGCTTGGGGGCTGTAAGCAAGCGAATCCTCGCCCTGCTGAGGTTCAACCTCAATCACGTCACCAACCGAAACCTTATGCCGGACTTTTGACTGGGCCTGACCATTGATGCGCACATGCCCTTGCTCTATCCAGCCTTGCAAACGCCCACGGGAGTGCTCTGGCAAGCAAACGGCCAATTGCTTGTCAAGTCTTTCACCCCAGACGTTTTGACCGACCACAAACCGTAACGATTGGCATGGCGTCTGCAAAATGGGGGCTTCAAAGTCATCCGGTGGGTCTTGAGCGTTTATGATGAAACTCACAGTCTTGTTTCGAGTCCTATAATCTTATTTAAATGCTAACACTCAGGAAGCTTGCGTGACCTCATTCACTAACCTCACCGCCCTATCTTTCAAACCGCTCGCACGAGCGGTCATGGTGTTATTGCTGCTGGCCAGCTTCCTAACCTTACCAGGCTGCTCATCAAAGGGCAGTGAGGGCTTCGATGAAACGGCCAATTGGCCCGTCGAGCGACTGTTTGAATCTGGCAAGGCGGAGATGAATGCCGGTGCTTGGCAAGATGCTGGCACGCGCTTCATGGCTGTTGAAGCCCGCTTTCCATTTGGGCCTTACGCGCAGCAGTCACTGATTAACCTGGCGTACGTGCAGTGGAAACAAGGCGAACCTGAAATGGCATTGGCGACTATTTCACGATTCCAGCGTCAGTACCCCAGTCACCCCGGCTCTGATTACATGCTTTTTTTACGTGGCTTAATTCTTTTTACACCACCAAGCGCCGCCTTATCCTTCCTAACCCAGCAAGATCCGGCTGAACGCGATCCGCAAGCCCTGCGGGAATCTTACGAATCTTTCGATCAATTGATAACGCGCTACCCCAAAAGCATTTACGCTGATGATGCCCGTGCGCGGATGAATTGGTTGGTGAACACCATGGCAGAGAATCAGGTGCACACCGCCGCTTTTTATTACGAACGCCAAGCATACGTTGCGGCAATTAACCGTGCCCAAGAAGTGTTAACCGATTATGAAGGGGTACCGGCGGCCGAAGAGGCCACTTACATCATCATGATGTCGTATCAGAAACTCAACATGCCCGATATGAGCAAGGATTTTGAGCGCGTCTTATTGACGAACTATCCCAACACCAAACTCATCGAGCAGGGACTCGATAAAAACACCTACAGCTTTTGGAATCCCTTGCGATACTTTTAAATGCCAGACCGACGTGCTGCGATGAAATCCAGCACGTCTTGCGCCTGTCGGGTGCGCTGAAAAGGTGGCAGACCTTGCCATAGGGCCCGACCGTATGGTTTGTCAACCAAACGGCTGTCGCCCACAATCAACACACCCCAGTCCTGCTCGCTTCGGATCAGTCGACCAGCCCCCTGCTTTAGAGCAATGGCCGCCTCAGGCACCTGAAACTCGAGAAAGGGGTTGCCCCCTTTGTCACGACAAGCTTTCAAGCGAGCCTGCAAGATGGGGTCATCTGGCGGGGCAAAAGGCAGCTTATCGATGGCCACGACTGTCAGTCGCTCGCCAGCCACATCAATGCCCTCCCAGAACGTGGCGCTGCCCACCAAGACCGCATGGTCTTGCTCACGAAACGCAGTCAGCAGTGTGCCTCTGGGCTGAGCACCTTGGCGCAAAATAGGCCATTGCAGGTCATTCTCAGCATAAAGCGTCTCTAGGGCTTGGGCCACTCGTTCAACGGCTCGCAACGTGGTACACAGCACCAAGGTCGCGCCCTCGTTTTGTACGATGATTGGGAAAATCCACTTGGCGAAAGCCGCAGAGTAGTCGGGATGATTAACCGCTGGTAAATCGCTGGGCACGCAGAGATAGGCACAGCGCTCATAATCAAAAGGTGAAGGCTGACGGTGTGTGTCGATATCTGCCAAACCCAGTCGATCGACAAAATGACTGAAGTCGCCCTTAACCGAAAGCGTCGCTGACAAGAAGACCCACGCTTGGACGCCTTTTTTGTCTGGCGAAAACGCCTCGGTAATCGACAGTGGTGCGACATTGAACCGAACATGCTGGCTGGTGTTTTCTAACCAATACACCATATCGCTAGACCCCGAAACGGTTCCAAATCCTGAGCCAAGCAATAACACTTGCTGCCACAAGTAAAGTCGAGCCTGACAAGTTTGCGCTGTGCGTGCGAGCGCAGCAATGTCAGGGTGTTGCTCTTCATGCTGACACAGGGCTTTGAGTAAGCGATCCAACGCTTCACAAAGCGCCTCAAACGCGGCAATACATTCGGGCTGCTGCAAAATGTCATCGGGCATCGCACGTCGGTTGGCCGTCTGATCGATCCAATCACACGCCAGCCGCCATTCTTTGATAGCAAGCGTCAAAGCTTCGCTTAACTGACTCCACTTCAACGCTTCGCGAGCATGTGCCAAGCCAGCGACTTCAGACTGGCGCGCCAGATCCTGTAGTTGCCCCGTTGAGATCGATTGACCAAGAAACCGCGTGGCCACCGCAGGGAGTTGGTGCGCTTCATCAAAAATCACCACGTCCGCTTCAGGCAGCAGATCTGAAATCCCCTCTTGCTTAAGCGAGGCGTCTGCCATGAACAAGGCGTGGTTAATGACCACCAAGTCAGCCTCCTGGGCCTCTCGACGGGCTTTATAGACGAAACACTCACGCACATGAGGGCACTCTTGACCCAAACAATTTTCGCGCGTAGACGTCACACGGCTCCATATATCAGCTTCTTCAGGCACGCTTGACAACATGGCCCGATCACCGGTGTTGGAGGTCGCCGCAAATTGCCGGATTTGACGCAGCCAGATGATTTCGTTTTTAGATCGCAGCGCTTCCGGATCATCTTGCAGGCGTTCAAGATGATGGTGGCAAACGTAGTTGGCCCGTCCTTTAAGCAACGCAGTAACCAAGGGCAATGCCAATGCTTGGCGCACCAGCGGCAAGTCCTTGCCAAACAGCTGATCTTGAAGCGTTCGAGTACCCGTTGATACCAAGACTTTGGCACCAGACATGATGGCAGGCACCAAATAAGCCAACGTTTTACCAGTGCCAGTCCCAGCCTCAGCCACCAAGACACCACGCTTTTTGATGGTCGCCTCAATTGTTTGGGCCAATACGAGTTGGCCAGGACGTGAACGAAATTCAGGGGTGTGTTTGGCCAGTCCACCCTCTAAGCCAAATATCGATTCGAGTTCACTCAAGCGGCTAATTCCTCAATGGCAGCTTGAGTGGTTTTTAACAAACCATCACGCTGGACCGTGTCTTGGCAGGCTGGGCCTTGGGCCACTGTTTGCTCATCAATCAACACCAAATAGCCCGTCTCACCCTCTTCTTCAACGGTGACCGCGTGTGCCCGAAGTTCCAACTGCCGTAGAATGACACCCACTTGCTTAGGGTCTTGATGGGCCAGTGATGTGCACAAGGTCAGCCCAGCCTGAGAAATCAGCTTGAAACGAAACAGACCCTGCTCATCACGGAACTGAACAAATCGCGGTCCTTTGCCGGTCTTGGGCTTCCCCGCTTTACCGGCTTGATTGCCACCGTCAGCAGGTCTTGATTTGCTTGGCGCACCGATACCAACGGCTTGGCGCAATTGCGCCATAAACGGTGATGCGATTTCACGTGCCCGTTTGGCACCCGCTTGCAAGATATCCTCTAAATCATCGGGCCTTGCCATCAATTGGTCGTATTGATCACGAAGCGGCGCAACTTCCTGCTCAATCACATTGACCAGTGATTGCTTGGCCTGGCCCCAGCCCATGCCATCGCTTAAGGCCTCTATAAATTCCTGCGTTTGTTCGGCGGTGGCAAATGCCCGAAACATCGGCAGCAGATTCGAACTGTGGGCATCTTTGGGTTCGCCCGGCTCACGCGAATCTGTCACGATTTTGGCCACAGCCGTCTTCAACGCTTTGGTGCCGCCCTCAAATAACGGCACTGTGTTGTGATAACTTTTAGACATTTTCCGACCATCGAGGCCAGTCAGCGTGGCAACCGACTCATCAATCACGGCTTCAGGCAAAACAAACCAATCACCCGCACCGGGATAGAGATGATTAAACCGCTGCGCGATGTCGCGCGCCATTTCCAAATGCTGCACTTGATCGCGACCCACTGGCACTTTGTGGGCGTTAAACATCAAGATGTCGGCAGCCATCAAGATGGGATATGAGAACAAGCCCATGTTGATGCCATCATCGTCTTCCAGATTTTTTTCGCGATTGGCATCAACCGATGCTTTATACGCGTGGGCCCGGTTCATCAACCCTTTACCCGTGACGCAGGTCAGCAACCAACAGAGTTCAGGAATTTCAATGATGTCCGATTGCCGATAAAAAAGCACCCGTTCTGGATCCAAGCCCGCAGCCAACCAGGTGGCGGCTATTTCCATACGAGAGCGCGCGATACGCTGTGGGTCTTCGCATTTGATTAAGGCGTGGAAATCTGCCAAAAAGAAAAAAGCTTGCACCTCAGGCTGCTGACTGGCCCGAATAGCAGGTCGAATGGCGCCCACATAGTTGCCAAGGTGTGGGGTGCCTGTGGTGGTAATGCCAGTAAGAACGCGGGTTTTCATGGGATCAACTCTTCACACAAGGTCTAGTAATGACATCGAATCGCTCACAACGTGACGGCGGCCCTTTTCTGCTCATCGAGGTATTCCTGTGACTGCATTTCTAGCAGTCGTGAAACCGTGCGATGAAACTCATTGGACATGGGACCTTCAGTGTATAGCGCCTCAGGCTCGCAAGCTGCCGAAATGACTAATTTGACCTTGTGGTCATAAAGCACATCAATCAGCCAAGTAAACCGCCTAGCCTCCGAGGCATGACGCGGTTTCATCTGAGGCACCCCTGACAGAATGATCGCGTGGAAACGACTGGCCAATTCCAAATAATCGTTCTGCGAGCGTGGCCCTGCACATAGGGTCTCAAAATCGAACCACACGACGCTGCCCGAACGGGCAACCGATCTTATTTCACGATGCTCGATTGAAATAACCGGGTCGAGCGCTGGCGTATCAGACAGCGCCTCAAAGGTCTGTTGCAAGGCCTTTTGAGCGGCATCATCCAAGGGGCTGTGATAGCACTGAACCTGTTCAAGCGCGCGCCGCCGATAATCGACCCCACTGTCGACATTCAACACATCCATACGATTGAGGATAAGTTCGATGGCGGGCAAGATCCGGTCACGGTGCAAACCATCAGGGTAAAGCTTGCTGGGCTCATAGTTTGAGGTCATGACAAACGAAGTGCCACGATCAAACAGGCCAAGCAATAGTTTGTATAGAATCATGGCGTCAGCCACATCTGAGACGTGGAACTCATCAAAACAGATCAGCCGATAACGCTTCGCTAGTCGCTTAGCAACTTCATCAAGCGGATCTTGTACGCCCCTGACCTCTTCGAGCTGGCGATGGATACTGCGCATGAACTCATGAAAATGCACGCGCGTTTTACGCACCACCGGCACCGAGGTGTAAAAGGCATCCATCAAAAAGCTTTTGCCTCGCCCAACACCACCCCACAGGTAAACCCCTTTGGGCACTTTGGCAGGCCGCAACAGTTTTTTCAAAGCATTTGAGCGCTGGCGCCTAAAAGCAACCCAATCATCAAAGTAAATTTGTAGGCGTGCCACGGCTTGAAGCTGTGCCGAGTCAGCGCTGAAACCCTTTTCTCGCAGTGCTTTATCGTAGTAATCAGTTACGTTCATGGCTTTACAGTAAAAGGGCACTGATCCCGTAGGACAGTGCCCATCAAGAACATCACGCCTGAATCGGTTTAGAAATTCAAGGCACGCTTATCAACGGCCAAGGCCGCTTCTTTCATGGCTTCAGACAACGTGGGGTGCGCATGACAGATACGCGCAATATCCTCAGCAGCCCCTCGGAATTCCATGATGGTGACTGCCTCTGCAATCAACTCAGAAGCCATCGGACCAATCACATGAACGCCCAGCACCTCATCAGTTTGGGCATGTGCCAAAATCTTAACCATGCCCGTGGTGTCGCCTAGCGCGCGTGCACGACCATTGGCCAAAAACGGAAAAGAGCCCGATTTGTAGGCAGTCCCGGCGGCCTTGAGTTCCTGTTCGTTTTGACCGACCCAAGCAATTTCGGGTGAGGTGTAAATCACCCAAGGGATGGTGTTGAAGTTAACGTGCCCTTGCTGGCCAGCCATGCGCTCAGCAACCGACACGCCCTCTTCTTCGGCCTTGTGCGCGAGCATCGGACCACGAACCACATCGCCCACAGCCCAAATGTTCTCTAGGTTGGTTTTGCAGTGGTCATCTACCAGCACAAAGCCACGCTCATCGAGCTTTAAACCAACCACCTCAGCGCCCAGACCGCCGGTATAAGGAACCCGACCAATCGACACAATCAACTTGTCCACCACGAGTTTCTGTTCTTGACCCGCCGCATCTATCCAGTCAATACTGACTTGGCGCGCCGTGCGATTAATATCACTGATTTTGGCGCCCATGTTGATTTTCAAGCCTTGCTTCTGGAAAATCTTGAACGCTTCCTTGGCAATGGTCTGATCGACTGCAGCCAGAAACTCAGGCATCGCCTCAAGCACTGTCACCTCAGCGCCAAGACGGCGCCAGACACTACCCATCTCAAGACCGATCACGCCAGCACCAATCACACCCAAGCGCTTGGGTACAGCGCCAATATTCAATGCACCATCATTGGACAGGACCTGCTTTTCATCAAATTCCAAACCAGGCAGTGCGCGTGCTGATGAACCCGTTGCCACCACGACATGCTTGGCACTCAAGTCTTCCTCAGTGGTACCACTGACCTTGATTTGCCAACCCTCTGCCGATTTGCCGACAAATGAGCCTTTGCCATGAAAGAACGCAATCTTGTTCTTTTTGAAGAGATACAAAATGCCGTCGTTATTTTGCTTGACCACATCATTTTTGCGGCCCAACATACGATCAAGTTTTAGTGAAACGCCCTTGCACTCAATACCATGCTCGGCAAAGTGATGGTTGGCTTGGTCAAAATGCTCAGACGACTGCAATAACGCCTTCGATGGGATGCATCCCACGTTGGTGCACGTGCCACCTGGCGCCGGTTTCCCATCGCCGTTTTGCCACGCGTCCACACACGCTACCTTCATGCCCAACTGCGAAGCGCGGATGGCCGCGATGTAGCCGCCAGGGCCAGCACCAATAACCACCAAGTCAAATTGTTTAAACATAAATCTTCCGTATTAGATTTCAAGCAACATGCGTTGTGGGTCTTCGAGCGCATCTTTCATGGCGACCAATCCCAAGACCGCTTCTCGACCATCAATCAAACGATGGTCGTATGACAAAGCCAAGTAGTTCATCGGACGAATCACGATCTGACCATTCTCAACAACAGCCCGATCTTTGGTTGCATGCACCCCCAAAATAGCCGCCTGTGGTGGGTTGATGATTGGTGTTGACAACATCGACCCAAATACACCACCGTTGGAAATGGAGAAAGTACCCCCCGTCATCTCTTCGATGCCAAGCTTGCCATCAGCAGCACGACGACCGAAGTCAGCAATTGCCTTTTCAATATCGGCAATCGTCATTTGGTCAGCATTACGCAAGATTGGAACCACCAAGCCCCTAGGGCTACCCACAGCAATACCGATGTCAAAGTAACCGTGATAAATGATGTCTTTGCCATCAATAGAGGCATTAATAAGCGGATAGCGCTTTAAGGCAGCAATCGCGGCTTTGACAAAAAACGACATGAACCCGAGCTTCACACCGTGTTCTTTTTCGAACTTATCTTTATAGCGGTTACGTAACTCAATAATGCCCTGCATATTGACTTCATTAAAAGTCGTCAGGATTGCGTTTTGTTGTTGCGACTGCAACAAGCGCTCAGCGATTCGCGCACGCAAGCGGCTCATTGGCACACGCTCTTCAGGACGGCCGTCGAGCGATACCGACATGGGTGTTGGCGCCACGGCAACGGCAGCTGCTACCTTTGGAGCGCTTGCCTGAGGTGCGGCTGACGCTGGCTGTGCTGACAAGGCATCGGCCTTGGTCACACGACCATCACGACCAGAACCTGATATGCCCTCAGCACTCATGCCCTTTTCTGCCAGAATCTTGTTGGCGGCCGGTGAGGCCACGCCGGCTGAGCCGGCCGATGTTGGCGCTGCTACTGGTGCCGTCACAGGCGCGCTGGTAGCCACAGCGGGAACGGCTGCTGGCGCTGCTGCGGATTTGGCTGCTTTGTCGATCTTGGCCAATAACTCGCCTGAAGTCACCAAACTGCCGTCACCCTTAACGATCTCGGTGAGCACGCCTGATGCAGGTGCTGGCACTTCGAGCACCACTTTGTCGGTTTCCACCTCAATTAAGATCTCGTCAGCTTCGACGAAGCTGCCGACGGCTTTTTTCCAAGTCAGAAGCGTGGCTTCAGAGACCGATTCAGAGAGTTGGGGAACCACTACCTCAGAAATAGACATATCAAATTTTCCGTAAATAAAATTGCTTCGTAAAAAGGGACGCGTTTACTTCGTCAGCACAAAAGACTTAAAGCGACCGAAGGCCTGATCGATCAAGACTTTCTGTTGCTCTTGGTGCTTGGCGAGGTATCCAACAGCTGGCGAAGCGGATGCAGGTCGACCGGAATAGGCCAACTTTTGGCCGGGTGTCATGTTGCCAAACAGATGGTGTTCGACATAAAACCAAGCACCTTGATTCTGCGGCTCGTCTTGCACCCAAACCACTTCGGTGGCCTTGGGATATTTGCGCAGTTCCGTCTCGAACGTCTTGTGTGCAAATGGGTAGATTTGCTCAACACGGATAATGGCGACGCTGTTGGCTTTTTTCTCAGCGCGGGCGTGCACCAAGTCGTAATAAACTTTGCCCGAACAGACCAACACACGCTTAACGTTGGCAGGGTTAATGTCCTTATCGACTTCGCCAATAACCGAACGGAAGCGATCTGTCGCCAAGTCTTTCAATGGCGAACCCGCATCCTTGTTTCGCAACAATGACTTTGGTGTCATGATCACCAAAGGCTTGCGGAATTGGCGGATCATTTGACGACGCAATAAATGGAAAATTTGTGCCGCAGTGGTGGGCTGAACCACCTGGATGTTGTTATCGGCACAAAGCTGTAAGAATCGCTCAATGCGTGCTGAAGAGTGCTCAGGGCCCTGGCCTTCATAACCATGTGGCAGCATCAGTGTTAAGCCTGACTGACGACCCCACTTGGCTTCGCCCGATGAAATAAACTGATCAATCACAACTTGGGCGCCATTCACGAAGTCGCCAAACTGCGCTTCCCAAATGGTTAGTGTGTTGGGGTCAGCACAAGAGTAACCGTACTCAAATCCCAGCACCGCTTCTTCGGAAAGCACTGAGTCAATCACCGTAAAAGGGGCCTGCCCTTCGACCACGTTTTGTAGCGGCACGTAAGCGCCATCATTCCAGCGCTCACGATTTTGATCATGCAAAACGGAGTGCCGATGGGTAAAAGTACCACGCCCTGAGTCTTGGCCTGTGATGCGCACTGAGTACCCGGAGGCCACCAAAGTAGCAAACGCCAAGTGCTCACCCATGCCCCAATCGAGATTGAGCTCGCCCAAGGCCATGGCCCGCCGGTCTTTGAGCAATTTATTGACCAAAGAGTGTGGCGTAAAACCGTCAGGTACCGAAGTGATTCGCTCACCAATGCGCTTAAGTTCCGCCAAGGGCACAGCCGTATCGGCTTGGTCAGTCCACTTGGCACCGATGTAAGCAGACCAATCAATCGAGTATTTGCTTTTGTAATCCGTTAAAACGGGCTCAATGGTACGCCCGCCGTCTTCCATCAGCTGGCGATAGGATTGAACCAGCTCATCGCCACCACCTTCAGGCAGAACGCCCTGGGTGATAAGCTTATCAGCGTAGAGTTTACGCGTACCTGGGTGCTGACCAATACGCTTGTACATCAGCGGTTGTGTCAAAGACGGTGTGTCTTGTTCGTTATGACCCAATTTGCGGAAACAGACAATATCAATCACGACATCGCGCCCAAACTGCATGCGAAAATCCAGTGCCAAACGCGAGGCAAACACCACGGCTTCCGGATC